>JBILLV010000209.1:0-16005 GCA_044375895.1 Polyangiales bacterium | reverse complement strand
GGTTGCGGCACACGCCCGAGCAGTTGGTGGTGCCCGCCGCGCACGAGACGTTGCACGTCCCGCCCGAGCACACGGTGCCGGCGGCGCAGACGCGGGCGCAGGCGCCGCAGTTGTTGTTGTCGGTGAGCAGGTCGCGGCAGACGCCCGAGCAGTTGGTGGTGCCCGCCCCGCACGACACCGAGCACACGCCGGCCGAGCACACGGTGCCGGCGGCGCAGACGCGGGCGCAGGCGCCGCAGTTGTTGTTGTCGGTCAGGAGGTCGCGGCAGACGCCCGAGCAGTTGGTGGTGCCCGACGCGCACGAGACCTGGCACGCGCTCCCCGAGCACACCTGGCCCGAGGGGCAGGTGCGGCCGCAGGCGCCGCAGTTGCTGTTGTCGGTGGTGAGGTCGCGGCAGACGCCCGCGCAGTTGGTGGTGCCCGACGCGCACGACACCGAGCACACGCCCGCCGAGCAGATCTGGCCCGAGGGGCACACCCGCGCGCAGGCGCCGCAGTTGTTGGTGTCGGTGGTGAGGTCGCGGCAGACGCTGGAGCAGAGCGTGGTGCCCGCCACGCACGAGACGCTGCAGGTGCCCGCGGAGCACACCTGGCCGGAGGCGCACGTCCGACCGCAGGCGCCGCAGTTGAGGCGGTCGGTGGCGAGGTCGCGGCAGGTGCCCGCGCAGTCGATCTGGCCCGCGGGGCACGACACCCGGCAGACGCCCGCGGTGCAGATCTCGCCCGAGGCGCAGGCCCGCCCGCACGTCCCGCAGTTGAGCCGGTCGGCGGTCACGTCGCGGCACACGCCCGTGCAGTTGGTGAGCCCGGCGCCGCACGACACCGTGCACACGCCGCGCGAGCACACCTGCCCGGCGGCGCAGGCCACACCGCACATCCCGCAGTTGGCGTTGTCACCGGTGAGGTCGCGGCAGATGCCCGTGCAGTTGCTGAGGCCCGCGCCGCACGACACCGTGCACACGCCGCGCGAGCACACCGTGCCGGAGGGGCAGGCGTTGCCGCAGGCGCCGCAGTTGGCGTTGTCGGTGGCGACGTCGCGGCACACGCCCGAGCAGTTGGTGGTGCCAGCGCCGCAGGAGACCTGGCACGTCCCGCCGGAGCACACCTGGCCCGCGGCGCAGGCCCGCCCGCACATGCCGCAGTTGCGGTTGTCGGTCTGGAGGTCGCGGCAGACGCCCGTGCAGTCGGTGGTGCCGGCCACGCACGACACCACGCACACGCCGCGCGAGCAGAGCTGGCCCGACGCGCAGGAGCGCCCGCACATGCCGCAGTGGTTGGTGTCGGTGGTGAGGTCGCGGCAGACGCCCGTGCAGTTGGTGGTGCCCGACCCGCACGACACGGTGCACACCCCGGCGGAGCACACCTGACCCGCCGCGCACCCGCGCCCGCACATGCCGCAGTTGTTGAGGTCGGTCTGGAGGTCGCGGCAGACGCCCGTGCAGTTGGTGGTCCCGGCGCCGCACGAGACGGTGCACGCGCCGCGCGAGCAGAGCTGCCCGGAGGGGCACACGACGCCGCACGCGCCGCAGTTGCGCACGTCGGTGGCGAGCTCGCGGCAGGTGCCCGCGCAGTCGACCTGGCCCGAGGGGCACGACACCGTGCACGAGCCCGCCATACAGATCTCGCCGGAGGCGCACGCCCGCCCGCAGGTGCCGCAGTTGAGCCGGTCGCCGGTGAGGTCGCGGCAGACGCCGGTGCAGTTGGAGAGGCCCGCGCCGCACGACACCGTGCAGGCGCCGCGCGAGCACACCTGGCCCGAGGCGCAGGCGCGCCCGCACATCCCGCAGTGGCTGTTGTCGCTGGTGAGGTCGCGGCAGACGCCGCCGCAGTTGTCGAGGCCCGCGCCGCACGACACGGTGCAGGTGCCGCGCGAGCACACGGTGCCGGAGGGGCAGGCGCGGCCGCACATCCCGCAGTTGTTGTTGTCGGTGGCGAGGTCGCGGCAGACGCCCATGCAGTTGGAGGTGCCGGCGCCGCACGACACGGAGCACATCCCGCCGGAGCACACCTGGCCCGAGGGGCAGACGCGGCCGCACATGCCGCAGTGGTTGTTGTCGGTGTCGAGGTCGCGGCAGACGCCCATGCAGTTGTCGAGGCCCGAGCCGCACGAGACCGTGCAGGCGCCGCGGGAGCACACCTGACCGGCGGGGCACGCGTTGCCGCACGCGCCGCAGTGGGCGAGGTCGGTCTGGGTGTCGCGGCAGACGCCCATGCACTCGGTGAGCCCCTCCAGGCACGACACCTGACAGCGGCCCGAGGCGCAGACCGTCCCCGACGGGCACACCGTCCCGCACGAGCCGCAGTTGTTGCGGTCGGTGTCGAGGTCGCGGCAGGTGCCCATGCAGTTCTCGGTTCCCGAGACGCAGGAGACCTGGCAGCGGCCCATGGAGCACACCTGGCCCGAGGGGCAGCGCGTGCCGCAGGCGCCGCAGTTGGAGAGGTCGGTCTGGTAGTCGCGGCACGTCCCGGCGCACTCGCTCAGCCCCGCGGCGCACGTGAGCGTGCACATCCCGCGGGAGCAGAGCTGGCCCGGCGCGCACCGCGTCCCGCACGCGCCGCAGTGGTTGGTGTCGGTCTGGGTGTCGCGGCAGACGCCGTCGCACGCGGTGAGCCCGCCGCCGCACGACACGACGCAGCGGCCCATCGTGCACACCTCACCGGAGCCGCACTGGTTGCCGCACATCCCGCAGGCGTCGCGATCGACCAGGGTGTCGCGGCAGATGCCCATGCACTCGACGAGACCCGCGCCGCACATCGTCGCGCACATCCCGCGGACGCAGAACTGCCCGCGCTGGCACGCGTTGCCGCAGACGCCGCAGTTGCGCACGTCGGTGGCGGTGTTGGTGCACACCTCGCCGCCGCCCATGGGCGAGCCCGCCATCTCCGGGTTGGGGCAGCGCGCGAGCAGCTCGTCGTCGCAGCGGACGCGGCACCGGCCGTCCATGCAGGAGTAGCCGTCGATGCAGGTGTTGCCGCAGGCGCCGCAGTTGGCGCGGTCGGTGGTGAGGTCGGCGCAGTACCTCCCCGCGCCGCCGTCCATGCCGTCGCCGCCCGCGCACTCGGTCGCTCCGCCGGTGCACATGAACGTGCAGACGCCCATCGAGCACACCTGATCGCGGCTGCACACGTTGCCGCACGCGCCGCAGTGCTCACGGCTCGTCGCGAGCGACGCGCAGGTGAGGCCGCTACCGCCCATGCACAGCATCTCGCCGGCCACGCAGTCGGGCACGCAGGCGCTGTTCTGACAGGCCTCGGCCGCCGAGCACGCGCGCCCGCAGGCGCCGCAGTTCTCCCGGTCGCCCCGCGGATCGACGCAGCGCCCGTCGCACGCGAGCAGCGGATCCGGACAGCTCACCGCGTCTGGCGCGTCGGCGGCGTCGACGCCCGTCGCGGCGTCCGAGGGCATCCGCCCCCCGACGACGGCCACGCCGTCACACCCTGCTGCGAAGAGGGCGACCAGCACGGTCGCAAGAGAACACAAGCGGAGCGGGTACATGGTGGATGTTCCTTTCCACTCCCGACGCTATGCCCGTGTACTCCCCCCGTACAGTGGCAAATATTCCTGATTTCAGAGGTAGTCCCTTCCGACCGGGAATGCAGGGGGATTTCGTGCGGGCAGGGAGGTGTGGCACCACCACCGCAGAACGGCCAGTGCCGCAGGTCGCGGTGAAGGCTGGTCAAGCGCTGGGGATGGCGGGCGGGGTGCTGCCGAGGGTGCGGTCGAGGTCTCGCGCGGTCTCGGCGGCGTAGTCACGGAGCATCGCGGGGAGCCCGTCCGCGACGGGGGCGACGTCCTCGCCCGGGACGGCCGGGTTGGCGAGGGTCTCCCAGAACGAGTAGTTCACGGCGAAGCGGAGGTTCTTGCCGAAGTCCGAGTCGGCGGCCTCGTGCGCGGCCGTCTCCGCGTAGGTGGCCAGCGCGAACTCGGCGTTGGTCTGCGACTCGCGGCTCCCGAACGACACCACCCCGATGGCCGCGCCGCCGCGCGTGACGATGGGGACGGCGACGATCCACTGGTGGGGATACTCGGCGCCGTAGATCGACCGCGCCTCGGAGCTGGGGCGGTACACCAGGGAGGCCTCGGGCGAGTTGCGCCGGTGCCACGCCGCGGTGCGCGCGAAGCGAAAGGCGTGGCCCGCGATGCCCGCCCCCGCGGGGAAGCGCGCCCCCCAGTGGGAGTGGTTGAGCCGACCGAAGGCCGTCAGCAGCAGCCGCTCCTCGGGGTGCCACAGCGAGCCCACCATCGTGAGACCCGCGGCGCTGCCGTCGCTGAACACCTGCACCAGCCCCTCGATGAGCGCCCGCGAGAGCTGCGCGGAGAAGCCCGACGTCGCCCCCGGGGTCTCACGGCGGGCGCGCTCGACCACGGTGCGCGACACCAGCCACGCCCGCTCGTCGACGCGGCGTTCGGTGCGCTCCTCCAGGCGAAACACCGCCATGTACCGGTGGCCGACGAGGGGCGCCTGCACGGCGAGCTCGATGCGCCGGGGCTCGCTCTTCACGACGTGCCACCGCCGATCGGCGACCTCGTTGGGCACCTGCTCCCACCACTCGTTGCCCCCGTCGTTGCGGCGGTGGTCGACGAGCGCGCGCACCGAGTCGACGACCAGCCCGGGCACCTCCGGCGGGTACTGCACCGTCATCTCGAAGCGATCGGTGGGGAAGTGAATCTCGTGGCCGCGGCACTCCTCGCCGTCCGCCAGGCCGTCGGGCGTCCAGTGCTCGTCGCGCAGGAGGAGCCGGAGCTCCGAGCTGTGCAGCGCGTGGGCGTTGGAGATGCGGTACGACCAGCGGACGGAGTCGGCCTCCGCGTCGTTGCACACGAGCGTGAACTGGATGCGACCGTCCCGTCGGCTCTCGCGGATGACCGACCACATGCCCCGGTTGGTGAGCGCCATGGGCTGCGCGACGACCTTGCCCACGCGCTCGGGCACCACCGCGAGGGTGATCCTCCCCGCGGCGCGGAGCTTCACGAGCTCGACCTCCACCTCGGCGATCCCGTTCGCGTCGATGGTGATGCGACGGACGTGGTTCTCGACGCGCGCCATCCGCAGCGGCGTCGGAGAGCCGTGTGGGAGGAGGTAGAAGCGCGGCTCGCCAGAGGGGCGAAACACGCCGACGTTGCGCCTCTCCCACACCTGCACGGTCGCCTGCCCGGGGTAGAGCTGCACCATCGAAAACTGCCGCCCCACCGCGTCGGGCCGCTCCTCGGATCCAGCGCCCACCGACCCCGTGCTCACCACCACGAAGCGGTCGCCGAAGAACTTGTCGAGGATCTCCCCCGCCGCCTCGTGCGTGTGCCCGTGGAAGCCGATGCGGAAGCCCGCGTTGTAGAGCTCCCCCACGTCGAGGAGCGTGAGGTGGTCGGGCCGCCCCGGCTCGCCGGTGAGCCCGTGGTGCCACACGGCCACGAGCAGGAGGTTCTTCGCGTGCTCGCGCGCGTGCTCGGCGGCGCGGTTGAGGGCGAGGCGCGAGATCGTGGCGCCGTGCCAGTACCGGTCGTTGCGGTGGCACGAGCTGAAGCCATAGAAGGCCACGCCCTGCTCCGGGAAGACGTGCGCCGACCAGTGCTCGCCGTCGTCCTTCGAGGCGAGGTCCATCATGCGGTGCGGGCCGCCGAGCGAGCGCTCGTAGAAATGCTCGAGGAAGCCCTGCACCTGGTGGAAGCGATCGGGGTAGAGCTCCGGGTCGATGGGGATCACCTCGACGCGCCCGTCGGGTTTGATCACGTGGCGCGCGCGGGCCCGCTCGGGCGAGCGCTGGAGGTCGGCGAGGATCCGCGCGGGGTCGGGCTTGCCGCGCACGTAGTCCTCGAAGGACACCGCCTCGCCGATGCGCGCGTCCCAGCTCACGTCGTGGTTGCCCGGGACGAAGATGATTCGCTCCCGCTCCTTCTTCTTCAGCAGCTTCAGGAGCGTGTTGCGGGTGAAATCGGTGAGCTCGCCGTACTCCTTCTCCGCGGCCCTCTGGGAGAGGTCGCCGGACACGACGATGAAGTCGAACTGACGCTCGCCCAGCACGGCCGATGGGCCGTTCCAGACGGTGTCGAGCGTCTCGCCGGGGGTGGTGATGTGCAGGTCGGAAATGTGGAGGATCTGCATGCCTGTTGCCCATTCTAGACCGTCGCGTGGGGCATATCGACGCGCGACGTGACCTTCCGGTGCGCCCGGGTGTAGCGTCGAAAGCGCCTTTGCGGCGCGCATCGAGCGACGCCCAAACCTGGAGGTATGACATGGCCATGAAATTGCGCGAGTGGGCGCTCGCGCTCGCCGCGATGACCGCCCTCGGCTGTACGGGAGAGCCCGTGGTGGGGGGACGCGTCGACGCCTCCCTCGACACCACCGACCTCGGCCCGCCGCCCTGCGCCGCCAGCGAGACCCGCTGCGGCGACCGCTGCGTCGACACGATGACCAGCGCCCAGCACTGCGGCGCCTGCGGGATGCAGTGCCCCGGCGCGCAGGTGTGCGTGGCGGGTCGCTGCGCGGGCCTCTGCGGCGCGGGCCAGACCATCTGCGACGGCCTCTGCGTCAACACCGCCACCGACGGCGCCCACTGCGGTCGCTGCGGCAACGCGTGCGGCGCGGGCCAGGTGTGCGGCAACGGCGTCTGCGGCGTCACGTGCGGGATGGGCCTCGCGATGTGCGGCGGGGCGAGCGACGGCGGCGCGGGCGACGGCGGCGCCCCCGCGTACTGCGCCGACACGCAGACCGACCGGGCCAACTGCGGCGCCTGCGGCAACGCGTGCCCCATGGGCCAGGTGTGCCTCAACGGCGCGTGCCGGGTGGAGTGCGTCGCGGGGACGACGCCCTGTGACGGTCGCTGCGTGGACATCACCAGTGACCGCGCCCACTGCGGCGGCTGCGGCACCGTGTGTCCAGCGGGCCAGGTGTGCTCGTCGGGCATGTGCCGGGCGAGCTGCGGCGCGGGCTTCACCGACTGCGCGGGCACGTGCCGCGACCTCCAGACCGACCTCGCCCACTGCGGCATGTGCGACCGAGCGTGCGCCGCCGGCCAGGTGTGCTCCACCGGGATGTGCCAGGTCTCGTGCGCCACGGGCCTCACCAACTGCACCGGCACCTGCCGCGACACCCAGAGCGACCGCAACCACTGTGGCATGTGCGGCAACGCCTGCGCCGCGGGGCAGGTGTGCTCCGCGGGGACGTGTCAGGTGTCGTGCGGCGGCGGCCAGACCGACTGCATGGGCACCTGCCGCGACCTCCAGAGCGACCTCGCGAGCTGCGGGGCCTGCGGGATGGCCTGCGCGGCGGGCCAGGTGTGCTCGCGGGGCATGTGCGTGGTGTCGTGCGCCACCGGCCTCACCAACTGCACGGGCGTCTGCCGCGACATCGACACCGACCGGGCCAACTGCGGCGCGTGCGGCAACCGCTGCACCGCGGGGCAGGTGTGCACCGAGGGGCGCTGCGCGATCTCGTGCGTGGCGGGCACCACGGAGTGCTCGGGCGTCTGCCGCGACCTCCAGAGCGACCTCGGTCACTGCGGCGCCTGCGGGACGGCCTGCGCGGCGGGCCAGGTGTGCTCGCGGGGGACGTGCGTGGTGTCGTGCGGCGCCGGGCTCACCAACTGCTCGGGCACCTGCCGAGACACCGAGACCGACCTCAACCACTGCGGCATGTGCGGCCGGGCGTGCCCGTCGGGGCAGGTGTGCTCCGCCGGGACGTGCCGCGTGTCGTGCCTCGCCGGGCTCACCGAGTGCTCGGGCGTCTGCCGCGACACCGACAGCGACCGGGCCCACTGCGGCGTGTGCGGCAACGCCTGCGCGGCGGGCCAGGTGTGCTCGCGGGGTACCTGCGTGGTGTCGTGCGGCGGCGGCACGACGAGCTGCGGCGGCGTCTGCCGCGACCTGCAGACCGACAACAACAACTGCGGCATGTGCGCGGTCGAGTGCGCCGCGGGGCAGGTGTGCTCGATGGGGCGCTGCCAGGTGTCGTGCGGCGCGGGGCTCTCGGTGTGCGACGGCGTCTGCCGCGACCTGCGCACCGACAACGGCAACTGCGGGGTCTGCGGGACGCGCTGCGCCGCGGGCGAGACGTGCACCTCCGGGCGCTGCGTGGTGTCGTGCGGGATGGGCCTCTCCAACTGCAGCGGCTCGTGCCGCGACACGCAGACCGACCGGGCCCACTGCGGCATGTGCGGGGTGGCCTGCGCCGCGGGCGAGGTGTGCACCATGGGCCGCTGCACGCTCTCCTGCGCGGCGGGCCAGACGGCCTGCTCGGGCGCCTGCCGCGACCTCATGACCGACCTCGCCCACTGCGGCATGTGCGGCCGGGCGTGCGCCGCGGGCCAGGTGTGCAACGGCGGCGCGTGCACGGCCTCGTGCGGCGCGGGGCAGACCAACTGCGGCGGGAGCTGCGTCAACGTGCTCAACGACGGCGCCCACTGCGGGCGCTGCAACAACGCGTGCGGCGCGAGCCAGGCGTGCGTGGCGGGGACGTGCCGGCTGTTCTGCGCCACGGGCGAGACCGTGTGCGCGAGCGCGTGCGTCGACGTGACGGACGACGTCAACAACTGCGGGCGCTGCGGCAACGTCTGCCCCGCTGGTACCAACGGCGTCGCGGCCTGCGTGATGTCGTCGTGCACGCTCACCTGCAACGCGGGCTTCACGCTCTGCGGCGGCCGCTGCATCGACGCGCGCGCCGACGCGATGAACTGCGGCACCTGCGGCAACGTCTGCCCCGCGGGATCACCCTGCGTGAGCGGCGGGTGCACGCGCTTCCCGAGCACCGGGGTTGAGGGGGCCTTCAACCCGACCACGAACACCGTGCTCACCCCGGGCGTGCACAACTTCACGACCATCAACGTCCCCGCGGGCGTGCGCGTCACCACCACCGGCACGGGCGTCCTCGACCTGCGGGCGACGGGCGCGGTCACCATCGCGGGCACCCTGGACGTGTCGGGCGCAGGCGGCGCGCCGCACACCGACTGCCTCGACAACGCGTCGGGCTCCGGCGGCGGCGACACGGGCAACCCCCTCGCGGTGGCCACCGACGGCGATCGCTGCTCCGTGGCTGCCCGCTGCGGGGGAACGGGCGGCGGCGGCGGGCTCACCACCACGGGCTACGCGGGCTTGACGCCGACGGGTTCGCTCTCCGGTCGCGGCGGCGCGGCCGGCGGCGGCGGCGGCGGCGGCTACGCCGACGGGGGTGGCGGCGGCGGCGGCGGCGGTCCTGCGGGCGGCGGCGGCGGCGCGGCGTATGGCAACATCGGCCCTGGCGGCAACGGCGGCGGACCGGGCGGCGGCGCGGGCGGCGCGGCGGGCGGTGGCGGCCCCAACCGCGGCGGCGGCGGCGGCAACGCGGGCAACCCCGTGTACAACGGGACGGCGGGCTCCAACGCGGTTGTGCGCGGCAGCTACACGCCCTTCGGCGGCGGCGCCGGCGGCGGCGGGTCGATCGGCGCGACGGCGGCCAACGACCTCGCCGTGGCGAGCACCTTCGAACCCGGCTCGGGCGGCGGCGGTGGCGGCGGCGACGAGGGCACCGGCGGCGGCGGCGGCGGCGGCGCGCTCCGCGTGGCGTCGCACGTGTCGGTGACGCTCGCGGCGACGGCGCGGGTGCTCTCCAACGGCGGCAACGCGCAGCGGGCCGCGTGCGTGGGCGGCGCGGGCGGCGGCGGGTCGGGGGGCGTGGTGTTCCTCTACGCGCCGACGGTCGACGTCGCGTCGGGCGCGACCGTGAGCGCGGTGGGCGGGACGGGCGGCGTCGGCGCCACCATCTACTCCAACACCCCCGGCGGCGCGGGCGGGCTCGGCCGCGTGCGCATCACGTCGCAGGCGGCCACGTGCCGGCTCAACGGCGCCTTCAACCCGCCGCTCGTCTCGGGCTGCGCGGTCACCGCGGGCGCTGGCACCGCGGGCCGCGCGTACATCGCCAACTTCCCCGACTGATCCCATCCCGCGCAGCGCGTCCGCGCTCCCGATGCTCGACACCGGTCGTCACGGGAGTTCGCGGACGTGGCCGTGCACCTCCTCCGTTGCCCCCTCCGCGGACCGGCGTTATACGCCCGCCTCGCGCCATGCACCTTCGCCCCCTCCTCCTCGTCGCCGCGCTCCCCTTCGCCGCCTGCGACCGCACCATCGCGCCCGCGGAGGCCCAGCCCGCGCGCCCCACCGCGCCCGCGCAGCCCGTCCCTGCGCCCACCGCGCCGCCCGCTCCGACGCCCGCCCCGACGCCCGCGCCCCCCGCCGCGCACGGCCCGCCCGCCAACCTCAACGTCCTCCTGCTCTCCATCGACTCGCTGCGCGCGGACATGCCCTGGGCGGGTTATCCCCGTCCCATCGCGCCCTTCCTCACGGAGCTCGAGTCGCGCGCGGTGAGCTACACCCGCGGCTACGCGCTCTCGTCGTACACGTCGCAGAGCGTCGGCGGCTTCCTCGGCGGGCGTCTCCCGGGTGAACTCCGGCGCGACGGGTACTTCTTCGGCACCTATCCCTCGCGGGTGCTCTTCTTCCCCGAGAAGCTCCGCGCGGCGGGCGTCCGCACCATCGCCGCGCACACGCACGGCTACTTCCGACGCACCAAGGCCGGCTTCGACCAGGGCTTCGACGTCTACGAGATGCTCCCCGGCACGCACTGGAACGCCACCACCGACGTCGACATCACCGGCGACCGCCACGCCGCCCTCGCGCGCCGCCTCCTCTCCGAACCGGCCAACACCAACGGGCGCTTCTTCGCGTGGTTCCACTTCATGGACCCGCACGACCAGTACCAGCGGCACCCGGGCATCACGCCGTACGGCCGCACGCTGCGCGACCGCTACGACGGCGAGGTCACCTTCACGGACAACCAGCTCCGCGAATTCGTGACGTGGGTGCAGCAGCAGCCCTGGGGCGCGCGCACCGCCATCATCGTCACCGCCGACCACGGCGAGAGCTTCGGGGAGCACGGCCACTACCGCCACGCCTTCGAGGTCTGGCAGCAGCTCGTGCGGGTGCCCTTCTTCTTCGTGCTGCCCGGCGCGGCGCCGCGTCGCATCGACGTGCCGCGCAGCCACATCGACCTCGCCCCCACCGTGCTCGAGCTCCTCGGCGCGCCGCCCGAGCCCGAGTTCACCGGGCGCAGCCTCGTCGCCGAGCTCTACGGGGCCGAGGCCCCCGCGCGCGACGTCTGGGTCGACCTCGCCCGCACCAGCAACAACGACCGTCGCCGCGCGCTCATCCACGGCCACCACAAGATCATCGCGTACGGCGACGACTCCCGCTTCGAAGTCTACGACCTCGACGCCGATCCCGGCGAGACCACCAACCTCCGACGCACCGATCGCGCCACCTACGACGATATGGTCGCGCGCTACCGCGCCGCGCAGAGCTCGTTCCGCGTGGAGAATCCCTACTCGTGCCACACGCTCACGGGCTCGCCGCCGGGCCGTGGCTGGTGATGGACGTCCACTCGCGTCTGGTGTAGACGCTAACGCAACGCGCGATATGGACTACAAACGCATCGACCGCGAAGGGCCCTACGCACCCCACTACCACGGCGCCGACGTCGACGATCCGGTGTACCGCAACACCATCGCGCGGATGTTTCGCAGCGACCTCGTGGAGTTCTTCTCGCGCGTGCACCCCGCCGTGCCCGCGGCGCTGTTCGCCCCCATCGCGCTCTGGATGGGCCACGCGGCCTTCGTCGCGCTGCCGCCGCACCTCGCGCTCGCGTCACTCGCGGGCGGTGGCCTCTCGTGGACGTTCTCCGAGTACGTGCTCCACCGGTACGTGTTCCACCTGCCGCCGAAGGGGCCGGTGTCGAGCTTCATCTATTTCCAGTCGCACGGGATCCACCACCAGTACCCCGACGACTTCTACCGTCTGTTGATGGTGCCGCCGGTGAGCGTGCCCCTGGCGCTGCTCTTCTGGTTCGGCTTCCGCGCGATGCTCCCCGCGGGGTGGGCGCCGGGGGCCTTCGCGGGCTTCATCGTCGGGTACCTCGCGTACGACTACATCCACTTCGCGGTGCACCACTTCAAGCCGCCGCGCGCGCAGTGGGCGGCCCCCATCGCGACGTGGTTCAAGGCCGCGCGTCGCCGCCACCTCGTCCACCACTTCGACGACCACAACCGCGGCTTCGGCGTCTCCACCGCGCTCTGGGATCACGTCTTCGGCACCGTCGCCGAGAAGTAGGCGACGGCGCCGCGAGCGCGAGGTTCAGCGGATGGGCGTGAGGTTGGTGCCGCCCGCGTACGCGTACGACACGAAGCGGTCGAAGCCCGACACGAGCACCATGACGGTCTCCGGCGGCATCCCGGGCTGCGCGGGCTGCGCGCGGACGACATGGACGCCGTCGCCCTGGCGCCCGTTGGAGATGGTGGGCGGCATCGTGGTGGTGTCGACGCGCGGGAAGGAGAGCTGGCAGCGGTACGTGACGTACGTGGGGGGCGGGCACATGTGGCGCGCCGTCTCGACGCACCCGTCGGAGCGCGAGCGCGTGCAGTCGGCGAAGTCTGCCACCGGGGTCTCGTCGAGAAACACCGTCGCGCTCGGGCGAGCCACGATGTTGACGAAGTCGAAGGCGTACTTGTTCGGCGTGAGGAAGACGTACTCCGCGCGCCACTGCTCGATCGGGGGGACGATGATGAGCGAGGGGTCGCCGCCCGGGAGGGTGAGCGGGATGCCCGTGGTGTTCTGCGAGCCCATGAGCTGACCGACGATGACGCGTCCGTTTGCGCGGAGCGTGAAGTCGGTGAGCCCGCGGATGTCGTAGCGCTCGCCGTCGTCGAGGTCGAACTCCAGCGTCGGCCCGCCAGGGTTGGCGAGATCGACCGGGAGCGTCGTCTCCACGTGGACGGGCTCAGACGAGGGGTTCAACACGCGGAACCACTCGGGCTCGTTCACCTGCGCGACCATCGCGCCGGCGTTGGTCACCGCGGGCGTGCGCGACGCCGAGCGCGAGAGCACGTACCGCTGCCCCGCGGTCTGCGCGGGGAAGAGCTGCTCCTCGATGTGGTCGCACGCGGGCTGCCGCTCGGAGAACGACCGCCAGAACGGCACGTCGCTGCACTCCGTCCCCGAGAACACGGCCACCGGGCGGTCGGCCATCACCTGGCTGCCGGTGAAGTCCGCGAGGAAGGCGCCCGTCTCCAGGTTGAGCACGTCGAAGGGCCCGAGCGTCACGCGGAAGGGCGTCCCCGCGGGGTGGCGCATGCGCAGCGGGCCGCCGGGGATCACGTCCGCCGTCGGGGTGATCGTCACCGACGTGTTGGCCTGCGTCCCGACAATCGTCATGAAGGCGCGGATGTCGGTGTTGCCGTTGGTCTCCGGGTCGGTGGTGCGCGCCCACTGCTGGGGGTAGCCCAGCACGCGGTAGTTGCCATCGAGGGAGTTCACCGGCACGAGGAGCGACGCGTCGTTGGAGAAGACCCCGACGTTCTCCAGCGGGTTGAACTGGTACGCGATCACCGGGAACGAGCTGCGCACCTGGTACGCGCGCGACGAGAGGCACGTCCCCGTCCCGTCGTTGAGCCCCGCCACCGTGGAGCAGTCGACCTCGCGGGCCGCCAGCGCGAACACCTCCAGGTCGCGCGGCGGGATCACCGCCATCGCCACGCGCTCGGTCTGCGGGGGCATCCCCGGCGGCGCGTTGTTGCGGAAGATCTCGACGCGGGTGGTCAGCACCGGGTCGGGGTTGGACACCACGATGGCGTACTGCTGCGACGCCGCCGAGCGCCCTCCCGACTCCACGATGTTGTCGAGGTCGACGCCGTAGTACTCGCAGCCGATGTTGGTGTTGAGCACCGAGTCGTCGGTGCAGAGCACCACGCAGCGCCCCCCGCGGCACGCCTCGCCGCGGGCCACGTCGCAGTCGCGCATCGGCCCCCACGAGAGGCCGTCGGCGGCGCACACCTCCACGCTCAGGCTGTCCTCCGTGCAGCGCGTCTCACCGGGGCGGCAGGTGACGCACCAGCGGTCGGGCACGCACACCAGCCCCTCGGCCGCGCAGTCCTGGTTGACCACGCTGGTGAGCTCGCCCGCGGCGACGCAGCGCTGGTAGACGTTGGTCCCCGAGGCGCAGCGCTGCTGCCCGACGTTGCACTCGGTCCAGCGCAGGCGGTCGGCGTCGGTGACGATGATGCGGTCTTCGAGGACGTCGGCGGTGATGCCCGCGTCGGCCCCGCGCGAGGGCCCCGAGCACGCGGCCATCGAGGCGAGGAGCACCGTGGGGATGGGGGGGAAGCGAAGGGCGTTCTTCATGAAGTGCTTCTTGATGAGGTGCTTCGGGGTCATGCGGGGCGCCAGCGGTCAGCGCATCACGAAGGTGCCGCGGCCCGCATACGCGCTCCAGTAGGCCTGGTTGATGGTCGCGTAGGTGAAGCGGTTGAAGTCGAAGCCAGGGATGCGCACGCCGACGAGCGAGAGCGTCAGGAGGGCGCCGCGCGGCAGGTCGGCGAGGCCCATCACCGTGGAGAGGTCGGGGTACTGGATCACCCGCTCGGCGCCGGGCGTGAGGTGCTGCCACTGCTCCCCGGAGCCCCACGCGAGCGTGAGGATGAGGAGGTCGGGCGAGGCGAGCATCGGGTCGACGCCGAAGCGCACGTTGCGGTCGGCCGGGAGCGCGCCGCCCTGCATCGGGGTGGTAATGTTGGGGATGCCCATCCAGTTGCGCACGCGCACCGTCTCGTCGGGCGAGGTGATGCCGCCGAGGATGAGCCCCGAGCAGGGGGCCGGCGTATCCTGGAAGGTGCCGGGGCCCGTGACGGTGCCCGAGGCGTAGCGCGCGTGGATCTTGAGCCGCGCGTCGGCGAGCGCGCCGGAGAACGACGGGAGGCCCGCGAAGGTGTACGCGCCGCCGCGGCGCCCCGTGACCGTGAGCTCGGGGCGCGGGATCACGCCCTCGCCGCCGAGGTCGATGAAGGCGCTCGCGTGGAAGACGTTGGGCGTCGTCTCTCCCATCGCCACGGGGTAGGCGTCAACCTCCAGCGGGGTCACGTGGTCGAGGGGGATGTCCATGTTGACCACGAGGCCGTCGACCACGCCCTCGGTGGGCGTCATCGGGTTGACCGGCGACGCGAGGACGTTGCGCGCGACGCCCATCATGTAGGGCGTGAAGACGCGCGTGGTCATCGTCGGCATGCCCGGCACCGGCGTCGAGCGCTCGACGCCCGCGAGCGCGTAGATGGCGATGGCGCCGGGACGCACGAGGAAGTCGAAGGGATACCCGCGGCCGCCGTAGCCCTCGGGCACCACCTCCAGCACGCGCTCTTCAAACTGCGGGCGCGTCATCTCGGGGAAGTCGGGCGTGAAGATGTCGGCGCGCGTCGCGTAGACGTAGGCCACGCGGCGCTCGCCCGCGCGAGGCTGGGGGACGTTGATCCACGGGTTGGGCGCGAACTCGTTGGGCCCCGCCCAGATGAGCTCGCCCTTCACGCGACCCGGGTACACGGGGCGCTGGGGCATGCCCATCGGCATCCCCATGCCGCAGCGCGGGAGCATGAGCGGCGTGAGGTAGATGGTCGCGTTGCGCGCGTCGAAGGACTGGATCGTGGTGGTGGTGAAGCAGTCCTTGGTGGCGGTGACCGTCACCGGCGCGGTGAGCATCGGGGGCGAGAGGGTCACCTGGCCGCCCATGTTGGTGCGCCCCGAGCTCGGGGGCGTGGCGCGCGGGTCGTTGTTGACGAAGACGAAGGCCTCGGGGACGGGGCCGCCGCCCATCGCGTTGAGCACCGTGACCGTGAGCGAGCCCGCGAGGGTGCCGCCGGAGAGACCGCCGCCCACCTGGTCGGCGGAGTTGGCGTACTGGTACGCGTCGGCGACGGTGATGTCCGTGGTGCCGTAGCGCACGGTGACGGGGACGCGGCCGTCGGGGTGAGCGGGCGTAAGGCACGACGCGAGCGTGCGGCTCGTCACCATCACACCCGTGCAGGGCATGCCGTCGAAGAGCACCGTCATGCCGTCGACAAACTGGGTGTTGAGCCCCTGGAGCGAGACGCGCGCGTTGCCCGTGGTGGGGCCGAGACCCGGGTCGACGTAGAAGGCGTCGTAGGTGTAGCCGCGAGGGAGCA
>JBILLV010000021.1:0-52498 GCA_044375895.1 Polyangiales bacterium | reverse complement strand
TCTCGCGGAAGAGGGAGGCGACCGCGCGGTCGACCGCGGGGCGCTGCGCGTCGTCGTCCCAGAGCACGTTGACGTGGAGGTTGCCGTCGCCCGCGTGGCCGTAGGTGGGCATCACGAGCGACTCGCGCGCGGCGATGGCCCGCACGCGGTCGAGGAGCAGCGGCACGTGGGGGCGCGGCACGACGACGTCCTCCGAGAGCTTCGAGCGGGCGCGGGCCCGCAGCGCGCGGCTCATCACGCGACGGACGCTCCACAGGGCCTCGCGCTCGGCGGCGGTGCGCGCGGCGCGGACGGAGGTGGCGCCCGCGGCGAGGCAGGCGTCGGCGACGCGCTCGGTGGCGTGGTCGACGGCGGCGGGGTGGTGGCCGTCGCACTCGACGATGAGCACCGCCGCGGCACCCTCGGGGAGGCAGGCGGGCTCCGACGCGCGCATGACGGCGCAGCACACGTCGTCGAGGAGCTCGACGCAGCGGGGCTCGTGGCCCTCGGCGATGAGCCGCGCGACGGCCTCGCCCGCGGCCGTGAGCGTCGCGAAGCCGGCCACGAGGGTGCGCACCTCCGCGGGCAACGGCACGAGGCGAAGCGTGAGCGAGGTGAAGACGGCGAGCGTCCCCTCGCTGCCGACGAGGAGCGCGGTGAGGTCGTAGCCCGTGACCCCCTTGGCGGTGCGGCGGCCGATGGGGAGGGAGGTTCCGTTGGGGACGACGGCGTCGAGGCCGAGGACGTAGTCGCGCGTCACGCCGTACTTGAAGGCGCGGGGGCCGCCGGCATTCTCGGCGACGTTGCCGCCGAGGCAGCTCCACTCGGCGGACTGCGGGTCGGGCGGGAAGAACCACCCCTCGCCCTCGACGAGCGACTGGAGCGCCGCGGTGCGCACGCCGGGTTCGACGGTGACGGTGCGGTTGCGCGGGTCGAGGTCGATGACGCGGTCGAGCCCGGTGGTGTCGAGCACGACGCCGGGGACGATGGGGACGGCGCCGCCCGTTCGTCCGGTGGCGCCGCCGCGGGGGAAGATGGGGACGCGCTCGTCGTCGCAGATGGCGAGCGTCTCGGTGACGGCGCGCGCGTCGCGGGCGAGCACCACACACGGCGGCACCACGCCCACGGCCTCCGACTCGTCGCGGGCGTAGGGTGCGCACGCGGCCGGGTCGCTGAGCACGGCGCTCGGGCCGAGGGAGCGCTCCAGGCGGAGGCGGGTGCGGTCGAGGGGGGTCACAACGGGATGGGGGACACAAGGGACGAAGCGGCGCCAACGTCAAGGGGCGAAGTGCGCGGTGTGACGCGCGGGCGGGGCGGCGTTATGGTTGCGCCCATGGACGAACGAACGCCCCCGTCTCCCCCGAAGGGCCGCCGCGGCTGGCCCTGGACGCTGTTCAAGTGCGCGATGCTCTTCGCGGGCTTCGCGGCCCTCGGCGCCGTCGGGCTCTGGATGCTCCTGCACCGCGTCGAGGCGCCGTGGTTCATCCCGCGGATTCTGTTCGCGTGGCTCGTCGAGAAGGCCGCCCCCTTCGCGGCGTGGATCGGCGGCGCCGTCGGGGCCTTCTTCGGCTTCCTCGGCGCGGTGGTCGTGGTGATCCGCGACGCGCGCAAGGGTCGGCTCTCCAAGGTGCGCTGACAGCCTACGTCCGACTCCCGGTTGTGGGCGGCGCCGTCTGGCGGTACGACGCGCCCCCATGAAGGGCTCCCGCTTCGTCTGTCAGTCGTGCGCCAAGGTCTACGCCCAGCAGCAGGGCAAGTGCTTCGCGTGCGGCGAGTTCAACTCCATCGTGGAGGAGGCCGTCCCCACGCGCGGTCGAGCGGGCCGCGGCAACATCGCCGTGAGCGCGACGGGCTCGAAGGCCGTGGCGCTCACGCAGGCGCTCGCCGACGAGGCGCCGCGCACGCCCACGGGGATGCCCGAGGTCGATCGGGTGCTGGGCGGAGGGCTGGTCGAGGGGAGCGTGGTGCTGGTGGGCGGCGAGCCGGGGGTGGGCAAGAGCACGCTGCTCCTCCAGCTCGTGGCGAAGCTGGCGCGGGCGCCGCGTCGCCGCGGGGGCATCCTGTACGCGAGCGGTGAGGAATCGGCCGCGCAGGTGGCGGGGCGCGCGCGACGTCTCGGCGTGGCCGATCAAGACGCGCTGATGCTCATCGCGAGCGGCGAGCTGGAGGACATCGAGCTGGCCATCGCGCGCCACGACCCCTCGGTGATCGCCGTCGACTCCGTCCAGACGATGCGGGCGGCCGACCTGGAGAGCGCGGCGGGGAGCGTCGGGCAGCTCCGGGAGGTGACCTCGCGGCTCGTCACGCTGGCCAAGCAGCAGGGGCGCACGGTGATCCTCGTGGGGCACGTCACCAAGGACGGCTCGCTGGCGGGGCCGAAGGTGCTCGAGCACCTCGTCGACGTGGTGCTGTCGTTCGACGGTCAGCGCTCGGGCGGCCCGCGCATCCTCCGCACGGTGAAGAACCGCTTCGGCGCCTCGGGCGAGCTCGCCGTGCTGGAGATGACGCGCGACGGGCTGGTGGAGGTGGCCGACCCGTCGGCCCTCTTCCTCGCCGAGCGCCCGAAGGACGTCCCGGGGTCGGTGGTGGTGGCGACCGCCGACGGGGCGCGGCCGTTGCTGCTGGAGGTGCAGGCGCTGGTGACGCCGAGCGCGATGCCCTCGCCGCGCCGCGTGGCCACGGGGATCGACCCGACGCGCCTGTCGATCCTCGCGGCGGTGCTCGGGCAGCGGGCGGGGCTGGCGGTGCGCGACCGGGACGTGTTCGTGTCGGTGGCGGGCGGGGCGTCGATCGATGAGCCCGCGTACGACCTGGCGGTGGTGTGCGCCATCGCGTCGAGCGTCGCGGAGCTGAGCCTCCCGGCCGACCTGGTGGTGTTTGGCGAGGTGGGGCTGGCGGGGGAGGTGCGGGCGGTGCCGCGGTGCACGCCGCGCCTGGAGGAGGCCGCCAAGCTGGGGTTCAAGCGGGCGCTGGTGCCGAAGGCCAACCTCGATCGGGGGGAGATTCCGCCGGGGATGAAGGCGCACGGCGTGGCGCACGCGCGGGAGGTGGCGGCGTGGATCGACCGCCGCTCGCGCGAGGGTGGATGAGTTCGCTGCGGAGATGACAGAATGCCTTGCGGGGAAGGTGTTTCACACGCATTCAGGGGTTGATGCGAGGGCGGCGCCTGTGGTGCGATTTCGTGAGGCGCACCTCATGGACCTCGGTCGCGCCGAGAAAGGATCTCTCCTCATGGCAGCTCAGAAGAACAGCGGCGAGGCGAAGAAGCCCGCCGCGAAGAAGGCCACCAAGAAGGCCGCCGCGAAGAAGCCCGCCGCGAAGAAGACGGTGGCGAAGAAGACCACCAAGAAGGCCGCGGCGAAGAAGCCGGCCGCGAAGAAGCCCGCCGCGAAGAAGGCGCCCAAGAAGGCCGTGGCGAAGAAGCCGGCCGCGAAGAAGCCCGCGGCGAAGAAGGTCGCCGCGCCCGTGGCGGCTGCGCCCGCTCCCGTGGTGGCTGCGCCCGCGCCGGTGGTGGCCGCTGAGCCTGCGCCCGCCGCTCCGCCCGCCGCGAAGAAGCCCGCGCGCAAGCCCGCCGCGAAGAAGCCCGCCGCTCCGCAGAGCTGATCGCCTGCGGCGCTCCGTCGTCGCTGCGCCAGGCCCCCTCCCAACCCCAACCGCAGGTCGCGCACCAACGCGCGGCGCCTTGGCGGACAACGCGTTCGCGATCCGGGCGTGCGAGCAGGTGGGGGTTCCGCATTGCCGATGAGCGCCGCGCGCTGCCGTCGCCCGAGCGCCGCGTCGCGATGCGCTACCGACACCCGTCGCGCTGAGCGTCAGCGCGCGTCGGGGTCGGCGAGCCACGCGCCGAGCGCCGCCGTGTCGAGGTCGAGCACCACGTCGCCGAGGCGCGCCGGGCCTACTGTGTCGAGGCGCCCGACGAGGGTGAGCTGCTCCGCCTCCGTCAGCGTGCGCGACAGCCGACGCTCGAACAGACGCACCAGCGGGCCGACACCCTCCCGATGCCCCTCCCGGCGCCCCTCCCGGCGCCCCTCCGTGCGCCCAGCATCCCGCGCCTCCTCGCGCAGCCGCTTGTCCTCCTCGATGAGCCGCGCGCCCTCCGCGAACACCGCCTTGTAGTCCATCGTCATCTCGTCGTCCTCCATCGGGATGTTGGCTCCCTGCAGCCTGAACTCCGGCCCGACCACGCGCAAGAGCCTCTCGATCATGACCCGCTCCCACGCGCCCTCCGGCAGCGCCAGCGCCTCCGCGATCGCACCGTCGCGCACCTTCCCGTTCGCCATCGCGCGCAGCACCAGCGTCTCTGGCGTTCGCGGCAGCGCCGAGCACAGCACCACCCGCGGCGCGCGGCTCAACGCGCTCCCGTAGAAGCCCCGCGGCCAGCCCTTCATCGGCGTCAATGCCCACCCGTCGATCACCCGCCGCGCTCGCTCGGTGAACACCAGCCACAGTCGCGGACGCGCCGGCATCACCCGCCGCGTCGCGCCCGACTCCTTCTCCGCCCGCTTCCGCAGCGCGTCGTGCAGCAGCGTCACGCGCAGCATCGCCCAGTCCACCTCCTCCATCGACGCGTCGGGGTGAAACACCTCCACCACCGCGGGCTCCATGCACATCCGACCCACCACGCCCCGCGTCGCGAGCAACGCCGCCCGCTCGGGCCGAGGCTCGATCCACGCGTCGATCGACAGCACCTCGGGTGTCACCGGCTCCTGCACGTGAACCTCGCACCCGATGTCCGTCGTGTTGAACAGCAGCATCTTCGCGAACCAGTCCCGGGAGTATTGCATCGCGTCGGGGTTATCGAAGCGAGCCCGCAAAGTGGCGCGTCGTCACTGAACGCGCGTCACCCGTAGTCTGGACTTCGCGCTCAGCGCGCCTGCCCCATCGCCCCCCAGCACGCCACGCCCGCCGTCCCCCACGCGCAGGCGCCATCCAGCGTCACCACCACGCCGCGCATCCTGGTGAGCCCGGGCACGCGGGTGACGCCCGCGACGGGGCGCGTGTGCCCGAGGCCCCGCTGGCCGCGCCGGTTGTCGCCCCAGCACGCGACGGCGCCGTCGCGCATCAGGGCGCAGCCGAGGCCGCCGTCCTGCACAATCTCCACGGCGCCGTCGAGTCGCGGCTCGCGTGCCGGCTCTGGCCACGCGTGACTGCCGAGGGCTGGGACGTTTCCCCAGCGCCAGACCGTCCCGCGCGCGTCGATCACAAACTCGCCTTCTGGTGCAGCGAAGACCGCCCGTGCCGGCGTCTCCGTCGCGAGTCGCTGCGGCGGCTGGCGCCCCCACTCCATCGGGCCTGAGCCATAACGCGGCAATCCGACGGGCGCACCCCAGCACCAGAGCGCGCCGTCGGACGTCCGCCCGCACACCTGCAACTCACCCGCGACGACCTCGGCGAAGGGAGGAACTCCGCGCACGAACTCGGGACGGTACACCGCGCAGTCGCCCGTGTCGTAGCGCGCCTGGAGGGGCGAGCACCCCCAGCACCACACGCTCCCGTCGCGGCGGAGCGCGCAGGAGAAATGGTTGCCAGTCACCACCTGCGTGACGCCCTCGAGACCTTCGACCACGCGCGGCGCCTCGTGCACGTTCTCCTCCGACCCGCCGAGGCGCCCGTCGCCGCCGTAGCCCCAGCACACGACGCGCCCGTCGCCGCGGAGGGCGCAGGCGTGTCGCGAGGAGAGGGACACCCCACGCAGCCCGCGCAGCGCGGGGAACTCCCTCGGCGTGCGCCGCGCGTAGCGGTCCCCGGGGAAGCGGTCGTCGTTCGCGCCCCAGCACCACACCGACCCGTCGCCGAGCTCGGCGCACACCGCGCCGAAGTCCCCGCTCATGCGAACGACCGGGCTCCCCAGCGAGCCCACCCACGCGGGGCGCGTCGTCCCCTCAGGGAGCGAGCGCTCGTCGACGGTGCGGTACACGCTCGCGCCGATCCCCAGCGCGCACACGGTGGCGAGCGCGCCGAGGGCCGCCCGACGACGGCGCGCGGCGAGTCGTGCGACGAGCGACGACGACGCCCCCCACACCTCCAGCGGGCCCGCCGCGGCCTCACGAAACGCCGCCCCCTGCGACGGCGCGTCGCGCACGATCGCCTCCGTCAGCGAGCCGTCGTCCGCGCTCGACCACCGCGGCGGTGGTTCTCCCTCCGCCGTCTGCCAGCGCCACGGCGGCTCTGTCCCCGCGCGCACGCGCCCGATCCATGCGATGCGGCCGCTGTCTCTGCGCCACACCACCAGCGCGGCGAAGAGCGATGCGGCGGCGGCGAAGAGCGCGGCGTAGCGGGCCGGACCCACCCCGAGGAGCCACGCGGCCGCGCCGGTGAACCCGAGCGACGGGGCGCCGCGCGCGGCGAGCTGATCGAGCGCGTCGGGGGCGTCGCCCGTGGCGCTGACGATGCGACCGGCCGCGCACCCGAGGGCGACGACGCCGACTGCGACGAGCGCGAGGATGGCTGCGATCGCAGCGAAGGCGTAGACGAGCGTGCTGACGCTCTGCGTGCGCGCGGTGAGCATCGCGCCGAAGCCCGTCCCCGCGAGGATGAGGCACGCGGCGACGATCCCGCGGGCGCCGCGGATCACCTGCTGTCGTGGCGTCTCGTCGGGGTGGCGCTCGGCGATGCGGACACCCCACCAGCCCGTCGCCGCGAAGGCCGCGTAGGCCGCGGCATCCACCCACCACGGCGAGAAGGGCGCCATCGCGCGGAGGGCCACGCCGATCAACAGCGCGTGGAGGGCGGCGCCCACGCGGGCGAGGAGGCGCGCGGGGCGGCTCATCGCGTCAGGGGATGCGCGCGGAGACGGCGGCGAAGCGGGCGGTGAAGCGGTAGCCCGGGACGGCGCCGACCATCGCGTCGGGCGGGCGCATCCACATGGCCTGCGGGACGGTGTTGCAGTCGCTCCCCGCGAGGAGGTTGCAGAGCGTCGTGGAGAGCGCGCTCACCGGGACGCTGCGCGCCGACGGGACCGTGATCACGCCCTCCACCTGGCCGTAGGGAGCCATCGCTGCGTCGGCCGTCTCCCACGCGCTCGCGCACTCGTTGAAGCGGCCGCCAGTGATGGCGCCGAGGCCGACGCAGCGCGTCCCCTCCGCGGGCCGGATCGTGGTGAAGCGAACCGCGTCGAGCGGGAGCTCGGTGACCAGCCCGCCCGAGGCGTCGAAGATCGGGAGGCGGAGCGTGGCGGCGAAGGTGTCGCTCGCGGCCGAGGCGACGGTGCCCGTGAGCGTGGCGGTGGACGCGTTCCAGCGGGTGGCGGCGGCGGGGCCGGGCGCGTCACCTGTGAAGTAGCGGAAGGTCCCGTCGAAGAGCCCCTGACCGACGGCGCCGCGCGTGAGGCGGGCGGGGTTGAGCGCGCCGCTTCGAATCGTGCGCCCGGGCACGTCGAGCGAGAGGCCCCAGAGGAAGTTGCCGCGGTGGATGGCGTCGTTGACGGTGTTCTGGATGATGGGCGAGGAGAGCGCGGTGGGGGCGGTGATCTGCAGGTGCGTCACGCGGTACGTCGGGCGCGTCGCGTCGGCCTGGGTCACCGCCGGGCTCGGGCACACGGGCGCCGCCGCGGACTCGACGTAGCAGCCGCCGGCGGGGAGGGCGGGGCCGCTGCACATCCCCGCGACGGGGGCGCGCACGGTGGTGGGCGAGAGCGCCGCGCGCACCGCGCTGAAGCCGAAGCCCATCGAGACGCCGCCCGTGGTGCCGCAACCCATCGGCGATCCGACGGGGAGCTGCACGTCGACGAAGGAGAGGAGCACCGTGGTGAGGGTCGCCTCGGGGATGCCCGCCGGGAGCACCGTGCGGAGCTGCGCGACGAGCGACGGCAGCGTCGCATACCCGCCGAGGTTGCCGTCGGAGGCCGCGTCGGGCGTCATCGAGAAGCGCACCTGCGCCGCGAGGAGCGGGGTGGTCAGCGTCGACATCATCACCGACATGGAGAGCGGGAAGACGGCGCGCGTCGGGTCGGTGGGCGCGTCGACGATGAGCCGACCCCGCACGATGCGGCCCGTGTAGGAGAGGCGCGCGCTGGAGAGGTCACCGGGCGTGGTGAGCGAGGCGTCGTCGACGGCGTAGGTGAGGCCCGCGGTGCCGATCGCGGCGCAGCTCGCGAACATGGGTCGTGCGACGGGGTACACCTGCACCCGCACCGACGGGTCATCGAGGGTGGGGCCGGGGACGCCGTTCACGTCCGTCACGCGGAGGATGATCGCCGTGCGCCCCTGCCGGATGTCGTCGGTGGTCGAGGCGCGGAGGTCGGTGCCGAAGCCCGTGAAGGCGTTGGCGACCTCGGGGAGCTGGTTGTCGACGCCGCCCGTGCACGACGAGCCCCCGCGGGCCGCTCCGGCGGCGCAGGTGCCAAGGTTCTGGTCGGGGTCGAGGGTCGAGAAGAAATCGCCGTGCGCGCAGTCCGCCGGCGCCGTGCCGAAGGGGCCCGACGTGCGGCCGTCCAGGTTGAAGCCCGACACGCCCTGGGCGTAGGTCGTCGGGTTGGGCGCGGCGCCTCCGGGGGCGCTGTCGATCGTGAGCGCGGTGATCGCGTAGGTGAAGGTCTGCGGGGCGGTGACGGGGACATCGCGGGCGTCGTCCGGGACGTCGGTGACGGAGGTCTCCGCGGCGGCGGTGTCGGTGGGCGCGTCGGCGGGGGGCAGCGCGTCGAGGGGAGGCGGCGCGTCGAGGGGAGGCGGCGCGTCGAGGGGAGGCGGCGCGTCGAGGGGAGGCGGCGCGTCGAGCGAGACCTCCGACGCGTCTGAGACATCCGCGGGCGCGGCGTCCAGCGCGACGCCGTCCAGCGCGGTGACGTCCGGCGGCGGGAGGTCGGTGGGGGCCGTGTCGGTCGCGGTGACGTCGTCGGGCGCGGTCGGCGCTGTCGCGCCCGTGCAACGCGCCGCGAGGAGCGCGGCGGCGAGGGACGCGGTGAGGCGAAGTCGGGAGGGAGATATGGTGCGGCGCATCGAAGGGAGTTTTATGCGAGCTCACCGCGGGCGGGAAGTGCCCTCCCGACGGAATCACCGCGGGATGGCGCACTGCAACCGCGTGAACCACGTCTGGATGCGCCCGTCGCGCTGGTCGCGGAACAGCACGCCGACGTCGCCCGCCGGGCCGCGCGAGAGCATCGGGTACACGCTCGCCGTGGCCGTGCCCGCGGTGCGGGTGATGGGCGACGGCGGCGAGAGCGCCTCCAGCGCCGACGAGAACACCTGCGCGAAGAGCGCGTAGCGGCCGTCGACGCGGTCGTCGCTCCACACGACGAGCACGCGGTTGCCGAGGGGGAGCAGCGCGGGGTAGCGCGAGAAGCCCGGGTCGCGGGTGAGGCGACGGGCGGGCACCAGCGTGCGTCCGTCGCGGTCGAGGGCGGCGGCCCACACCTCGTGGTCGGGGGATGACGCGCCGTCGTCGTACCAGGCGACGATCCAGCGGTCGCGGTTCCAGGTGAGGGTGGCGTTGACGGCGTGGTGGCCGACGGGCGAGACGCGCACCTCCGCGCCGATGCGGCCGAGCGTCGCGTCGGTGGTCATGAACCACACCGCCCGCTCGCCCGCGCCGCGGCGCATCCACGCGAGCCCGAGGCGACCGTCGGCGCCCGACTCCACCGCGGGGTTCTCGCTCGTCGCCGCGTCGCGCGTCAGGCGCTGCTCCGCGCCGAGGAGCCGCCCCCGCGCGTCCACGCGCTGCGCGTAGAGGTCGTAGAGGCCGCTCCCGACGCGGTCGCGCTCGTCCTGCCACGCGAGCACGAAGGCCTCGCCCGTCCAGGTGATGGCGGTGTTGATGGAGAAGCCCTGCGCGAAGGAGATCCGCTGGTCGGGGCCGAGCTTCTCCCCCTCCGGCGTGAGGCGGTTGAAGTACACCTCGTAGCCGTTGTTGCCGTCGCGCCGGTCGTGCCACACGGCCCCGAGCGCGCTCCCCGTCCACGCGAGCGCCGCGCCGAACGCGTCCGCGGGCATGGTGGTGAGCTGGCGCTGCGGCGGCGCGCCGGTGAGCTGCCCCTCGCGCGTGAGGCGGGAGAAGTACACGTGGCCCTTCGAATCGCTGTAGCCCCAGTGGCTCGCCGCGTAGTGCGCGCCCGTCCACGCGAGGCCGCCGGGGCCCGACGGCGCCGTCGCGACGTCGCTCACGCGCACCGGCTCGCCCTCGGCCCGGAGGGTGGCCCCGTCGTCGATGACCCCGTTGCAGTCGTCGTCGCGCCCGTTGCACACCTCCGTCGCGCCCGGGTGCGCGCCCGGGTCGTTGTCGTCGCAGTCGTCGCCGCACGCGTCGATCGCGCCCGCCCGCGCGCCGGGGCGGATCGCGCGGTGCCCGTCGCCGTCGCGGTCGCTCGTCACGTCGGCCATGCGGCAGTCGCGCGTGGCCTCGTCGCACACCGCCGCGAGGCACATGCCCCCGCCCGCGCAGACCACGGGAGCGCCTGCGCGGCAGCGTCCGCCGCGGCAGGTCTCGGCGCCGTTGCACCAGCGGCCGTCGTCGCAGGTCTCGTCGCGCTCACACACGGTCTCGGGCGCGGGGTCGCGCGCGGTGAGCTCGGTCTTCGCGCCGCAGCCGAGCACCGCGACGCACATCAGCAGGGCGCGCATCAGTTGCACGCCCCGAAGTCGGGGAGGTCGGTGGGCTGACACACGAGGCCGCGCTCGCACGGGGTGCCGTTGCCGTCGAGGCGGCACAGGCGGAGGCAGCGGTTCATCGCGCCGGTGACGAAGCAGCTGAAGCCCACCGCGCACTCGCTGCCGCCGGTGCAAAACTGCCCCTGCCCGTGCGTGCCCTCACGGAAGCACCGGGCTCGGTACGTCTCCACGCCGCAGCGCTCCGTGGCCGGGTCGACGTAGACGTAGCAACCCTGGTTGACGGCGCAGCCCAACTGCCGAAGCGGATCGCACTCGTACGCGCGCTGCGGGGCCGGGCGCGGCGTCGGGCACGGCGGGTCGCGGAAGGTGTCGCCCGCGTCGAAATCCGCGGCGTCGTCCGCGCCGTCGCGCGCCACCGCGGGGCGATCGTCCGACGCGCCGGGGAGGTTTTCGGACGCAGCATTGACCGTCGTCGCACAGCCCGTGGCGAGCCATGCGAGCACGAGACCCGCGTGTCGCATGCGACGACAGAAAAGCAATCCGCGGGCCGCGCGGTGAGACAAGCACTTTGCGCGCGCTCGTCGGGCGCACCGTCAAGGAAGTAGCGGGTGGGCGTGCGTGCGCGCTACGCGGCGTCGGAGCGGCTCTCGTCGGCGCTGCCTTCCATCCAGCGGGCGAGCCGTTCGACCGCGCGGGTGGCGTCGTCGAGGCGCTCGCGCCCTTCGCCCGTCTCGTCACGCTGCGCCGCCCAGAGCGTCCCGGCCTTGGCGAGGAGGCGCTGGAGCTCGCCCACGATGCGAATCACGTCGGCCCGTGAGCGCTCCTGGAGGAAGGCGCTCCCGTCCTGCGACCACGTGGCGGGCGACTCTTCGTCCGGGAGCGACGCGGCGACGAGGCCGCCCGGCTCGGCGTCTTCGGGCTTCGGCGCGGCGGGCTCGCGCGGGGGCTTCTTCTTCCGCACGCTCTTCGCCTCGCCGTCGCGGACGGCCTCGACGGCGCGGCGCTGCTCCTCTTCGGGCATGCGCGTGAGGGCGAGGAGCTCGCGCTTGTTGTCGCGCACGGGCGTCTCCCGCGCGGTGGCGCGCACGTCCTCGGGGAGCTCGCCGATGCGGAGCTCCTCGCGAACCGCCGCCTTCGCGCGCCCGGTGCGCCGCGAGGTGTCGTCGATGAAGGCCGCGGACGGACCCTCGGAGCGCTTGGCGGTCTTCTTCTTCGTCTCGGGCGGCGGGGGCTGGGTCTGCTCCCAGAGCTTGAGGCGCAGGGCGATGTGCTCGGCGCGCTCGAGCACGGTGAGCTCGCGACGGCAGAGGTTCTCGTCCACCTCGGCGAGCTGGGCGTAGGGGCCTTCGAGGGGGGTGATGAGCGCGGGGATCTTCTCCCACCCGAGGGCCCGACACGCCTCCAGCCGGTGCGCGCCGCACACGAGCGTGAGGGAGGTGTCGAGGACGACGGGGTGGAGGAGCCCCGCCGCCGCGATGGACTCGCGCAGCGCGTCGAGGTCGCCGAGCGCGCGCATGCGCCACGGAGGGACGCGCACGGCGGAGAGTTCGACCATGCGGAGATCGGGCGTGGTGGGCTGCGTCTGCATCGCGCGGGAGTATTCTCCGCGCGGCGCTTCAGCGCCTACTTTCCGGCAGGTTCACCGGGGGCAGCGCGGGGCGGCGCCGCGGGCGAGGTCGGCGCGGCAGGCGAGGCGCGCGCGGGCGTCGGGCGGGAGGTCGCGGTGGGCGAGGGCGCGGTCGAGGGCGGCGGCCACGCGCCGGGCGAGCACCCGCGGGCGCGCCACGCGCAGGGCGAGCGAGCGGTCGGCGAGGCGGGCGACGTCGTCCCAGCGCGCGCGGAGGATCGCGAGGTCGAGGAGGTCGAGGGTGAGCTGCGGTCGGAGCGGATCGAGGCGCAGGCCCGCGCGCACCACGGCCTCGGCGTCGTCGAGGTGACCGCGGGCGAGGAGCACCCGCTGCGCCGCGTGGGCGAGACCCGGCGGCATCGTCGCGCGCGGCATCGCGGCGAAGAGCGCGTCGCAGCCCACACGATCGCCGTGCGCGAAGGCGGTGGTGGCGGCCACGGCGTAGCCCGTCGGCTCGTCGGGGCGCAGCTCGATCATGCAGCGGCCGAAGTCGTCCTGGCTCGCGTAGCACCCGGCGGTTTCGAAGCACGCGACGGCGAGGCCGAGGCTCACCCCCGCGAGCGCGAGGCCGGCGCGGCGCAGCGTCGGGGTCACCTCGATGGGCGCGCCCGCCCAGGTGAGCCCGAGCGCCGCAAGGACAGCGGGCTGGTAGGTGTAGCGGTCGAGGCCCAGCCAGAAACCCCGCGCAACGAACACCAGCGGGAGCATCGACGCCACCGCGCCCGCGAGGAGCGCCAGCGGTGCGAGGCGGCGCGCGCGGAGCAGCCAGAGCGCGAGGGCGGCGGTCGCGACGAGCGCGAGCGCGGTGGTGAGCGACGGCGGGCGGGTCACCTCCCACTCCAACAGCCGCATCCCGCGCGCGGAGGGGAGGAGCAGCGCCTCCAACGCGCGGCCGACCACCGTCCCGGCGCGGGCGAGGTCTTGCCCCGGCGCGCTCGGGGGCACCGCGCCGTCCACCGCGCGCATCGCCCACGCGCGCAACCCCAGGAACGCGCCGCACCCGAGCCCCCACGCGACGGGGCCGTGGAGGGAGCGCTCCGCCCGCGGTCGGCCGAGGGCGTGCGCCGCGACGACGCTCGCGGAGGTGAGGGCGAAGGTCTCTTTCGAGAGGCACCCGAAGGCGGTGAGGGCGCCGAGGACGGGGACCCGCGCCGCCCCGCGCACGGCGTCGAGCGCGAAGGCCAGGAGCGCGAGCGAGAGGCCGGCCTGGAGGTCGGCGCGGCCGTTGATCCAGAGCCACGCCTCGGCGGGCGCGGGGTGGAGCGCGAGGAGGGCGGTCACCGGGGCGAGCCACACGAGCGGGGCGCGTCGACGCGCGGCGAGCCCCACCGCGGCGAGCGTCGCGAGGTGGAGCCCGAGGGAGATCGCGTGGTGAGCGAAGGGCGTGTGGCCTCCGAGGAGGTTGCCCACGAGCAGGGTGAACATGGCGGCCGGGCGGTAGGTGGCGCCGGGGGTGAGCGGGTCGTGCGTGGGCGTGCGCCAGGCGAAATAGTCGCGCGATGTGCGGGCGAAGGTGGCGAGGAGGTCGCCCGCGTCGTCGAGGAGGCCGTGGTGCGGGAGGATCTGGTCGTCGTAGACCCACGTGCCACGAAGGGCAGGGAGCGCGACCAGGGTCACGAGCACGGCGAGGCCGAGGGAGGTCGCGAGCGTACGGGGCGGAGGGGGCGGCATCACGACGCGAGATCGAAGGTGAGAACTCTAGGCGAGGAGGCGGACGAAAGCGTCCAACGAAGCGTCCGGCGTGGACAAATCCGCGGGGAAGCCCGCGTCGCTGTAGGCGTGCATCCCCTGGTAGCGCGTGTGCATCGCGACCACCGCCGGGAAGTGCGCAAGCCCGCGTAGATCCGGCAAGTCGAGGTGCAGCGGGCGACGGTCCGCGGGTTGCAGTTATGAGTCCGTCTCATTTGGAGGACTTCAACGATCTGCGACGGCGCCGTCCCTTCCACGAGGCTGATTTTGGAGAGGACACAGTGGAAATTTTGACGGGTTATACCGGACCTTCTGTCCTGGGGGGCACAGCCAACGGTATGCCCGCGGTGCTGTCGTAGATCATTGAAGTTCCTGTCCGAGACCCTTGCCACGACTCGGCATAGGCCGTGCACAAGAAATCCGGCGAAGCGGCGACTGTCCCACCCCTCGGGCGTGGTGCGGTCACTGTTTCGCCGGACCCCATCGATCTGCGACGGGGTGGCGTGCGCTGACGTGGAGAAAAAGCCTCGCGACGTGTGCGGTCGTCCCTGTGGTCAGGGACGCCATCCCAGTCGCCGGGCGGGGGGCTCCTGCTGTCCTCGCGACACCACCATCACCGTCGCAGATCCGTGGGGTTCGGCCCTGTGTGCGAAGGGCATTGCCAGACGGGCGACGGTGCGTCGATCATCCGCGCGATGATCCGTCGCTTCGCCCTCGGCTCCCTCGCGCTGGCCGTCGCTCTCGGCTGTGTCACGCCCGCCCACCACGTCCGCCGCATGGGATCGCGCCGAGCGCCCCGTGCAGAAACCTGTACACCTGAGTCACTCCCGTTGCACAACGACCACGGTCCCGAGGGGGCGCGGGAGGCCTTCGCCGTGGTGACCGCGGAGTGCGGCGAGTCGAAGGAGCCCGAGTGCCGTCAGCAGCTCCTCCTGGGGGGCTGCGAGGCCGAGGCCGACGCGCTCATCGACGTGACGTCCCGGGTGGCGCAGGGGCGTCGGCGGATGTTCGGCACCGCGGTGGAGTACGTGAGCGACAGCACCGCGCCGCGGTCGTCGGGTGGGGCCACTACGCCGTGACCGCGGCCGCGTCGTCGCTGGCCTCGTCGCGCGCGCTCCGTCGCGCGGCCCGCGCCCGATCGGTCGCCTCGCGCGCGGTGCCGACGTAGGGCTCGCGCGTGCCCATCACCCGATCGAACCAGGGGTACGTCACGCACCAGTTGGCGTGCTGGTTGGGCCCCATGTGGTGGTCGTAGTGCCAGGGCAGGTGCGCGCGCGCCCACGCCGGGTCGCGGTGCGAGCGGCGATGGACGTAGTAGTAGTACCCGTGACACGCCCACGCGGTCGCGACGAACCACGGGGCGCGCCGCGCGAGGGGCGCGAGCAGCAGCGCGGAGGTGAGCAGCCCGAGGGCCTCCTTGGCCTGCGCGTGCCACCCGAAGACCGAGCGGCGGTAGTCGCCGTCGTCCATCCCGTGGCGCCGCGCGTTGCGGTGGTGCTCGTGCCAGTGGAAGCTCCAGTACGTCCCCTTGCGGCGCCCCAGGCCGTGCAGGATGTACCGGTGGACGAGCCATTCGCTCGCGTTGAAGGCCGCGAGCGCGAGCGGGATGCCCAGCATGATGGAGTCTCCTGTGCGTGAGTTGAAAACCCGACCGCGTGGTCAATGTATTCACCCGGAGGGCGCGCCGTGTCAAGGCCCCGGGTGAAGCGCGTCCGGGTGGCGCCGCGGAGCGTCCCGGAGGAGCGTCCGGGCCCGGAGGGCGGCGCCCGCGACCGGCAGCGCCGCGCGCGCACCGAGGCCCTGGCGACGGCGGGGCTGCGGCTCTTCCTGGAGCGGGGGGTGGAGGCCGTCGCGGTGGAGGACATCGCGGAGAAGGCGGGGGTCTCGAAGGCCAGCTTCTACACGTACTTCAAGGACAAGGCCGACGTGGTCGACGCGCTCCTGGAGCCCGTGGCCGAGCGGCTGCTGGCGTCCTTCGCGCGCTGCGAGGCGGCCCTCCGCGCGGCGGAGGACCACGGCTCCCTCGTGGCGGCGTACGGCGTCCTCGCGGCCGAGTGCGGGGCGGCGCTGCTCGACCACCCCGCCGTCGCGCGGCTCTACCTGCAGGAGTCGCGGGCGCCGGCGGTGGGGGCGCGGCGGCCCATCGCGAGCCTGGCGCGGGCGCTGCGCGACGGGGCGGTGGCGCTCACCCTCGCGGGGCGGACGCGGGGGCTGCTCAAGCCCATCGACCCCGTGGTGAGCGCCGCGGCGGTGGTGGGGGCCGCGGAGGCGATCTTGTTTCGAACGCTGGCGGAGGGGGCCATCGGGGAGCCCTCGGCGGTGGCCGGGGCGCTCATCGAGCTCGTGCTCCATGGCGTCGCGGCGCGCGAAGGTGATAGAACCGCCGGGCCATGACGGCCTGCGTCGGACGAGAGCGCGAGCTCGCGTGGATCACCTCGCGCCTCGAAGCCACGGGCGCCAGCGGCGCCGCGATGGTGACCGTCACCGGCCCGCCGGGGGTGGGCAAATCGCGCCTGCTCGACGAGCTGCGCGAGCAGTGTCGGGCGGCGGGCTTCCCCGTGCTGGAGGGCTGGTGCGTGCGCCACGCGGCCTACGCGCCCTTCGTGTCGATCGCCGCGCAGGCCCTCGCCTGGCTCCGCGCCCGCGACGCGCAAGACCTCCTCTCCCCCGCCGACCTCGACGCCCTCGCGCCGCTCGTGGGCGCTCGCTCGCAGCGCGCCACGGACGACCACGGGCCCGACGACGACGACGAGGCCGCGATCCGCTTCACCGAGGCGGTCGCCCGGCTGCTCGCGGCGGTGGCGCGGCTGCGGCCCGTGCTGGTGCTGCTGCGCGGGTGGCCGCGGGCCGACGACGCGACGCGGGCCCTGGTGCGCGCGCTGCTCGACGCGGCGGGGCCCTCGGGCGAGCCCACGCCCGGCGCGCCCGCGGTGCTCCTCGCGGCGGGCATCCGCGCGACCGACCTCGCCGACCCGGTCGACCACCCGCGGGTGGAGCGCTTCGAACTCGAAGGCCTCTCGCCCGAGGGGGTGCGTCGCATCCTGGTGACGGAGGCGGTGGTCACGCGCATCCACGCCGCCACGTCGGGCAACCCCGGGGCCGTCCTCGGGATGCTCGAACGCCTCCCTCCCCCGCGTGAGGCGGAGATCGCCGCCCGCCTCGACGAGCTCGGCGAGCTGCCCCGGCGCGTCCTCGCGGTGCTGAGCCTCGCCGACCGTCCGCTGCCGACCCACGTGCTCGCCGCCGCCCTCGCGGTCGACGCGCGGACCCTGACGCGCGCCATCCCGACGCTCATCACGGCCTCGGCGGCGTGGCGCGCCCTCGACCCCGCGGCGGGCGACGTCGTCGTCGGGATGACGCGCCACGATGACGGCGAGGCGGCCCTCGCGCGCCTCGCCCCGGGGGAGCTTCCCCACCTGCAAGAGGCCCTCGGCGCCGCCCTCGAGGCATGGGGGCGCGCGTCGCCCGAGGAGGCGCTGCGCCACCGGCTCGCCGGCGATCGCCCCGCCGACGCCGCCGCGGAGACGGTGACGGTCGCCCGCTCGCTGCTGCGTCGGCACGCGCCCGCGTCGGCGCTCGCGCTCGCCCACCTCGCGTCGCCCCACGCGTCGCCCGCGACGGCGCGCGAGCTGGCGCGGGTGGCGGCGTCGGCGGCTCCCTCCATCGCGGCCCACGCGGAGGCGCGGGCGGTGGTGGCGACGGCCGAGGCGGTGGCGCCTGACGACCCCGAGCTCGCGCGCCTCGACGCGACGCTCGCCCTCGGCGCAGGCGACTGGGACGGGACGGCCGCGGCGCTCGATCGGGCCGACGCGCGCACCCGCGACGACGACGCGCCGCAGCGGGCGGCCAACGCGGCGACGCGGGCCGAGCTGTCGTACGTGCGCGGGCAGCTCGACGAGACCGAGCGCCTCGCGCGGGAGGCCATCGCCCTCGCCCGCGATGTCGACCCGGTGGCGACGCGCGCGAGAAACACCATGACGAAGGTGTTCCTCGCGCGGCGGCAGCTCGACGAGGGGTGGGAGTGGTCGCGCGAAGGGTTGGAGCGGGCGCGGGCGCGGGGCGCCGGGACGGAGATCCTCCGCGGGCTCATCAACCTCGGCGTGGTGGCCATCTGGCGCGGCGACCTCGACGAGGCGGTGCGCCATCTCGGCGAGGCGCGCGCCGTGGCCGACGGCGCCGGCTCCATGATGCTCCGCGGCGTGCTGCGCGAGAACGAGGCCGTCGTCGCCCACCTCCAGGGCCGCTACGGCGACGCGCTCCAGCGCTATCAAGAGGCCCTCGGGATCCTCACGCGCGTGGGCAACCGGCGCTTCCTCGCCCGCGTCGCGCACAACCTCGGCGAGCTCTACGTGCACGTCGGCGAGGTGGCCCGCGCGCGGCGCCTGTGCGAGTACGCCTCGCAGGTCGCGCGCGGCTTCACCGGCCCCATCGCCGCGGAGGGGCTGATGCTCCGCGCGCGGGTCGAGCTCGCCGACGCGCGCAGCGAGGCCGCCCGCGCCTCCCTCGCGCAGGCCCTCGGCGTGTTCACCGCCGTCGGCGACGTCGAGCAGCAGGCTGTGGCGCGGCTCCTCCTCGCGCGGGCCGCCCTCCTCGACGGAGACCTCCCGCGGGCCGAGGCCGAGCTCGCCTTCGTCCCCGACGAGGCCATCGCCCCCACCACGCGCGTCGAGCGCTCCCTGGAGCTCGCCGAGCTCGCGCGCAGCCGCGGAGGCGACGCCTTCCCCCACGCGCGCCGGGCCCTGGAGCTGGCCGAGGCCACCAGCGACCGCGACCTCCGTCACCGCGCGCACATCGCCGTCGGGATGGCCCTGCTCGACCGCGACGACGCGGCGGCGGCGCGGCGCCACGCGGAGTTCGCCGAGGCGCTGCGGCAGGAGATCCTGGGGCGTGTGCCGGAGTCGCTGCGGGTGTCGTACGGCGCGCAGCTCGCGCGCGGCGGCGGCGCCCTCCTCGCGACGCGGCTGGAGGGCGTCGGCGCGGCGGCCCCCGCGCAGCGACCGCGTCCGACGGCGACGGTGAGCCACGGCGGGCACGGGCTCATCGGCGAGAGCGCGGTGATGCGGGAGCTCCGGCGGCGCATCGCGCGCGTGGCGCCGCAGGACGTCACCGTGCTCCTGCGCGGCGAGTCGGGGACGGGCAAGGAGCGCGTGGCCGAGGCGCTCCACCAGGGGTCGCACCGCAAGGGGGCGGCGCTGGTGAAGGTCAACTGCGCGGCGCTCGGCGAGGGGGTGCTGCTGTCCGAGCTGTTCGGGCACGAGCGCGGGGCCTTCACGGGCGCCGACCGACGTCGCCGCGGGCGCTTCGAACTCGCCGACGGCGGCACCATCTTCCTCGACGAGATCGGCGACGTCACCCCCGCCACGCAGGCCGCGCTCCTGCGCGTGTTGCAAGAGCGCACCTTCGAACGGGTGGGCGGCAACGAGACGCTCAAGGTCGACGTCCGCATCATCACGGCGACCAACCGCGACCTCGCCCAGATGGCGCGCGACCGCACCTTCCGCGAGGACCTCTACTTCCGGCTGTCTTCGCTGACGATCCAGCTCCCGCCGCTGCGCGAGCGCCTCGAAGACCTCCCGATGCTCGCGGCCCATTTCCTCGAACGCGACGCGCGTGACGCGCCCCCCAAGCGCCTCTCCGCCGCCGCCCTCCGCCGTCTCTCCGAGCACCCGTGGCCCGGCAACGTCCGCGAGCTCGAGAACGTCCTCCGCGCCTCCGCCCTCTTCTCCGACGGCGAGGAGATCACCCCCGACGAGCTCCAGGGGCTTCCTGACATCTCGCGCGGCCCCATGACGATGCCCCCCGCGTCGCCCGCGCCCCCCGCGGCCCCCGAGCGCGACGAGGTCGACGCCGTCTACGACCGCATCCGTCACGGGGGCGTGTCGCTCTTCGACATGCGCCGCGAGGTGGAGCGCGGGTGCATCGCCCGCGCGCTCGACGAGGCGGGCGGCAACATCACCCGCGCCGCCGCGCTGCTCGGCATGAAGCGCCCGCGCCTCTCCCAGCTCGTGCGGGAGTACGGTCTTGCCAGGGGCAACGATCCGACTGATACTCACGAGTCATGAAGCGACTCGCCGCCCTGATCTTCGTCTCCGCGATCGCGGCGCAGCTCTCGGGCTGTGCTTCCACCTCCACCACGACGACGTCGCCGGTGCTTGCGAGCACCCGCAGCGGCCTCGTCGCCAACGCCGTCGGCTCGGGTCACGAGCACGACGTGCGCACCGCCGCGACGATCGCCATCGAGGCGCCGCGCGGGGCTGACAACGCGCACGACGGCATTCCCCTGCCCGAGCCCGCGGTGCCGATGCGTGAGGTCCAGCTCGCCGGCCCGACGCCGCAGATCCCCATCCCCCGCAGCGGGTCGATGGCCTCGCCCGTCAACTGACCGGCGCTTCTCCCCTCCCCGCCTTCTCCCCTCGCTACCGCTTCCGCACGATCCCATTCAGCTCCACGGCCCGGCGCATCCAGTGCTGGTCGGTCTGCACGTGCGCGGCCCGCACGTACTTGCCCACGCGACGCTTGAAGTCGGCGTAGGGGAAGCCCTCGCTCGTGCGCACGACGTAGCCCTCGCAGGGGTCGCCGTCGCGGGTGGGCTGGTGGAGCCCGCGCACGAGGTCTTCGTCCCACGGGCCGCGGTAGAGCACGGGGACGGTCGCGAGGTCGAGGAGCAGCGCCCAGTCGAGGGTCTCGGCCCACGAGAGGCAGCGGTTGCGCTCGTCCCACACGGAGAAGAGCAGGAAGACGTCCGGGAGCTGCGTGTAACGGATCGAGTGGACGGCCTGGAGGTTCTCGCCGCAGAGGCGCCAGCCCGCGGGGATGTCGGCGGCGACGCGCGCGTGCAGGGCCTTGATCATCGTGCGCGAGGGGTGCGGCTCCCAGTCGAGGGAGCGCGCGTGGAGGCACTCGCGCCGGAGGGTGGTGTTCTCGCCGTCCATCTTCGCGGTGACGACGACGTCCTCACCGAGGAAGCCGTCGAGGGACGGGAGGACGCGGTCGTCGCTCGTGCGTCCGGGGCTCCACGGGAGGTGGTACGTGCGCGGGTATTTCACCCGACCGTCGGTTCGGCCGGAGGATGCGTCGTCGTCGGGGGTCATGGCGGAGGGCGCGCAGCGTAGCAGCCGCGCGGCGCCGGGCCATCGCTACGCGCGCGACGGGTCGAAGCGGGTGACCTCGCGGAGGAAGGAGTGGTCGAGGTACTCGCGCTTGATCACCTCCGCCATCTCCTCCGCGGTGGCGAAGCGGTCGTAGTCGACGCGGATCACCGGGATGGTCTTCGAGATGTCGGCGACGAAGCGCCCGTAGGCGGCGTAGAGGGCGCGGAGGTACTCGACGCTGATGCCGCTCTCGACGTCGCGGCTGCGCGAGCGGATGCGCTCCATCGAGCGCTCCGGGGGGACGTCGAGGTAGACGATCACGCTCGGGCGGCACATGAAGTTGCTCATGTGGCGGAAGAGCTGGACGTACGTGCGGTAGTCGCGCTCGTCCATGAGCCCGGTGTCGGCGAGCATCCGCGCGAAGATCGAGTCCTCGTAGATGGTGCGGTCCTGCACGGCCGAGCGCCCGCGCCAGATGATCTCCTGGTGCTGCTGGAAGCGGCGGTTGAGGAGGTACACCTGCGTGGCGAAGGCGTACTGCTTCGTGTCGCGGTAGAAGTCCTCCAGGTACTCGTTGTCCTCGACGGGCTCGTAGTACACGTCGATGCCCAGGTGTCGGGCGAGGGCGGTGGCGAGGGTGGACTTGCCCGCGCCGATCATCCCGGCGATGCCGATGAAGAGGTTGTTGGAGACGTCCGGCGCGGAGGAAGAAGCGGGCTGCTGCACGGGCAGAGCCGTACCAAATGTGCGCGCGGGGGGTGAAATTTCCGGGGGGCGGCGGTCAGGGGCCGCGCCGCCCCTCGCGCACGAACTCGATGTCGTCGTGCTTCACGCCGCGGATGGTGTCGTTCTCCGGAATGATCCGGGTGCGGATGAAGCCGACGGCCTCCAACACCCTGCACGACGCGTCGTTGCCGAGCGTCACGGTCGCCACCATGCGCCGTACGCCCAGCGCGTCGAGGTGCGCCACCACGGCGCCGAGGGCCTCCCGCGCGTACCCGCTGCCCCAGCAGTGCCGCGCGAACACGTAGCCCACGTTGGGCGCCTCGTCGCCGATCACCTCCACGTCGATCCGCCCGAGGCAGACGCCGTCGCTCTCGCGCCGCGGCACCCAGTTGAGCCACGCCGCGCCCCCGTCCGGCGAGCGCCGCGACGCCAGGCGCTCCCACCGCGCCCGCAGGGCCTCCCGGTCGTCGGGCGGCATCGCCGAGATCCACGCGTAGAGGGCTTCGTCCTGGAGCGCTTCGAAGAGCTCGTCGGCGTGCGCGGCGAGGAGGGGCTCCAGCGCGAGGCGGGCGGTGCGGAGGGGGGCGTTGAGGGCGGCGGCGCGCGCGGGGGTCACGGCGCATCTCACCCTATGTCACCGCCCCTCGTCGACCTCGAAGCGGTCGCCGAGCTTCCCGCGCGCTTCAGGACCCGCGATGTGCTCGCGCCACGCGGCGATCGGATCCGATCGCCGCGGGGGGCCGCGCCCCCCCCCGCCCGGGGCGACGCCTCCCCCCCGGAGGCGCCGCCCGCTTCGACCACTCTCTGCTCACGCCGTCGCGAGCAGCTCGCGCTCGACCGCCGCGGGGACGGTCTCATAGCGCGCGAAGCGCATCGTCGCCGACGCGCGTCCGTGGGTGCGACCGCGCAGGTCGTCCACGTACCCGAAGAGCGCCGCCAGCGGAACGTCAGCCTCGACGACCGACGCGTTGCCGCGCGCGCCCACGTCACGGACCGATCCGCGACGCGACTGCACCGTGCCGAGCACGACCCCGAGGGACGCCTCGGGCGTGGTGACCTCGACGGCCATCACGGGCTCCAGCACCGCGAGGCCCGCCGCGAGGGCGGCCTCCTGGAAGGCCATCGAGGCCGCGCGCTCGAAGGCCAGCGCGCTGGAGTCGACCTTGTGGGTCGCGCCGTCGACGAGCCGCACGCGCGCGTCGACCACCGGGCGGCCGCCGCGCAGGCCCTTCGCCATCGCGCCGGCCACGCCGCGCCGCACGGCGTTGGCGAACTCCGCGGAGATGACCCCGCCGGAGGTCGCGTCCTCGAAGATCAGGCCCGCGTCGCGGCGCGCGGGAGAGACCTCGAGCGCGACGCGGGCGTAGAGCCCGACGCCGCCGTTCTGCACCGAGAGCACCTTGTCGATCTGCGCGCTGCCCGTGAGCGTCTCGCGGAAGGCCACGCGCGGTCGGCCGGTGCGGGCCTCCACCTTGTGCTCGGTGCGCAGGCGATCGATCACGATCTCCAGGTGGAGCTCGCCGACGCCGCCGAGGAGCGTCTGCCCGGTCTCGTCGTCGACCCCCACGCGGAGGGAGGGGTCTTCGATCGCCATGCGCGCGAGGGCCGCGCCGAGCTTGTCCGGGTCGGTGCCGGCCTTCGCCTCCACCGCCAGGGTCACCACCGCCTCGGGGACGGTGATCGATCCGAGCACCAGCGGCGACTCCGGGGCCGCCAGGGTGTCGCCCGTGCGCACGTCGCGGAGCCCGACGGCCGCCACGATGTCGCCCGGGTACGCGCACGCCACCTCGGTCTGCTCGGTGGCGTGCATGCGAACGAGACGTCCCACGCGCTCCTTGCGGCCGCGCGTGGCGTTGAGCACCTGCGCCCCGGGGACGAGCCGCCCGGAGTACACGCGCACGAACGTCAGCGTGCCCGCCGCCTGACCCGACACGAGCTTGAACGCCAGCGCGCACAGGGGCTCCTCCTCGCTCGGGGCGCGGGTCGCGCTCGCTCCGTCGGGGGCGGTCCCGGTGACGGGGCGCACGTCGGCGGGCGACGGGAGGTACTTCACCACTGCGTCCAGCAGCATCTGGACGCCGCGGTTCTTGTACGCCGAGCCGCAGAGCACGGGGACCACCTCGCGGCGGAGCGTGCCGAGGCGCAGCGCCCGCTCGAGCTCGGGCACCGTGAGCGCGTCGCCGCCCGCCGTGAGGTAGCGGTCGGTGAGCGTCGGGTCGAGCTCGGCGCAGCGCTCCACGAGCCGCGCGCGGGCCCTCTCGACGTCGTCGACCATCGCCGCGGGGACGGCCTCCGTGGTGAAGGTGCGCCCGGTGGCGTCGCCTTCGAACACGTAGGCCACGCGCCGCAGGACATCGACCACACCGCGGTGCTCGGCGCCCTCACCGAGAGGGAGCTGCACCGGGAGCGCGTCGGCCCCGAGGCGCTCGACGATCGAGCGCACCGACATCCCGAAGTCCGCGCCCACCTTGTCCATCTTGTTGATGAACGCGATGCGGGGGACCTCGTAGCGGTCGGCCTGGCGCCACACGGTCTCGCTCTGGGGCTCGACGCCCTGCGACGCGTCGAACACCGCCACGGCCCCGTCGAGCACGCGGAGCGAGCGCTCGACCTCGATGGTGAAGTCGACGTGGCCCGGCGTGTCGATGAGCGCGAGCTGGTGCTCGACGTCGGCGAAGAGGCCGTCGCGAACCGACCACGCGGCGCTCGTGGCGGCCGACGTGATGGTGATTCCCTTGAGCTTCTCCTGCGGCAGGTGGTCGAGGCGGGTGGTCCCTTCGTGGACGTCGCCCATGCGGTGGATGCGACCCGTGTAGAAGAGCACGCGCTCCGAGAGCGTGGTCTTGCCCGCGTCGATGTGGGCCATGATGCCGAGGTTGCGGACGCGTTCGAGCGGTACGGTGCGAGGCATGAGAGTCTCCGTTCACGACCGCTGCGTCGGGGCAGCGATCGCGTTGATGGTCACTGGGTGGAATGGATCCGCACGAGCGTGCGTGAGGCTGCGGGAGCGACGACGGCCTCGGCGACGTGCGGGACGTCCGAGACCAGTCCGTTGCTGCGCCCCCGCGGGCTCAGCGTGTGAGGATCAATTCCAGCGTGGGGCGCACGTACGAGTCCGCGGGCGCCTGGCTCAGCGAGCGGCGCGGGGTGCGGACGGACGTGGACTCACGGGGGACCATGACGGCGGGGCGAGAGGTAGCGCCGCGGGGAAGAGTTGTCAACGAGGGGTCTGAAATAGCGGGCGGATCGTCTACCCTCGGCGCTCATGACCTCCTGGCGCATGACGCTCCCCGCGCTCACGACCGCGCTCCTGGCGGCGTGCAGCGACAACGCCCCCGCGAACCCTCCCCCGCCCGACGCGCCGTCGATGGACGTCGCCGCCGAGCCGCCTCCGCCGCAGGACGCTCCCGTCGCCGAGACGAGCCCGATGGACGTCGCCCCGGAGGCCGCGCCGATGGACGCGCCCGAGGAGCCCTCGCCGCCTGACGTCGCGCCGCCCGACATCGCGATGGACGTTCCCGTCGACCTCGGCCCCCCACGCTGCACGAGCGCCGCGGACTGCATGGGCCGCGCGTGCGACACCGCGTCCGGCGCCTGCGTCGAGTGCACCGCCGACGACGACCGTTGTACCCCGGCGTTCCACTGCAACGCCGTGACGTTCACGTGCGTCAACGGGTGTCGCTCGGATGAGGGATGTGCCGCCGACCCCGACGCAGGGAGGCCCGCGGGGCGCTGCGACACGACGCTGCACCGCTGCGTCGCGTGCCTCACCAGCGCCGACTGTCCCCTCGGCTCGCTGTGCATGGGCGATGCGTGTGTGCCGGGCTGCGACCCCACCCACGCCTGCCCCGCGGGCCGCACCTGCTGCAACAACGCCTGCGTCGATACGGCGACCGACGTCGCCTCCTGCGGCGCGTGCGGCAACGCCTGCCGCGCGCCCAATGGGACGGCCGCGTGCCGCGCGAGCGCGTGCGCGGTGGCGTCCTGCGCTGACGGCTTCGGCGACTGCACACCGGCCGACGGGTGCGAGACCGCCCTCGCCAACAACGACGCCCACTGCGGCCGCTGCGGCAACCGCTGTGAGAACGGCGCGCGCTGCGCTGGGACGGCGTGCGTGTGCTCCGGCGGCGCGGCGGAGAGCGCGTGCGGCGACGGCATGGACAACGACTGCGACGGGCGCGTCGACTGCGCCGACGCCGACTGCGCGGGCCTCGCGACGTGCTGCGAGCGCTCGGGGCGCGTGATGGCGTTCACGGGCTCGGGGTCGTACGCGGTGCCGGCGGGCGTCACGTCGGTGCTCGTGAAGGTGTGGGGCGGCGGCGGCGGCGGCGGTGGGAGCGTCGGCGGAAGCGGCGGCGCTGGGGGCTTCTCGACCGCGTCGCTCGCGGTGACGGCGGGTGAGTCGCTCACCGTGACCGTCGGCGGTGGCGGTCGCGCTGGCGACGAGTCGGCGCGCAGCGCGGGGAGCGGCGGCGGCGGGAGCGCGCTGCGACGCGGGATGACACGCCTGATCGTCGCGGGCGGCGGCGGCGGCGGCGGCGCCACTGGCGGCACGCCGAGCCACGGCGGCGCTGGGGGCGGCGCGGTGGGCGTCGCGGGCGATGCGTCGTCGTTGGGTTGCTCCGGCGGCGTCGGAGGGACGCAGAGCGCCGCGGGCACGGGCGGCGACGACGACCGCGGGCATGGGCGCGGCGAGGTCGGTGTCGCGAGCGTAGGTGGCGCGGGAGGCGGGACCGCGCCCGACGTGGCGGGCGGCGCAGGAGACGGCGCGGGGGGCGTCGGGCGGACGTTCTCGGGCGACGGCGGCGGCGGCGGTGGTGGCGGCGGGTGGTTCGGCGGTGGCGGCGGCGGCGCCGGCGCATGGGGTTGCGGAGGTGGCGGCGGATCGGGCTTCGTGCCGAGCGGCGGGACCACGCTCGCGGGCGCGGGAGCGACGCCGCCACGCATGAGCGACATGCACTGGGCGAGCGGCGCGGGCGTCGGTGGGAGCCCCGGCGCGGCGGGTGGCGCGGGGCGGGTGGTGATCCTCGCCTGCGGGCTGTGATGAGCGCGGTGGCTTTCACTCGACCGTATCGATGGAGTAGGCTGCGCGCGTGACTACCACTGCAGTCGCCAGGATGGGCGTCACCTGGCTCGCGCCGACCTCCGTCGAGCCCAGGTACTTTGTGAATCGCGTCGAGCTGCGGGAGCGGTTCCTGTCGGTGTTGGGCGAGCGCCTCGCACGACAGGGGACGTACACGATCTGCGTCACCGGGATGCGCGGCGTGGGGAAGTCGATCTTCTCGCGGTGGTGCGTCCAGGAGTTCGCGCGGGCGCACCGCTCAGAGGTCGTCGACGTTCACGTCGACCTGCGCATGGTGGGGACGACGGAGTTTCTGCGAGAGTTCACCCGGAGCCTCGCCGCGGAGACGCGCGCGGCGCTCGAGCGGACGAAGACGAACACGCCTGAGAGCATCGAGCTTCGCCGCTGGCTCGACGAGGTGAGCTTCCTCTCGCGCAACGAGACCGTGACGGAGAACGAGCTCCACAGCATCACCACGCAGCGCGGCGCGGCCGCCGGCATCAAGGCCGGACTCATCGGAGTGCTCGACGTCAACAACAACTTCTCCTGGCAGCAGAGTCAGCAGGCCGGCGGCGGCGTGACGCGAATGTTCAAGGTCACCCCCGACCTCCTGCACCACGCGCTCCGGCAGGTGCTCGAGCACATCACGAAGTGGACCCGCTTCGTCGTCGTCGTGCTCTTCGACGACCTCGATCAGATTCGCACCGACGACCTGAAGGCCGCGGTGCGCAACGTGCTCGACATCAACCACTGTGTCCGCGTTGTCCACCTCCGCACCGAGGCCCTCCTCGGCGACATCGTGCGCGAGATGGACCTGCCCCTGGAGGTCCCCGCCCTGGAGTGCGACTCGTTGCGTGAGATGATCGACGAGCGCCTGAAGGACGCCACGGATGCGGACCGCGCGCTCTACAGTCAGCCCGACGTGCGGGCCGCCCTGTCGGCGCTGTGCGGGGCGACGGGCAACCCGCTCGTGCTGCTCCGGTGGCTGTCCGCGTTCGCGTTCCACAACGCCTTCCTCGGCGACACCTTCGCGCGGTGGGCCGCGCCCGAGACGCTGGAGCGGGTGGTGCGCCAGTCGATCGTCGGCGCCCCGCGGCTGCCGCTCCTGAAGAAGCTCGCCGAGGCGCAGGACCACGTCTCCGAGATTGAGCCCGGCGTCTACGACCCGGCGGCGTTCGAGCAGTTTCTCCCCGAGGGGCTGCGCAAGGAGGCGCTCCGCGTCGAGCTCGTCGGCTACATCGACCGCGAGAACCGCGACGCGGGCTACTGGATCGACGGCCGCCTCGCCCTGCTCCGGCCGAGCGTCGCGAGGAAGCTCCGCGAGGGCGCGTGACGCGGGCGTTCGATCTGGGGGGGGCCGTATTGTGGCGGACGCCCTACCGTTCAACGTCGGCGCGGGGGTAGACAGGGCCAGATACTCTCGCACAGTGAATCTGCCATAGGGACGATCTCGTCCGCGACGACGCGGAACGTTGCGCGCCGGCCTTACGGCACCAGCAGTAGCTTCCCCACCACCTTGCCCGCCCGCGAGCGCGTGTGCGCTTCTTCGGCCTCCGCCAGCGGCAGCTTCGCCTCGATCATCACCTTCAGCTCACCCCGCACGAGCGCCGCGACGAGCGGCTCGAGCTGCTCGCGCGTCGGCCGGCCGAGCACCGCCGTCACGTCGCCGTGCACCGCGAGCGAGGGGTAGTCCCGCGGCCCCATCACCACCAGCGCCACCTTGCCCGTCCGCGTCAGCAGCGCGCGCGACGCGCCCAGCGCGTAGGCCTCCGTCCCCACCGCGTTGATCACCAGCTCGTAGCTCCCGAGCGCCTTCGCCTTCACGAGCGGGTCGCCCGCGGTGTAGTCGATCACCTCCGCGCCGAGCGTCCGCACCAGGGCGGCGTTGCGCGTCGAGCACACGCCGGTCACCTCCGCGCCGAGCATCTTCGCGAGCTGCACCGCCATCAGCCCGACGCCGCCTGACGCGCCGAGCACCAGCACGCGCGCCCCCTTCTTGTTGCGCAGCCCGCCGATGTCCACGAGCGCCCGCCACGCCGTCACGCCCGGCACCGGCAGGCACGCGGCGTCGTCGTAGCTCACCGCCTCCGGCAGCGTCGCGCACTGGTCGGGCCGCACCACCACCTCGTCGGCATAGCTCCCGCGCTGACCGCGCGAGAAGTCCGTCCCGCCCACGACGCGCGCGCCCACGGTGAGGTCGCGCACCTCGGCGCCGACCTCGACGACCTCGCCGGCGAAATCGACCCCGATGACGAGGGGGCCGCTCGGGCCGAGGAGGCGCTGGGCGAAGCCGAGGGGGCTGACGCCGCGCATCTTCCAGTCGACGGGGTTCACGCCGATGGCGCGCACCTTCACGCGCACCTCGTCCGATCGAAGCGGGCGCGACGGGAGCTCGACGAGGCGCAGCGGGGCAGACGCACTGGAGGACGTGGCGACGATCATGGGGCCCAGTGGGTACCCCACCCGCGCGCACCGCGCCGACGAAATCGTCCCGCGGTTTTGCTACCTTCGCGCACCCCAGTGACCCCGTCGGCCCCGCCCTCTCCCCATCTCACCGCCTCGGGCGACCTGTCGCTGCGCCCGCTCGACGGCGCCGCGGCCATCGTCGACCCCGCCCTCTCCGCGCGCGTCCTGGCGGCGTTCGCGCGCGGCGCCGCGGCGGGCGTGCTCCACCTCGGCGCGCGCGAGGTGACCGCGCAGCTCCCGACGCCCTTCGCGTGGCTGCGGGATTTCGCTCGGCTCTTCGTGGCCCGGCTCTGCGCGATGCCCGAGCTGGAGGAGGTGCGCGCGAAGGCCCGCGTCGCACCGCCGCCCGACGACGAGCTCGCCCACGTCGCCGCGAGCGTCCCCGCGATGCCCGGCGCGGAGTACGTGACCGAAGCGCTGCTGGCTTCATGGTGGGACGACCTTCACGGCGCCCTCGCCGAGGCGCTCGGGGCGTGGAAGGGGACGGTGGAGGGCTGGCTCCAGGCGCAGAGCTCGCTCTGGCATCGTGTGGGGCGCGTGTGCTTCCACCTCGCGGAGCGCAAGGGTGACCCGACGTCGCCCTTCGCCTTCCTCGCGACGTACACGACGGGCGTGTCGGCGGCGGGGCGGGTGCAGCACGCGCCCCTCGGCCGCGCGATGAAGGAGGCCGCGGAGACGGGCGACCGCGCGCGCCTGGAGTCGCTCCTCGAGCCCGTGCGGCGAGCGAGCGAGACGGTCTCGTTCGTGAAGTCGCTGGTGGACGCGGGCGACATCTTCCAGCCCCTCGCGTGGAGCGCGGCGCAGGCCTACAGCTTCCTCAAGGTCGCCCCCGACTGCGAGGCCGCGGGCGTCTCCGTGCGCCTCCCCGACTGGTGGAACGCTCGCTCCCCCAGCCGCCCGACGGTGCGCGTGAGCGTCGGCGCCGAGCACCAGAGCCGCCTCACGCTCGACGCGCTGCTCGACTTCTCCGTCGAGCTCGCCCTCGACGACGTGGCCCTCACCGACGACGACCTCGCCGTGCTCCGCGCCGCCGGGACGGGGCTGGTCAACCTCCGCGGGCGCTGGGTGGAGGTCGACGCGAAGCGCTTGGAGGCGCTCCTCTCGAAGTGGCGCGACGTGCAACGGAGCGCGCGCGAGGGCCTCTCCGTCCACGACGCGCTGCGGCTGCTCGCGGGGGCCACCGCCTCGGACGTCCCCGCGGAGCTGGTGGACGAGCGCGCGGGGGGATGGGTTCGCGTCGAGCCGGGGCCGTGGCTGCGCGAGGTGCTCCAGGGCCTGCGCGACCCGGCGTCGCTCGGCGACGTCGACCCGGGCAAGGCGCTGAGCGCGACGCTGCGGCCGTACCAGAAGCTGGGGGTGCGGTGGCTGTGGTTCCTGCGCTCGATCGGCTTCGGGGGGTGCCTTGCCGACGACATGGGCCTCGGCAAGACGCTCCAGGTGATCGCGCTGCTGCTCGTGGAGAAGAAGCACCGCCAGGGGGCCACCGCCGCGAGCCTGATCGTGGCCCCCGCGTCGCTGCTGGCCAACTGGCGCGCCGAGCTCGCCCGCTTCGCTCCTTCGCTCCGGGTGGCCCTCGCGCACCCCTCCGCGGGCGCAGAGGCGCCGTCCGACGACGGCCGCGCGTGGGGTCTCGACGTCGACGTCGTGATCACCAGCTACGGCATGGTCACCCGCGCCGAGTGGATCCGTGAGCGCCCCTGGAACCTCCTCGTGCTCGACGAGGCGCAGGCCATCAAGAACGGCGACACGAAGCAGACGCGCGCAGTGAAGTCTCTCCAGGCCGCCGCCCGCTTCGCGCTCACCGGCACGCCCGTCGAGAACCGCCTCGGTGACCTCTGGTCGCTCTTCGACTTCCTCCAGCCGGGGCTGCTTGGGGGCGCGAAGGAGTTCTCGCGCTATGCGAAATCGCTCGCCAGCGCGGGCTCGGGCGAGGCATACGGCCCGCTGCGCCGGCTGGTGGGGCCGTACATCCTGCGCCGCCTCAAGACCGACAAGCGCGTCATCGCCGACCTCCCCGACAAGACGGAGGTGACCGCGTGGTGCTCGCTCACGGCGCTCCAGGCGAAGCTCTACGCCGAGGTGATCGCCGACCTGCGCCAGCGCCTCTCCAAGGCCGCCGACCCGAAGACGCGGCGGGGCGCGGTGCTCGCGGCCCTCGTGCGCTTCAAGCAGGTGTGCAACCACCCCTCGCAGCTCACCGGCGACGGGCGCTTCGAAGCGAACGCGAGCGGGAAGTACGCCCGGCTCCGCGAGCTCGCCGAGGAGATCGCCTCGCGCGGCGAGAAGGCGCTGGTGTTCACGCAGTTTCAGGAGATGACCGGACCCCTCGCGACGGTGCTGACGGAGGTGTTCGGCGCGTCGGGTGTGGTGCTCGACGGCACGGTGCCGGTGAAGCAGCGGGCGAAGTTGGTGAGCGCGTTCCAGGGCGACCCGGCGGTGCCGTTCTTCGTGCTGTCGCTGAAGGCGGGGGGGACGGGGCTCACGCTCACCGCCGCGCAGCACGTCATCCACTTCGACCGCTGGTGGAACCCCGCCGTCGAGAACCAGGCCACCGACCGCGCCTACCGCATCGGCCAGCGGCGCAACGTGATGGTCCACCGCTTCGTGTGCAAGGGGACGCTGGAGGAGACGATCGACGCGATGCTCACGAGCAAGCGCGCCCTCGCCGACGCCGTGCTCGACGCGCCCGCCGGCGGAGAGGTGAGCCTCACCGAGCTCTCCGACGACGAGCTGATGAAGGTGGTGTCGCTCGACCTCGCGCGGGCTCTTGACGACGGGTGACCGCGGGAGCTCTCATCCCCGCCCATGGCGAGATGGAGCAGCCGGGAGCGGTACAGCGCGCCGATGTGGGCCCCCTACGTGCCCGTGGCGGCGCGCAAGGCCACCGCGGCGAAGGCGATGGAGGCGCGGCGCAAGAAGGGCCTGCCCGTCGAGCCCGTGGTGGCGAAGGGCCGCGCGATGGCCACCACCTTCTGGGGCGTGAAGTGGTGCGAGGCGCTGGAGTCGCGGGCCGACTACGCCAACCGCCTCCCGCGCGGGAAGACGTACCTCCGCAACGGGTCAGTGGCGCACCTCGGCGTCAGCCGCGGGCGCATCGACGCCTTCGTGAGCGGCTCCGAGCTCTACACGGTGACGGTGACGGTCACGCCTTTGTCGGCCGATCGCTGGAAGAAGCTGCGCGAAGCCTGCGCGGGCGAGGTGGGCTCGATGCTGGAGCTGCTCCAGGGCAAGGTGTCGGCCGCGGCGATGAAGGCCCTCACCAGCGCCAACGACGGGATGATGCCGCGCGGGAGCGACTTCCGGCTCGACTGCTCGTGCCCCGACGGCGCGTCGGTGTGCAAGCACGTCGCGGCGGTGCTCTACGGGGTGGGGACGAAGCTCGACGCGAAGCCCGAGCTGCTCTTCACGCTGCGCGGCGTCGACGTGAACGAGCTCGTCGCCGAGGCGGGCAAGCGGGTGGGGCAGCGCGTGAGCTCGCCGCGGGCCATCGAGGCGAGCGACGAGGCCCTCGCCGACCTCTTCGGCATCGACCTCGACGGCAGCGTCGCCGACGAGGCGCCGCCGAAGAAGGCTGCGTCGCCGAAGAAGACGGCCGCGCCGAAGAAGGCCGTGGCACCGAAGAAGGCCGCCGCGCCGAAGGTGACGACCCCGCCCGCACGCGAGTACACCGCGAGCGAGCTGCGCGCGCTCGGGCACACCCCCGCCGCGGTAAAGAAGATGCTCGCGGCGGGGACGCTCGAGAACGTCAGCTACGGGTGGTATCGCTTCGTGACGTAGCGCCGATCAACCGAACAGGTCGATGCGGTCGCCGTAGATGGGAAACTGCCGCGCCACTTCGGTCGTCTCGACGCCCGCGAGGCGGCGCAGCGACATGTGGATCGACTTGGGGTTGAGCCGCCGCGTGCTCGTGTCGCTCACGCTGAGGGTGGTGAAGTCGAGGCCGCGCGCGCGCTGCGCCTCGTTGGTGGCGCCGATCACGCGGTTGCCACGAACGCCCGCGCCCATGAGCAGCATCGAGGTGACCGACCAGTGGTCCTTGCCCATCTGCGCGTTGTAGCTGGGCGTGCGGCCGAAGTCCGAGCCGACGAGCACCGTGACGCGGTCGGTGAGGCCGAGCATCTCGACGCGGTCCATCAGCTGGTCGACGCCCGAGAGGATGCGGGAGAGCGCCGCGCCCTGGCTGGCGTCGTGGTTGCCGTGCGTGTCGAAGCCGCCCACCGCGAGGTTGGCCGCCGCGGTGACGCCGGCCTGATACGCCGCGAGCGCCACCATGCCCTGCCGCAGGATCGGGTTGCTCGCCCGACCGAGCTCCGCGTTGTTGGGCAGAAACTGCATCAGCCGCTCGAGGAGGTTCGACCCCGAGCGCGTCGCCACGAGCTGACGCATGGAGTTCTCGTAGGCGAGCAGGCTCTGCGCGTCGGCCATGGCGATGGTGCGCTCGCGCTGGTAGCGCCGGATGCGCTGGTACGACGCCTCGGAGAGGTACCGCGCCTGCTCCATGGCCGGGTCGGTGCGGTTGGGGTACGCGATGCGCCCGATGGTGTCGACGCTCGGCAGGCGCGCGAGGGGCACGATGCCCATGGTGTTCTCGTAGCCGCCGTTGCTGAGGAAGCCGAGCGGGCGCCCCGGCGCGAGGGCCGCCGCGACGATCGCCGCCAGCGGGGGGTAGCCGTCCTCGAGGTGCCCCGACCACGTGAACCGGTTGCCCGAGTCGTGGTTGTTGGTCTGCATGTCGATGCCGTTGAGCACGAGCAGGCGCTGGTAGTACTTCTCGAAGAAGCGCTGGTTGCTGTACCCGTCGGCGTACGTGATCGGCGCGTAGGGGATGTTGCCCGCCGAACGGATCGCGCTCGGCATGAACTGCCGGTTGATGTCCCCGCCCTTCGGGTCGCAGACCATCGTCGGGTCCCAGCCGCCGCCCGCGTCGATCATCAGGAAGAAGCGGCCCTCGTAGGGCTGCGCCGCGGTGTTGGGCGGCATCGGCTGCGCGTCGAGCATGCGCCGCGTCCCCGGCGTCACGCCCGCCGCGAGACCCGCCAGCACACCCATTCCGAGAAATTTCCGTCGTTCCATGGTGCGCGTCTCCCTCACTGGTACAGGAAGCGGTAGTCGGAGAAGAGGTACGTGAGCACGGTCATCCACGCGCGCACGGTGCCGTTGGGGTCGGTGACGATCCGCGATGCCATCGGCAGGGGCGCGGCGTCCACCGGCGAGCCCTGCGCGCGGCACGGGTCGGGCAGGTGGCTCGTCGTGCTGGTCTCGCGCCAGGTCTCGACGAAGAGGTTGTAGGTGCGCGTCACCTCCGCGGAGTCGGGCGACAGGCGCTCGCCGAGGATCGCCTCGTGGATCCACGCGATGTTCTGCCGGATCTGCGCGACGCTGCCGGGCACGGGCTGGCCGCCAGACTCAGGCACGGTGTCGAGGCGCACGTGGCGGAAGAAGCGGCGCTCGGCCTGCGGGAAGGTGAAGTCCCACGCCGTCGCGCGGCACGCGACCTCCGTGGCCATGCGGTGCGCGATCCCCGTGATGATCCCGCTCGGGTCGGTGGTGCGGCGCACGATCGTGTCCGAGTTGATCCCGCCGTACGGGAAGTAGAACTCGTTGGTGAGCCAGCGGTCGTTGCGGCCCGGGGTCTTCGTCCACGCGAAGCCCGTGATGGCCTGGATGCGGCGGTCGAGCAGCTCCGGGGTGAGCAGCATCGCGGTGCCGATGCCCGCGTGGGCGGTGCGGCCCGCGGCGTCCGTCACGCCGACAGCGGCGGTGGCGCGGTAGAGCGGGGACTTGATGGCCTCCAGCAGGGCGGCCTTGAAGTTCATGTTGCTGGCGGTGAAGCGCCGGGCGATCGCGCGGATGGCGCGGTCCTGCTCATTCCACGCGGCCGAGCGGGCGGCGTAGAGGGGGTCGGCCGTGTCGGTGGGGTGCGCGAGGGGCTCGCGGCCCGTGAGCGACTTGTAGATGAAGCGCACCACCGAGGTGGCGAAGCGGGGGTCGGTCACCACGCGCTGGGCGAGCCAGCGGACGCCCGCGGGGTAGCTCGACGCCGGCATGTTCTCGCTGTTGTACCCCGGCGGGAGCATGTCGGAGTACCACGTGGAGCTCGCCCGATAGCGGCCCGGCGTGTTGGTCGGGGGGAAGGTGCGGAAGGCGCCCGCGATGGGGTCGTTGAGCCGGTGACAGGTGACGCAGGGCCCGTAGTTGAGCGTCGGCGTCTGCACCAGGGCCTCGCTCGCCGTCGGGTCGAGGGGGCGCTCGCCCACCTTGAGGATGTCCGTCGCGAGGAAGTACGACTGCACGATGCGCGCGCGGTGCCGGTTGCGGTTGGTCTCCGTGGTGGGATACCGCGCCAGGAAGGCCGGCGTCGTCAGCACGCCCGCGTGGGGAAACTCCGTCGTCTCGCTCCGCACGAGCTCGCGCATGTTGTTGTTGTTGCGAAACTCCCGCCACGTGTAGTTGATGCGCGCGGGGCGCAGCTCGGTGGAGTCGTACGAGGTGAAGTTCACCTGGTCGCTCACGCCGTACACGTTGGCCGACTGCGGGTTCACCAGCACGTAGTCCGCGGTGAGGATCTCCGCGAAGGAGCGGTTGTTGCGGACGATGTAGTCGAAGAGGTTGATCGGCTCGCGGGCGACGGCGTTGTTGGCGCGGAGGAAGAAGTCGCGCACGCTCGGGCACATCGCGTTGTCACGGTCGCGGCCGCAGCAGTCGAGCCCCTCGGCCCCCGCGCCGCCGTACACCCCGCGGTTGGGGAAGTCGTCGCTCGAGATGAGGTTGAGCGCCGGCTGGTTGCACCCGTCGTTGGTCACGTACCGATCGGTGAGCATCTGGTCGTTCCACGCCGTGCGCCAGCGCTGGTAGAACGCCGGGTCCTCGATCATCGTGGAGAGGGTCTGCTCGAAGGCCTGCTCGTTGGCGCCGCCGCGGGCCAGCTCGGCCGCCGTCGGCAGGCGGCCGAGCATGTCGAGCGACACCTTGCGCAGCGTCTGCCGCCAGTCGAGCATCACCACGCCCGACGGGGTCGCGATGGAGCCGAAGTCCCGGCACGCGGTCGCGTCGTCCGCGCTCTGGAGCCGCTCGACGAGGCCCGTGAGCGCCGTGTGCTCGGCGCTGCCCTCGCGGATCACCGACCCGCCGCCGTGCGGCACCAGCGCGAGGGGCTTCGCGAGGATCGCCGCCGTCTGGCCGTCCGACGTGGCGTAGCTCTGGTTGACCATCGCCATGACGGCCGCGAGGTTGGCGTCCGCGAAGTCCGGGTACGACGCGGGGAGGAGCTGGAAGCGCGCCCCCCGCGTCTCGGCCTGCCCGCCGGGGGCGTGACACCCGACACACTTCGGGGCCAGCACCGGGCCCCAGACGTTGTTGAGGAAGTACGTGCGCGTGGATTCGCAGCTCGTACCAGGCTCGCCGATGGTGCCCTCGATGCAGCCCGACCCCAGCGCGGTGGTCGAGAGCAGCGCGAGGCCGGCGATGCGCGCGAGGCGAGAGCGCCAGTGGTTGCGTCGTTCGTTCACGGTGAGGAGGTCTCCTTGCGTCGGACCGGCGAGGCGCGGCCGGAGTTGCGAGGCGCCCCTTCTGCGTCTCATGGGTGCGCCCCCCCGGTCAAGGGTGGGCATATCGCTGCAAACCCCTTTGTTTCAAGATCGCGCGCGGCCGTCACGGGCCGCGGTGTGGTGTCCCGGTCCCAGGCGCTCGTCGTCGATGATGAGCGCGTGCTTCATGAGCCGCGAGAGCGCGTAGCCCGACACGCCGAGCATCGTGGGGAGCACGAGGAAGATGACGGGGCGCGTCCCCATCGCGAACACCGCCCAGTCGTAGGTGCCGTGCACGCCCACCGCGGCCGCGAGCGCGAAGAGCGCCCAGGCCACCTTGCGCGGCACCCACGCCGGCAGCAGCTCGGGGAGGTCGTCGAAGACGTCCGCCGCGGGGCTCCAGGCGTGGAAGCGCGCGCGCCCGAGGTAGTACCCCATGATGCCCGACGCGATGGCGTGCATCGGGACGGCCGTGACGGCCCGCACCACGCCGAGGATGACGCCCTCCAGCGTGCCCGCGGGGTGGTGCGTGCTGCAGAGCGGGGCGATGCCGGGCACCGCGCAGAAGAGCGAGGCGAAGCGCGCGTCGACGTAGATGAGGTTCTCGAGGAGGCCGAAGCCGAGGGAGGCGGCGGTGGTGTAGACGATCCCGTCCATCACCTCGTCGAAGCCGCGCCGCCAGGGCCACGCGAGCACCACGAGCAGCTTCGCGCTCTCCTCCGTGAGCGCCGCCACGAGGTAGGCGTCGAGGAAGCGCCCCCCCGCGAGCGCCCAGCGCCCGAGGAGCTGCTTCTCGGCCACCTCCAGCGCCGCCGCCGGGACGCACATCGCGAAGCCGAGCGCCATCGTCGCGAACACCTCGCGCTTGGGCTCCGGGCGCGCCGCGTCGGCCCGTCGGAAGACCATCACCAGGATGGCCACGGGGGCGACCGCGACAAAGAGCCCGGCCACCTCGATGGGGAGCGGTGGGTCCACGGCGCGGGACGCTACGCGGCCAGGGGCCAGGGACTCAATGACAACCGTCCGGGATTGCACTACAACCCGCGCCCCCATTTCGGAGACACAAAGCCCCATGAGCGACACGACGCGCCCCGCCGATCCTGAGCTGGCCCGCATCACGACCGAGGAGGAGAAGACGCTCGCCCGCGTCCTCGCCAACGCCCACGTCGCCCGAGACACCTCGCGCAAGGACTACGACGACGAGCTCATCGAGCTGCGCGACGCGATCGGCGAGGCCAGGATGGAGGACGTCCCCGCGCTCCTCGCGGAGATGGAGCGCCTGCGCAACGTCGCCACGCGCCGCGCCGAGGTGGTCACCGGGACGGTCAACGCGTCGTCGCCTTATTTCGGGCACATGAAGCTCAAGGAGGACGGCCGCGTGCGCGACGTCCTCATCGGCAACGGCACCTACGTCGACATCGACAGCGGCGTGCGCATCGTCGACTGGCGCGACGCCCCCGTGTCGAAGATCTACTACCGCTACTCGGAGACCGACGAGTACGAGGAGGAGATCGGCGGGCGCCTCGTGGAGGGGCAGGTGACGCTCCGTCGCGCGGTGGTGATCCGCGACGCGAAGCTCCGGCGCATCATCGCCCCGCAGGGCACCTTCTACCAGACGAAGGAGGGCTGGACGCGGGGCGACGTGGTGGTGTCGAAGCTCGAAGGCGGCCAGCTCAGCGCCGTGCGGCCGCCCACCGACGAGGAGCGCCGCGTCGCCGCGGGCCGCAAGGGCAAGCTCGGCACCGGCGTCGAGGGCCGCGACGACCGCCACCTGCCGGAGATCCCCGCGCTCATCGACCCGCGGCAGTTCGAACTCATCACGAAGCCTCACTCGGGCATCGTGCTCATCCAGGGCGGCGCGGGCAGCGGCAAGACGACCATCGGGCTCCACCGCATGGCGTGGCTGGCCTTCAACCAGCCCAAGCGCTTCTCGCCCGACAAGATGCTCATCGTGGTGTTCAACCGCGCGCTGGCCTCGTACATCGTGCGGGTGCTCCCCGCGCTGGGCGTCGAGGGCGTGTCGGTGAGCACCTACGCCGAGTGGATCTCCAAGGCCCGCCAGCGCCACGTCTCGCGCGCGCCCAACGACTACGCCGAGGACACGCCCGCGGTGGTGACGCGGCTGAAGAAGCACCCGCTGATGCTCAAGCTCATCGACGCGCGGGCCGCGAAGGAGGAGGGCCTCGCGAAGGAGGAGATCCTCCGCGTGGCCGAGCGGACGGGCGTGCGCGAGGCAGTGGAGAAGGCGTGGCGGGGCCTCGACGGGCAGGCGCTGTCGCGGCGGGTGTCGGGGCTGATGCAGTGGCTCCGCGGGGAGCGCGAGCTCGGCGGGGTGGCCGGGCCTTCGCTCGGCACCCGCGCGGTCTACGACCTCCAGAAGCCCCTCGACCGCTGGAACCGCAAGGCCCGCGACGTGGTGTGGGACTGGGCCGAGGTGGTCACCGACGCGAAGGCGATCGCGGAGGCGGTGGCGACCTACGCGCCGGGGGCCTTCAGCGCCGACGAGATCGCCGGGGCGGTGCGCTGGTCGAGCGAGCACGCGGCGAAGTGGGTGCACGCCGAGCGCGACGAGGACGACGAGGAGACCGTCGAGCGCGACGCGCGCAAGGCCGGTCGGGCCGAGCGCGACGCGCGCCGGGCGGCGAGGAACCGCGACCGGGCCAGCGCGGCGCCCCGCGAGGAGGAGACCGAGCGCGAGGACCTCCCCATGGGCGAGGCCGTCGAGGAGGCCCGCGAGAGCGTCCGCTCGTGGCGCGAAGAGGGCCGCGACGAGGAGGGTGACGACCACCTCGCCGACGACGCCGGGCCCGCCGTGGGCGCGGACGGCGCGCTGGAGGACAACGAGCCGCCGACGATCGACGTCGAGGACGACGCGCTCCTCATGCGGCTCTACCAGGTGAAGCGCGGCGCGCTGCGGGGCCCGGCCAAGCAGCCGCTCCGCTACGAGCACGTCTTCATCGACGAGGCGCAAGACCTCTCCCCCGTCGAGCTCGCGGTGGTGATGGACACCACCTCGGAGGATCGCTCCGTGACGCTCGCCGGCGACACCGCCCAGCGGCTGCTGATGGACAACGGCTTCAGCGACTGGGCCGGCGTGCTGCGCGACCTCGGGCTCCAGAGCGTGGCGGTCGAGCCGCTGCGCATCGGGTACCGCTCGACGCTGGAGGTGCTCGCGTTCGCACGCGCGGTGCTCGGCCCCCTCGCCGACGCCGACGCGCCGCTCGCCACGCGGCACGGCGCGCCGGTGGAGTTTCACGGCTTCCCCGACATCGGCTCGGCGGTGGCCTTCCTCGGGGAGTCGCTCCGCGCGCTCGCCATCGACGAGCCCCGCGCCAACGTGTGCGTCATCGCCCGCGACGCCGAGCGCGCCGACCTGTACTTCCACGGCCTGGAGCGCGCGGAGATCCCGCGCCTCTCGCGCGTCCGCGACCAGGATTTCTCCTTCCGCCCGGGGGTCGAGGTCACCGACATCCGGCAGGTGAAGGGCCTGGAGTTCGATTATGTGATCCTCGTGGACGTGACCGCGTCGCAGTACCCCGTCGACGACGAGTCGCGACACCTCCTGCACATCGGGGCAACGCGCGCGGCGCACCAGCTCTGGGTGGTCTCCACGGGTACCCCGTCGCCGCTGCTGCCGGCCTACATGTTTGACGACCCCTCCCTCTGATTCGCTGAAACTGGCCCTCGGCCTCGAGAACCGCGGATTTACGCTTGAATCGGGTGAATCCGATGGCGTAAACGACGCGTCGTAGCCGCGCATTAGTGATCGCCGAGCCTTCACCCAAAGGGTATTTCATCGCATGAAGCCGTCTAAAGCCTTCGTCCGCGGCCTGTCGCTCACCGCCGCCTTCACCAGCCTCACCTTCGGCCTTACCGCGCAGGCGCAGCAGCAGCCGACACGCCCCGCCGCACCGCCCGCGCGCCCTGCCGCTCGGCCCGCCGCTCCGGCCGCCCGTCCGGCCGCGCAGCCCGCGCGCCCCGCGGTCGCGCCGACGGCTCCTGCCGCCCCGGCCGTCACGCCGCCCGAGGGCCCTGCGGCCTCGACGACGACCCCTGCCGCCGCGGCGGTGGTGCAGGGCGCCGCGGCCGCTGTCGCCGCGCAGCCCGCCGCTTCGGACACGCTCCGCCTCGCGGTCTCCGCGGAGCTCAACGGCCGCGTCGCGACGGCGGTGTGCGGCGACGCCGCGGAGCCCGCGCCGGTGGCCGCCCTCGCCGCGGATTTCGCGGGTGAGCCCAACGCGCTCGCGCTCGACGCGGGGGACTTCATCGGCTCGTCGGCGATGGGTCGCTTCGCCGCCTCGCACGACGCCGCCGCGGTCGCCGCTGCGGCTGCGGCGCTGGGCCTGCGCGCGACGGCGGTGGGTCACCGCGACCTCGCGATGGCGCGCGACCAGTTCATCTCCGTGGCCACGGCCCTCACGGCCCGCCGCATCCCGTACGTCCTCACCAACCTCGTGTGCGACGCGAGCGCGCGCACGCTCTGCGACAACGTCACCGACAGCAGCGACGCGCCGCTCATCCTCGACACCCCGCAGGGCCGCGTGGCCTACCTCGCGGTGCTCGGGCCGACGGCGCTCCGCTACGTGGCGCGCGACCGCGCGGCGGGCGTGACGCTCCAGCCCGTGGCCGAGGCGATCGCCCGCGGGACGGCGGCCGCCCGCGCCGCTGGCGCTCGCTGGGTGGTGGTGGCGCACGACCCCGACGGGCCGAGCGCCGAGGACACCGCGCTCACCATCGCGCGCGAGCTCCCGGCCGACGGGCGCCCCGACGTGATGCTCGTCAACGGCGCGAGCGACTTCATCTCGTCGATGGAGGCGTCTCGCAGCGGGGTCAACGTGGTGATGACCCGCCCGGGGCGCGCGGTGGCGGTGGAGCTCGGCGGGTCGCGCCTCGCCCGCGAAGCGCGTCAGGGAGCGGTCCCCTCGGAGGTCACCGCCCTCTCGACCGGCACCCGCGACTGGCTCTGCCAGACCCAGAACACGCCCCTCCGCGGCGGCCGGCTCACCGCGCCCCTCGACCGCGACGGCTTCGCCACCTTCATGCTCAACGTGATGCGCGACGAGACCGAGACCGAGGTCGCCATCATGAACCGCGGCGCCGTGCAGGGCCGCGAGATGTTCCCCCTCAACGGCGAGCTCACCGGGCTGCACCTCGCGACGGCGCTGCCCTTCGACGACCGGATCTACGTCGGCCGCGTGCGCGGCTCGGTGCTCTCGGCGCTGGCCACCTCCGACCGCGCCGGGCGCTTCGCCCTCCGCGGCATCACCACCGACGGCGGCGTGAAGATCAACGGCCGCGCGGTGGAGCCCGACACGATGTACCGCGTGGTGACCACGGGCTTCGTGTACGACGGCGGCGAAGGCGGCCTCGGCGCCACCGACGGCGTCGAGCTCGAGGTGTACGGCTCGCAGGGGCCGCGGGAGTTCATGGCCGGGTGGCTCGACCGCCAGCACAGCGGCGACATCACGCAGATCCCGGTCGACCCCGCGCAGCGGACGCGTTGGACCTTCAACGCCTCGCTCGACCTGGGCTTCCAGCTCGTGAACAGCGCCAACCCCGCGGGCGGCCCGATGGGCGGCACCGTGGTCCCGTACTCCAACCCGCAGCTCTCGCGCTCGGACACGATGGCGCTCCGCGGTGATGCGCGCGTGTTCGCCAACGCCAACAACCCCAACTGGGCCTGGCTCAACGACCTGCGCGCTCGCTATGGCCGCGCCAGCGTCGGCGGCGGTGACTTCAACGAGAACCTCGACATCATCGAGCTCAACTCCAACTTCCGCTACACGGGCTTCACCTCGCAGCCGCGCTGGTACATCCCCGCGCCGGACGTGAAGCTCCTCGTCGAGACGGAGTTCGACCGCCTGCCGCGCACCGCGACCGTCGCCGACGACGCGAACCCGCACCACCTCCGCGTGCAGCCCACGCTCGGTCTCGCGTTCACCTTCAACGACCGCCTCTCGTCGCGCCTCGGCGCCGGTGTCGAGTGGCAGGAGCTGCTCAGCGACGCCGACCCCACCTACGTCTTCGTCGCCGAGCTCAAGCTCCTCCCTGTCTCGCTCTTCACGCTGCGCGGTCGCTCGGTGACCTGGCAGGGTGAGCTCAAGGCCCAGGTGAACCAGGCGTTCAGCGACGCGCAGCCGGGCCCCACCGCCCGCGACTTCCTGCTCACGGCCGGCACGCGCCTCGCGGTGCCGATCTTCCAGTCGCTCAACTTCACCATCTCGTACGACACGTTCATGCGCCTCGCGCGCGGCAACGAGCTCGGCATCTCCCACGACCTCACGCTCGGCCTCGCCTGGACGTGGGGCCGCGCCGTCCAGACGTTCCGCTGAGCGCTCCGCCTCGCCTCTCCCTTCGCTCCTTCCGCTTCGACTACCCGCTCCAACTCAATCTCCCCTAAGGAGTCCGTCCATGGCATCGATGCGTTTCAGCAACTTCGGTGGGATCCACCAGTTCGTGGTCTCCAGCGCCGCCGACCTCGAGCAGATCGACTCGCTCGACCCCGCGCGCTGGGCCGCCACGAGCGCACCCCTCGACGATCTTCACTGCGACGAGGGCTTCCTCAAGTACGTGGACACCGAGACCACCGGCCGCATCCGCGTCGCGCAGATCATCAAGGCCCGCGACTGGCTCTTCGAGCGCCTCGCCGACCGTGAGGTCGTCAAGGGGCGCAACGAGTCGATCAAGCTCGACGCGATCAAGGACGAGAAGGTCCGCGCGGCCGCCGTGCGCGTGAACCGCGAGCAGAAGGCCGAGGACGCCGCCCGGGTGTCCCTCGCCGACGTGCGCGCGTTCAAGGGCGGGTATTCGAAGTTCCTCGCCAACGGCGACGGCGTGCTGCCCGCCGACGTGGTGCCCGAGGCGGAGGTCGCCAGCTTCATCAAGGACATCATGGCGGTCGTCGGATCCGCCAAGGACCGCGGCGGCGCCGACGGCGTCGACGGCGACCACCTGGAGAAGTTCAAGACCCAGGGCCGCGCGTACCTCGACTGGAAGAGCAAGGCGAAGGCCGCCGCGGTGTGGGGCGACGACACCGCCGCGGCGTCCGCGCTCTGCGCGAAGCTCGACGCCAAGATCGAGGAGTACTTCCTCCACTGCGACCTCCTGCGCCAGGAGACCCCCGCGGAGGCCACCCTCAAGCTCAAGGAGGACGAGGTCCGCGCCCTCCGCGCGAAGGACGGCGGCGCGATCAAGACCTACCTCGAAGCGTCACCCCTCGCGCCGCCCAACGCCAAGGGCACGCTCGACCTCACCGGCGCCATCAACCCGCTCTTCCAGGCCGACGTCGCCGACCTCCGCGCCAAGGTGCTCACCCGCGCGGTCAGCAACGACGTGCGCGAACTCACCCGCGACAGCTGGCGCAAGGCGAAGGCGACCTTCGACGGCTGGCGCGCCTACGAGGGGTCGAAGCCCACCGAGCCCTTCGACCCGATCGCCGACAAGCTCGCGGGCTACCTCGACGGCCCCCTGCCCGGCCGCGTCACGCACTACATCGACCTCGACAAGGCCGCGGCCCCCGAGCTGGGTGAGGTCGACAACCTCGAGAAGCTCCTGCTCTTCGTCCGCTGGCTCGTCGAGCTGGTGAACAACTTCGTGAACTTCTCGGCCATCTACCGCCCAACGGAGACGGCCCTGGTCGAGATGGGCTCGCTCGTGATCGACGCGCGCCGCCTCGACTTCTGCGTCAGGGTGAACGACCGCGCCGCCCACAAGGCCATCGCCACCGAGAGCCTCATCTTCCTCGTGTACGCGAAGATCACCGAGAAGCACGGCGGCGGCGAGACCTTCGAAGTCGTCGCGCCCGTCACGGGCGGCGAGAAGGGTCGCCTCCGCGTCGGCAAGCGCGGCATCTTCTACAACCGCGAGGGCAAGGAGTTCGACTCGGAGATCCTCGAGATCGTCGAGAACCCCATCTCGGTGAGGGAGGCGATGTACGCGCCCTTCCGCCGCGCGGCGAAGTTCATCGGCGACAAGTTCGAGTCGATGGTGAACTCGGCCACCGAGGCGCAGCAGGCGGCGCTCACGGCGAAGACCGAGGAGGCCGCCACCGCCGCGCAGCAGCACGCGGAGACGGCAGCGACGGCCGTGCGCTCCCCCGCCCCGCCCGCGGCTGCCGCCCCTGCTGCGCCCGCCGCACCCGCCGCCGAAAGGGAGGGCCTCAACGTCAACTCGCTCGTCATCGGCGGCGGCATGGCGCTGGCCGGCCTCGGCGCGGTGCTCGCGGGCATCGTCAACATGCTCACCAGCCTCTCCGGCTGGATCGCGATCCTCGGCGTCATCGCTGCGGTGCTCGCGCTCTCGGCCTTCACCGCGTGGCTCAAGCTCCGGCGCCGCAACGCGAGCGTGCTGCTCGAGGCCAACGGCTGGGCCGTCAACGTCCACACCAACGTCACCGCGCGCATCGCCAAGGTGTTCGCGTACACGCCCGACCTGCCCAAGGGCGCGACGATGGACGTGACCGACGCGCTCCCCGAGGCCGAAGATGAGGGCGGCTCGGGCGGGACGATCTTCCTGCTGCTGCTGCTGGTGGGGGCCGGTGTGCTGGCCTACGGACGCTTCAAGCTCGGCTGGTTCCACTGATCCGCTGAGAGACGGGTCGGGCGCTCTTCGCGAGCGCCCGGCGCGTCAGTCCTTCGCGGGACGGAGCAGGCGGCCCAGGAGGGCGAGGTTCGAGAGCGCCAGCGCGGCGAGGAAGGTCACCAGCAGGGGGGCCCACATCACCGAGCGCGGCGTGGCCCCGTCCACCAGCAGCCAGGTGTTTCCGCTCACGCGCCCGTCCAGGTGGCCCCGCACGTACGAGCCCACCCCCGCGTAGCGCCCGCCCGCCGCGCGGAAGGGGATGAGCCGCCCCTGGAACTCCCCCCGCCGCATCGCTTCGACCCCGCCCTGATCCTGCGACACCTGCACGTACACCGCCTCGCCGCCGTCGCGCCCCGCCACGGGGAACACCAGGTGCTGCCCCGGGAAGATCCAGCGCGAGTAGTTGACCGCGCCGGCCATCGAGGGCGTCGCACGCAGCGTCACGAGGTGGTTGGAACCCGCGAGCGCGGGCTGTGCCGTGACGCCCTCCCCGAGGTCGACCGGCTGCGACGACGCCATCGCGTAGCCGACATCGTCACGAAACTGAAAGGCGAGGAAGAGCGACATCGCCGAGACGGCGGAGAGGAGCACCGAGAGCACGCGGCGCCGTGCGCGGGGCGGGGCCGGGAGGTCGGCCATCATCTCGTCGACGACGTCCGCCGTGCCGGGGGGCGGCGGGGCCGGGAGGTCGTTGGGGTGCGCGATCGTGTTGGACATCCGATGCTCTCCGATGCTTTGGGGGCGGTGCGTTCGAGCGCCCTCCGGGGGACCATACCGCGTCCCTCGAAGCGGCGAAACCTTGCTGAGTGTCATCGGACAACGGGGGGCGGTGTGCGTTCCTTCCCGCGGCGTACGTCGCGGTCGCGGAGGAGGAGGAGCCGCAGGGCCGCAGCCGCGGGCGGGAGCCGCTCGACCCCGCGGTGCATGAGCGAGAGCACCCGCGCGATGGGGGTCTTCGGGTGGGGTACCTCCACCAGCCGCCCCTGCGCGAGGTCGGTCTCCACCGCGAAGCGTGAGAGCAGCGCCACGCCCACCCCGGCCCGCACGTGGCCCTTCACCGCCGCGATGCTCGACAGCTCCATCACCACCTCGGCGTCGGGGATGTACCGATCGAGCAGATCCCGCGTCGAGGCCCCGCGGGGAAAGGTCACGAAGGGCGCCCCCCGGGTCTTCATCCCCGGCGCGGCGACCACCACCAGCGCATCATCGCGCCAGTACTCCCCCGCGTCTCCCGGGGCCACGGCCAGGTCGACCTCGCCCGCGTGGACGGCGTCGACCAGCGCCTCACGGAGCCCCTCGCGGAGCCGTACCCGAATGGCCGGGTGCGCCTCCCGAAAGCGCTGGATGTACTTCGGAAGCAGGTAGGTGCACACCGTCGCGCCCGCCCCCAGGCGAACCTCCCCCGCGCGCAACCCCGCCACTTCGGCCACCGCCCGCTCGGCCTCCGAGAGCGCGGCCAGCACGGCCTTCGCTCGCGGAACCAGCGCCTCGCCACACGCCGTGACCGTCGCGCCCCCGCGCCCCCGATCGAGCAGCCGCGCCCCCAGTTGCTCCTCCAGCCGCTGGATCGACGCGCTCAGCGCGGGCTGCGTGAGCCGCGCGCGCCGGGCCGCCTCGGTGAAGGTCCCGTGCTCGACCACCAGCAGGAAGTGCCGCAGCTCTTCAACCATCACCAAAATCTATCACAACATCGCATCGAATCGATGGGAACGATGGACGCCCCGGGCCTATGAATCCCCTCGGAAGGACCGGTTGGTCACACCATGGGACTCATTCCTCTCGGCATCCTCGCGGGGATCCTCACCACGATCGCTGGCCTCGGCGGCGGCATCCTGCTCCAGGTCGCCCTCTCGCTCGTGGTGGGGCCGCGCCTCGCCCTCGCGATCACGGCCCCCGCGCTGCTGGTCGGCAACCTCCATCGGGCGATCCTGTACCGCGCCCACATCGACCGCGCCGTGGCCCGCTCCTTCGTGATCGGGGCGCTCCCTGGGAGCGTGGTCGGCGGTCTGGCCGCGGTGGTGCTCCCCACCTGGGCGATGCAGGGGCTCATGGTGGCGATGGCGGCTCTGGCCGTCTCTCGCCACTTCGGCTGGTGGCGCTGGAAGCCCTCGGCCGCGGTGATGGTGCCAGCCGCCGCGGGCATCGGGGCGGTGTCGGCCACGTCGGGGGGTGCCGGGCTCCTGGTGTCGCCCCTCATGCTGTCGGCGGGGCTGTCGGGGGAGCGCTACGTCTCCACGGTGGCCGTGAGCGCGGTGGCGATGCACGTGGGGCGCTTCGCGGCGTACTCGGTCGGCGGGCTGGTGAGCGCCCACACCCTCGGGCTCGCCGCGGGCCTCACCGTCGCCATCCTCGTGGGCAACACCGTCGGGGCGCGCCTCCGCACCAGCATCTCGGCGACCCTGGCGCCGCGGATCGAGCTGGGCGTCCTCGGGGTCGCCACGGCCCTCGCGCTCGCGGGTGTGGCCCGCTGATTTCGACCCTTGCCATCGCGTCACGCGCACGACTACCCTCCGCGGAGATGTCCACGTTCGGGCGGAGCGGCGACCTCGAGACGAGCGCCGCACCCCCAACGTCCCCCATCACACCCTCGAGGACGGCGATGCGCACCAACAGATTCCTCCCCCGGCTCACGCTCATCGCGTGCCTCGCGTTGAGCGCGGCGACGGTCGGCTGCGACGACGAGAACGACCCGGCCACCCACGTCAAGAAGCTCAACGCCGACAACCGGCGCCCCGCCGCGATGCGCAAGCTCCGGGAGATGTTCCAGTCGCGGCTCTCGATGACGCGGCCGCCGAACAACGTCGCCGACCCGACGGTGAAGGCCTACCTCGACGCGACGCTCCCGGCCATCGTCGAGGCCTTCAACACGCACCCCGAGGAGGTCTCCACGCGCAAGGAGGCCATCGAGATCCTGGCGGGTTCGAACGACGTTCGGGCGGTGCCCGCGCTGCTCAACGCGCTCAACTTCCACGTCGGCAACACCGACTCCGAGCGCATCGCCCTCCACGCGGCGCAGGCGCTCCGCGAGATGCACCCCAACCAGCCCGCGGCGGTGCAGGGCCTCCTCAGCGCCATCGACCGCGCGAGCGCCAACTCGGGCAACAGCCCCGCCATCCGCGAGGCGGTGGTGTACGCGCTCGGCGGCATCGGCGACCGCGGCGCCGTCGACACGCTCAAGCGCCTGCTGCAGCGGCCCATCCGCGACCAGGAGATCCGCACCGCGCGCGCCGCCGCCGACGCCCTCGGGCAGATCGGCGATGTCTCCGCCGCCGACGCGCTGGTGTACGGCCTCTTCCTCAACATCCGCACGGGCAGCTCGCGCGCCAACGCCTTCAACAACTGCGCGCGCGCCCTCGTGAAGCTCGGCCCCGACGCCGCCGTGCCTCGCCTGATGGCCACCATCTCCAACGAGAACGTGCTCGTCACCGACCTGCTGCGCTCGTACGAGACCGAGCCGGGCATGCCCCCGATGCCGCCGGGCTTCATGAAGTCGCAGGCCATCGACGTGCTGCGCAACTTCGCCGACCCGCGCGCCATCGACGTGCTCCTCGCCCTCGTGCGCAACCGGCAGGAGAGCGCCAACGTCCGCGCCGCCGCGGCGGAGACGGTGGCCTACACCGCCCTCGGCCTGCCGCGCGACGACGCCCGTCGCACCACCATCTTCGACACCCTCGTCACCGTGATGAACGAGGCCCCCGCGGGCACCCCCGAGGACATGGCTCCCTCGGTGGCGCCGGCCCTCGTGGTGCTCGGCGACCCGCGCGCGCCCGGCGTGCTCATGCGCCGCATCGGGGCCCGGGAGATCGCCGCGCCCGACGCGGTGGCCTTCCGCATGTCGCTGCTCATGCCCCTCGCGAGCGCGGTGCGCCACGCGGATTTCGACGGCTTCGACCGCCTCGCCACGACGGCGCAGCAGCAGCTCGAGGGCATCCTCCAGGCGACGCCCGACGCCGAGGGCGAGGTGCGCCCCGTGCTCAACCAGCTCACGACCATCCGCGCCGTGGCCAGCGTGGCGCACGACTGCGAGGACGGGCAGATCGCCTGCTACCAGCAGAAGCTCCAGGACCAGGACAAGAACGTCATCCGCAAGGCCGCCTACATGATCGCCTGGACCGGCGGGGAGAACGCCGACGCGCGCGCCGCCCTCCTGGCGCGGGCCGACATCCCCGACATGATCGTGCGGCGCTCGATCCACACGGCTATCGACTCGCTCTCTCCCCACGGCTGCGCGGAGTGCATCACCCGGCTGGAGGCCGTGATGACCGCCGAGCGGGGCCAGGAGAGCAAGTCCGTGATGCACCTGGAAGCCCAGATGCTCATCGCGCGCCTGCGCAACAGGCACTGATTGCCCCTCAGCCCCGCCCCCTGATAACGTGCCCGCCGTGATCCGCCTGGAGGTCGAGCAGGGCGACGCGCGCGGCCGCCTGCTCGAACGTGACGCCGCAGAAATCACCCTCGGGCGAGCCCCTCAGGCCGACCTCGTGCTGCCCGACTGGCACATCTCGGGCTCGCACGGCTCGTTCCTCATCCACCCGGAGACGGGGGCGCTGCGCTACCGCGACCACAAGAGCACCAACGGCTCGCGGGTCCGCCGCGGCACGGCGCTCCTGTCGGTCGACGCCTCGTGTCAGCACGAGCTCGAACTTCAGCCCGGTGACCGCCTCCTCCTCGGCGACCCCGAGCACCCGGTGGTGGTGAAGGTCACCTACCTCCCCGCCAACCCGCGCGCCCTAGGACCCAACGAGACAGCCCCGACGCTCCCGCCCGGCTTCAGCGGCCTGCGCGCACCGGTCATCGCGCCGGTGATCGCTCCTGTCGTCCCCGCCGCCCCGGTGCCACCGCCTCCGCCGCCTCCTCCGCCCGCCGTGGCTGTTCCGGCGGCGCCGCCAGAGCAGGAGTCGCGCGTGGTGGCGCTGCGCCCGGTGGCGTCGGTGGGCGAGGTGGGGCGCTCGCTGGAGGGTGACCCCATCTCGCTGAAGACGCTGCTGGCGTCGACGCGCGAGCTGTCGGCGGCGCTCGAGCTCGACGAGGTGCTCGACGCGATCGAGCGGGCGGTGTGGGAGACGGTGCCGCGCGCGACGCACCTCACGGTGGTGCTGCGCGACGAGAGCGCGGCGGAGAAGCCCGAGTACGTCCCCGTGACGACGCGCGTCCGCGGGGCGCAGGGCGGGAGCACGGAGCCCATCCCGACGGCGCGGAGCGTGGTGCGCAAGGTGATCGAGCAGCGGGCCGCCGTGCTCGCCGCCGACGCGCTGCGGGACGTCGGCGAGACGGCGAGCATCATGGGCGCGCGCATCCTCTCGACGATGGCCGTGCCGCTGTGGAAGGGCGACGACATCCTCGGGGTGCTCCAGGTGGACAACCGGGCGAGCGCGGGGATCTTCAAGGAGCGCGACCTCGACCTGCTGATGCTGGTGGCGCAGCAGGCGTCGCTCGGCGTGGCCAACGCGCGGCTCTACCGCCGGGTGAAGTTCGCCGAGGCGAGCGCGCGGAGCGAGAACAGCTTCCTCAAACAGCGGGCGCAGAAGCGCTTCGAAGGGATCATCGGCGAGGCGAGCGCGATGCGGCAGCTCTTCGAGAAGCTCTCGAAGGTGATCGACACGCGCGTCACGGTGCTCATCGAGGGCGAGACGGGCACGGGCAAGGAGCTCGTCGCGTCAGCCATTCACTACCAGTCGCGGCGCAAGGACAAGATCTTCGTCGCGCAGAACTGCGCCGCGCTCCCCGAGACGCTGCTGGAGAGCGAGCTCTTCGGGCACAAGAAGGGGTCGTTCACCGGGGCGACGGAGGACAAGAAGGGGCTCTTCGAACTGGCCGACGGGGCGACGCTGTTCCTCGACGAGATCGGCGAGATGCCCCTCGCGCTCCAGGCGAAGATCCTCCGCGTGCTGCAGGAGGGCGAGGTGCGGCCCATCGGGTCGGGCGTCACGCGCACCGTCGACGTGCGCATCGTGGCCGCCACCAACCGCAACCTGGAGTCCGAGGTGCAGGCGGGGCGCTTCCGGCAAGACCTGTTCTACCGGCTCCAGGTGTTCCCCGTGCGCATCCCGGCGCTGCGCGAGCGGCGCGACGACATCCCCATCCTGGCGGGGCACTTCCTCAAGCGGTATTCGCACGAGCTCGGCAAGCAGGTGGCCGGCTTCTCCCAGCAGGCCATGGAGCTCATGATGAGCTTCAACTGGCCCGGCAACGTGCGCGAGCTCGAGAACGAGGTGCAGCGCCTCGTCATCCAGAGCGACCCGGGCAACTACGTGATGCCCGAGCACCTCTCGCCCCGCATTCGCAACATCGAGGGCATCCTCGACCGCATCAAGCCCCCGCGCGGCACCCTCAAAGATCAGATCGAGCACATCGAGAAGTGGCTCCTGATCGAGGCCCTCCGCGAGCACGGCGGCAACAAGAGCGCGACCGCGAAGACCCTCGGGATCACCCGCGAAGGCCTCCACAAGAAGCTCAAGGGCTACGGAATCGGGTAGCTCGTCCGTTCGGTTCTTCGGCTTCGTGCCCCGGGATGAACCGCCGACTTGACGCGCGCCACGGAATCGTGCGGAATGTGCGCAAAGGCGCGCCGCTGCGCCCGTCGGTCGATTTCAGATCGCGCTCACCATGCTACGACCCCGAGGATGCACAAGGCCGTGACGGGACGAGGCGAGAAGGGTTCTCCCGTGCGGGACGACGACGATCGGATCGCGGCCCGCTCGGGTGAACACCTGAGGCTCTCGGGTGAAGCGACCGACCTCGTGGCCGACACGGTGCGAGAGGGCGACGACTCCGGCGAGCCGACCGAGGCGATCCCCACGGTGCAGGGGTATCTCGAGCCGCCCTCCCGGCCCGCGCCGGAGCCGACCTACGGCGCGCGCGCGCTGCTGCACGCCTCGGAGGAGGTGACCCGCGAGGCGCGTCCGCGCACGCTCCCGCCGCCGCGCGCATCGTTTCGCGATGGGTTCGCGCGGGAGTCTGTGCCTGACCGCGTGCGGCAGGCGACCGGGCGCCAGCCGGTGTACGTCCCCGGCGCGGTGGCGCAACGAGAGATTCCCCGCCCCCGCGAGTCGCAGCCGCCGCGCGCTTCGATGCCGCCGCACGCGTGGCAGTCGACGCCGGAGCGCGCGACGTCTCCTTCACGGCCGCCGCCGCTGCGGGAGGACAACCCGATCACGTTTGTCGTGCAGCCCGCGGCGTCGTCGAAGCGTCTCACCGCGCGCTCACCGCTG
>JBILLV010000208.1:0-16048 GCA_044375895.1 Polyangiales bacterium | reverse complement strand
CCCTCGCGCATGTCCTATCACCTCGGGCTCTTCCTCGCGGTCAACGCCATCCGCGACGGGCACGCGGTGATCGACGGCCCCGACTGCAACTTCCGCAAGGCCCAGTGGGTCCACGGCAAGCACGACCTGCGCTCGACGCTCCTCGACGCCGCGGGGCGCCACCGGGTGATCAACACCCTGATGGACGCCGAGCTCGTGGTCACCAACCGCGGCGAGGCCCTCATCCACCGCCTCGAGCAGCTCGCCGCCGCGGAGTCCGCGGGCGTCGCCTTCGTCTGCGCGATGCCGCACGTGATGATCCTCGGCACCCAGTACGACCAGATCCTCCGCGACCTCGCGCCGCGGCTCCCGCTCCCGGTGCTGGAGGTTCCGAGCCGCTCGCTGGAGGCCGACTGGCTCGACGGCTACGCCGACCCGCTCACCGCCATCGCCCGCACGATGGACGTCCGCAACGCCGCGCTGCGGCCGCGCCACGTCGCCCTCATCGGCCACCTCATGCAGCGCAACGAGGAGGACGGCCGCGCGGACGTCGCCGAGCTGCGCCGCCTGCTCGAGGGCCTCGGGCTCACCGTCACCAGCGTGTGGCTCGACGGCGGCGGCTACCGCGGGCTCGTCGACGCGCGCGACGCCGCCACGCTCGTCGCCCTGCCCCTCGGGCTCGCCGCGGCCGAGGCCCTCGCGCAACGCACCGGCCAGGCCGTCGTCGCCGCCCCCCTCCCCTTCGGCGCCGCACGGACGCGCCGCTTCCTCACCGCGGTGGCGCGCGCGACCGGGACGCTCGACGCCCTCGACGCCCTCGTCGACCGCGAGCTCCGCCGCGTGGTGCCGCGCCTCGCGTGGGCGCCGCAGGCCATCTTCCAAGACCGGCGCGTGGCCTTCAGCGCGCCGCCGATGTTCTGGGGCGGCATGCTCGACCTCGCCGCGGAGGTGGGGATGGAGGTCGTCCACCTCAGCGCCAACGCGGGCGGCGCCACGCACACCGAAGACCTTGCGGCGGAGTTCGGCCCGCTCCCGCCCGTGCGCCTGCCCTACCACTTCGACGCGGTGACGCGGGAGCTCCAGGCGATGCACGCCGAGCGCCCGGTCGACCTCGCGGTCGGCGACACGCGCTACTGTCAGCGGCTCCAGTGGGTGACGCGGACGATGGAGTTCGGCTTCCCGAGCCACTTCGACCACGCCTTCCACCCGCGGCCGACGCTCGGCTTCGAGGGCTGGACGTGCCTCCTCGACCGCCTCGCCGGGGCGCTCCTCGCCCGCTCGCCGCGCTGAGCGGCGCTCACCCGAGCGCCGCCGCGAGGTCGTCGAGCGCGTCGACCCGCACCCCCCGCGCCGCGAAGCCCGCCGTGAGCTCGCGCACGAGCGCGTCGGCGAAGCCGTCCGTCATCGCGTCGCGGCGCCCGGCCCGCTCATAGAGGGGCCGCGCGCGCTCGACCGCGTGCATCCGGTCGACCCGCACCGCGCGGACGAAGGGGGCGACCTCGGCGACGAGGCGCGCGGCGTCCATCGGGAGCGCGGGCTGCACCACCGCGAAGGTGCGCACGCCCGCCGCGTGGAGCCGACGGAGCGCGTCGAGGCGCGCGGCGATGGGCGACGCGCCGGGCTCGAAGGCCGCCCGCACCGCGTCGTCGTCCGTCGGGATCGACAGCCCCACCGCCGCGCCCGGACAGCGCCGGAGCACGTCGAGGTCTTCGAGGACGCGCGCCTCACGCGTGAGCACCACCGGCGTGAAGCCCGCGTCGGCCATCGCCTCCAGGCAGCCGCGCGTGACGCGGTACTTGCGCTCCAACGGCTGGTAGGGGTCGGTCACCACCGGGCTCAAGCGGACCGTGCCCGGCGCGTGCTGCGCGAGCTCGCGTCGGAGCACCGCGGACGCGTTGACCTTCACGTCGACCCAACGCCCCCACGGCGCCGTCGGCAGCCCCTCCAGGGAGCGTGACAGGTCGGCCCCCTCCGCCGCCCAGCAGAACGCGCACCCGATCACGCAGCCCACGTAGGGGTTGACGTAGTAGCGCCCAGCCCCCTCGTCGACGAGCACCCGGTCGACCTCGACCTCGCGCACCGCGGCCCGCGGCGACGCCTCCGGCCGCGGGAGCACCGGCAGCCGCGCCTCGCGCGACCGCAAGAGCGCCGCGAGCTGCTCGACCGCGCGCCGCTCGGCCGCGCCGAGGTCGACCTCCCCCTCACCGAGGCGCCGCGCCACGAGGTTGAAGCGCGCCGTCCGCGTGAGGCACGGCCGCGCCTCGTCGCGCGCCGAGAGCTCGACCAGTACGCGGCGATCGCCCTTCTCCAGCGTGAGGGTCACGCCCTGGTCGGTGTCCCACGACAGGAGCCGCCACTGCGACGGCCCCGGACGCGCCGCGAGGAGCGGCCCGAGGAGCGCGCGCACGGCCTCGTCCGCCGCGCGGCTCACCAGAGGTCCCCGAGGTCGAGGAGGCCCCGCGCGGGGGCGATGGCGACGCGCTGCCCGACGTGCCGCGTCGACATACTTTCAATTGTACCCCCGCGGGCGCTCGCTGTGGGGTGCATCGTCACGCGGCGGTCGGAACCACCCGCACCACTCGTCGCCGGGAGCGTCGCCATCATCCGCTTGCGTGGCTCGGGCTAACGTCGCTACAACTGCTGCGCGATGCCCGCCCTCGATCAGCTCCATGACGTCGTCCGCCGCGCGCTGGAGCGGGACGGGTGGACGATCACCCACGACCCCATGACCCTACGCGCGGGCGGGCGCTCGCTCTACGTCGACCTCGGCGCGGAGCAGATCATCGCCGCCGAGAAGGGCGTCCGTCGGATCGCCGTGGAGATCAAGTCCTTCGGCGGCCCGTCGCTGATCGCCGACCTCCAGCAGGCGGTAGGTCAGTTCGCAATGTACGAGGACGTGCTCGCGACGATCGAGCCCGGCCGCGACCTGTACCTCGCGATCCCGAGCGAGGTGCTCGACATCGTGCAGAGGGACGAGATCGGCCAGCTCATGCTCCGGCGACGAATCCCCAGGGTGCTGGGCTTCTCGCCGCTCACCGAGGAGGTCACACGATGGATTCCGTAGCCGCTGACCGCGTGCTCATCGCGCGCCTGTTCGACGCGTGGGAGCGGTGGCCCCGCGCGGAGGCGAAGTTCAAGGTCGTGCGCCTGATGGACGAGGCCCGCGATGAGTACATGCTCCTCACCGTGGGATGGGACGGCACGCAGCGCATCCACAACGTGCTCGTCCACGTCGACCTCATCGACGGCAAGTTCTGGATCCAGCGCGACAACACCGAGGCAGGCTTCGCAACCGAGCTCGTCGCCGCGGGCATCCCCAAGGAGCGCATCGTCCTCGCCTTCTACCCCGAGGTGATGCGCCGCTACGGGGAGTTCGCCTTGCACTGAAGGGGGATAAGGCATCCAACGCCCCCCGTCATCGAGACCGTCTCCCCACCGGCCCGCCGATGCCTCGCATAAGATTTCTTCGGTCTACTCTCGCTGTACTGCGCGCAGTGTTGCTGGAGTGGCACCACCCGCTGGTGCGCACGCTCAACGTCACCGCGGGCGAGACCCTGCGCGAGTCGGTAGCGCTCACGCCCGAGGCGCCGCTTGCCCCGCCGCCTGCCCCGCCGGCTGCTCCGCCGCCTGCTCCGCCGCCTGCCCTCCTCGCCCCGTCGTCCCCTGCGACGGTGGGCCCGCGGTCCCCCTGGGCGCCTTGGGCCCTCCTCGGCGCGGGTGGCGCGTCACTGGTCGCAGCCGGGACGCTCTCGCTGCTCCGCGCGGACGCCGTGGACCAGCTCCGCGGTCTCTGCAGCGCGACGGACATCGGGAGCACGGACGCCGTGGAGTGCGCGCCGGACCTCGGCGCGCGCGATCTCCACGCGCGCGCCGCGATGCACCGCGACCTGTCGTGGGTGGCTGCGGGAGTCGGCGCGGCGGCGGCGATCGCGGGCTTCATCTGGTGGATCGCCTCTCCCTCCCGTCGCCCGCCGCCCCTCCACCCGACCTCGCGGGGCGCGGGCCTCGCGTGGAGCTTTTGATGCCGTCGGCGCGCACCCTCACCCTCGACGACGTCGCGCTCGATGGGGCGTCGTGGGTGCTCACGGTGGTCCATCACCCCGACCCGGCCCGACTCGGGGGGCGCGTGGTGGTGCCATGCGGCGAGACCGTCACGCTCGGGCGCGACGCGACGGCGGGCACCGGGCTGCTCGACGACCCCAGCGTCTCGCGGCGGCACCTGCGGGTCGAGGCTGACGACCGCACGCTGCGCGTCGACGACCTCGGCAGCAACAACGGGACCTGGCGCGGCGAGACGCGGGTCGCCGGCGCGGCGCTGACCTCCGGCGAGACGCTCCGCCTCGGCGGGGTGATGCTCCTGGCGCGGCGGGTCGCGCGGGTGCCGGAGGGCGCTCGCGACGCGGGCTTCCCGGCCTTCAGCGAGGCGATGGCACGCGTCGCCGCGGCGCTCGCCGACGTGCCCGACGGGGCCCGCGTGGTGGTGCTGCACGGCCCCTCGGGCGCGGGCGTGGACGCGGTGGCCTCGGCCCTGGCGGCGCGCGGCCCGGAGGCCCTCCCCGTGCTCCCGATGCCCAGCGCCGCGCCGACGTCCGCCGCGCGCGATGTCCTCTTCGCGCGGGCCGTCGGTCGGACGGCGCTCCTCGGACCGCTCCCGCTGGCAGACGCGGTCTGGCAGGACGACGTGGTCACCCTGGCGTACCGCGACCGCGCGCCGCACGTGCTCGTGCTTTGGTGGCCCGACGTCGGAGGGCATGACGCCGCGGTGGCCCGCGATACGCTCGCGCGCGCCCTGGGCGCTCGGATGGTGGCGCTCCCTGCCCAGCGCGAGCGCGGCGAAGACCTCCCGCATCTCCTCCGCGACCTCGCGGGCAGGATCCACGGGCGCGTCCCGCGGCTTCACCACACGCTCACCGAGGCGCTGCTCCGCGCCCCGTGGCCCGACGACCTCCGGGAGCTCACTCGCTTCGTCCATGCGCACCTCGCGCCGCCCGGTGACGACGCGCCCCTCGCGCTCACGCCCGCGATGGAGGCCGCGCTGGGCGCAGCGCCCGCGGCCGCGGCGCTCCCCACGAACGACCCGGGTCCACGCGTCACGGCGCTCTCCCGCGCCGCCCTTTGGTTCGAGGCGCCCGGCGAGGCGGCCGTGTCGCTCGCGGGGCGCTTCGCGCTCGTCCGCGTCCTTCGGATACTCGTCGACGCCCGCGTCGACCGCCCCGGTCGCGGGACGGACGTCGACGCCATCGTGCGCGCGGTGTGGAGCGGCCAGCGCATGGTCGGCGACTCCGGCGCACACCGGGTCCACGTCGCAGTGAGCACGCTGCGGCGCATGGGCCTGGCCGAGGCGCTGACCCGCAACGAGGAGGGCTACCTGCTCGACCCACGCGCGACGCGGGTGTCCGACGACCCTGGCTGAAGGGCTGGGCGCAGGGGTCCATCCAGGGGCATCCGCGGGGCCGTGTGAGCCAAGGCCCCAGCGGGCTCCAGCCCAGGCGGCGCCAGGATGGGTGCGCCGTTGACGCCGCGCGCTCCCTCGCGAGGCGCAGGCGGCGGGCGGACCCGCGTGGGCGCGCGTCCCGGTGTGTGGACCGGGGGCGGCGGCGCGGGCGCGTTCGCGCGCGCGTCGGACACCGCGACGGGGATGGGCACGACCGGCGGCGCCTCGCGCGCGGGGGCCACGGGCGCCAGCGGGGGGGCGGCGGAGGCACGGCGCGCGGCGCGCTCGGAGCGCTGCGAGGGTCGACAGACGAGGCGACCGCCGCGACGAGCGCGCCCACCGCGAGCGCCCTCCACGCCAACCGCGTCAGGCGACCGGCCTGTCCAGCGACCCGGACGGGCGCCGGGGCGTCGGTCTGCGTCGGCAGCGTCGCCGCGGTCGCTGCACGCGGCGCCCAGCGGGCTTCGGGGTCTCGCACCTCGGGGCATCCCGCGAGCGCCTCGCGCAGCGCGTCGACGGTGGCGAAGCGCGCGCCGGGCTCGGGGGCGAGGGCGCGCTCCACCGCGTCGCACAGGGGAGCCGACGCGTCGGGGGCGTGGCGCGCGAAGCGTACGGGCTCTGCGTAGGCGAGCGCGGCGAGCAGCGCGCGGGCGCCTTCGGCTTCGTAGGGTCGACGCCCCAGGAGGAGCTCGTACAGCATCACGCCCACCGCCCACACGTCGACGCGGGCGTCGAGGTCGCGCGCGCCGCGGGCCTGCTCGGGCGCCATGTACGCGGGCGTGCCGACCGCGCCGTCACCGGTCACCGCGGGCTCGTCGCGGGCGGTGAGGAAGGCCACGCCGAAATCGATCACGCGCGGCGTGAGCCCACCCTGCGGGTTTGGCGAGAGGAGCACGTTCTCTGGCTTCACGTCGCGGTGGACGACGCCCGCCGCGTGCGCCGCGGCGAGGCCTTCCATGACGGGGCCGAGGAGTTGCATCGCCTCGTGCGGCGTAGCGACGAGCCGCTCCTCCATCCAATCGCGGAGGGTCCCGCCGCGCACCAGCTCTTGCGCGAGGTAGAGGCACCCTTCGGCCTCGTCGCGACCGAGGTCGAAGACGCGCACCACGTTGGGATGCTCGATGCGCGCGACGGCGCGGGCCTCGCGGAAGAAGCGGGCCTCGGCGGCGGGGCGCGCGTCGTCCACGTCAATCACCTTGACGGCCACCGTCTGCTGCAACAGCACGTGCCGCGCTTCAAACACGGCGCCATGGCCGCCGACGCCCAGCACGCGCGTGAGGGCGTAGCGCCCGCCCAGGGTGCGCCCGACCCGGCGCGCCGCAGCGCTCCGCGTCTTCACGGCGCCCGTCCCCGAGGCGCTCACCGGGCGCACCGAAACCCGTGGGCGTTGTCCTGGCGCTCGGGGGTCTGGCGGGCCCGGGCGGCCGTACGGAGGCGCGCGGGCGTCGCCGCGGGCGTTTGGGCAGACCCGCCACGGAGCGCGCGCTCGGGCGCGTCCCCTTGATCGCAGAGCGGGTCGAGGCCCGTCCGGCCCGCGCACGCCTCGCCGTAGGCAACGTCGCGGTCGGCGACCCATTCGAGGGTGTTGCCGGCGAGGTCGAAGAGCCCCGAGGTCTGTCCGAGGGAGAGGCTCCCGACGGGGCGCGACGCGCGCCCGTCCGTCCCTGCGCAGCGGCCGTTGGGGGTAAACACCGCGATCATCCAGTGGGCGAGGTCGCAGCGCCCCACGGGCGGCGCGTCGCCCCACGGGAACGTCCTCCCCGACGGCGCCTCGCTCCGCCACCAGCGGGCGGCGTACTCCCACTCGGCCTCGGTGGGCAGGCGACCGCCGTCCCACGCGCAGAAGGCCTGCGCGACGTCCCACGACACGCCGTTGAACGGGTGCCGCACGATGGCCGGACGGGGTCGTCCAGGCGGTTGATGCCGACGCCCTCGGCGGGGTTTTGCAGCGTCGCGCCCGCGAGGCCGACGAGCGAGACGCGGAGCGTGGCGCCGTTGGGGTAGCGCACCTCGAGGGCGTCGCGGGCGGGCAGCGACGCGAGCCAACGCGGCAGGTCGTCGCGAAACCGTCGGGCGCGGGCGACGGTCACCTCGTACCCGTCGAGCGTGAAGTCCGACACGCGCAGGTCGCGCAGCGGGGGCGAGGCCTCGGGCAGGTCGTCAGCGCCCTGCGTGAAGGCGCCGCCGGTGACACGAACCCGCGCGCAGCCGTGCTCCGCGGGGTCGGGGCAGCTCGGCGTGGCCGGAGGCGCAGGCGCGACGTCCGCGGCGGCGTCGCGTGCGGCGTCGGGCGCGAGCTCGACGAGCGCGGGCACGTCGCAGGCGACCAGACCGGACAAGACCGCCGCGAGGGCGCGTGCGTGAAGGGGCGGCGGCATCCGGGTGTGTCCCGCGGATGCTCACACCCTCCCCGTCGCGGGCGCAAGGCCCCATCCGCCAGGACAGCGCGGACCTCAGGTGCAGCGGCCGATGCAGCGCGCTTCGCACACACCGCCACGCGCGACGGTCACCGTCACCGACTGGTAGCGCGGCACCCACGAGGAGACGGTCACCACCCGGATGTCCGCGGCGTCGAGATCCTGACAGGTCGTGACGATGAGGGCCCGCGCGCGGGCGACGGACTCTGGACCGTCACAGGGCGAGAGTTCCATCACGCTTCCCCGGATCTGCACGCGGCATCCGGTCACTTCGCTCTCGAAGCGTGACTTAAGCTGCCGCTGCCGCAGCGGCGCGCAGCCGAGGGAGAGCGCCGCCGACATCGCGGCGACCGACAGGAGAAGACGACGTTGCAGGCTTGGATTCATCGGGTCGGAGACCTTTCATGGAGATCAAGGCGACTGCAGAGCCCGCCCCTACAGGTGGCCTCAGCCGTCCGAACGCTGCAGCGTGCGCGCGAGGCGTCCCTGCGCCGACGAAAAGGTGGTGAAGCCCGGACGCCGCGGATTGCCCGTGAGCCTGACGTAGACGAACGCCTCGGCGCGCGTGGCCGTGAAGACGAAGCGGTTCTCGTACGGCGACCGGCGCATGTTGGTCTGCGACACGGTGTATCCCGCGGCCTCGAGGGCGCGTCGGGTGTCGATCAGCACCGCGAGGTCGGGGCGGTCGGCGTAGGCCTCGAGCAGCTCGCGGTCGGCCATACGCACCGTGACCCCCGCGACCGGAGGCAACCACGACGGCCAGCGCGGATCGACGGACGGCATGGCCGCGGCGGGCGTCCCAGACGGCGCAGGCGGCGTCGCGGCAACCGGCGCAGAGGGCGCGGCGGGGCCTCCCTCCGCGGCGACCGCGGGGGCCACACCGCGCTTGCACGCAGAGAGCAGGGCGAGCGCGCTGATGAGCGCGTACGAAGCGATGCGGGGGGGTTGGATGGGCTGACTCATGGGGTGCGCAGCAGCACACCACGGGGCTGTGCTCAAGGGCGCTCAAGCCTCCTCAATTCACCTCTGGACGACGGTGTCCGCGCACGGAGGCGAGCATCGGGTCGCGCGGCGCGCGCGCCTCTCGGGTGGCCCCTGGTGCCGCAGGGGCGGTACACTCCCGCGCACCATGGCAGGCGAAGCGGCACCCGCGGGTCTCTCGTACGACGCGTACCTCGCGCTGGAGCGCGACACCGGGCAGCGCTACGAGTGGCTCGACGGCCAGGTGTACGCGATGGCCGGGGGCACCCTCACCCACGGGGCCCTGTCCGCCGCCGTGCTCGCCGAGCTGCGCACACTCGCACTCGGGCGCGGGTGTGTGGTGTTCAGCTCGGACGCGAAGGTGCGCGTGGAGGCCACGGGGCTGTCGACGTACCCCGACGGGTCGGTGGTGTGCGGTCCGGCCCAGACGAGCCCCCGCGACCGCAACGCGATGACCAACCCCGTCGTGCTCGTCGAGGTGCTCTCCGAGCGCACCGAGCGCTACGACCGCGGCGAGAAGTGGGCCCACTACCGCCGCATCCCCGGGCTGCAGCACTTCCTCCTCGTGTCGCAGCACGACCGCCACCTCGAGCTCTACACCCGCGCGGGCGACCACTGGACGCTGCACGACGCCCGCGAGGGCGAGTCGCTCCACCTCGCGGCCCTCGACGGCACCCTCTCCGTCGACCGCATCTACACGGGCATCACCCTCGAAGACCCGCCCCCGCCGCCTGCCCCGGAGCGTTGAGGCCCTCCGTCGGCACGAGCGCGTCGCGGTCGTCGAAGCACAGCGCCGCCTCGGGCCAGAGCATCGCCGCGAGGCCCGCGCGAAAACCCTCCGCACCCACAGGGCCCCGCGCGCGCTCGGCGTAGCGGCGCCCGACGCTGTAATCCACGCAGAAGGTGTCGCCCTCCCACGCGAAGGGGTCGACGCCGTCCCACACGTCGGCGAGGCCCGGCGGACGCGCGACGCGGCTGCGCCAGTAGTGGCCCACCACCGTCGGGCGATCGGGCGGCGACGCGCGCCACCACCGCGAGCGCTGCACGTACCGCCACTTGCCGCCCACGTAGTACCGCGAACCCGCGGCGATGGGCTCCTCCAGGCCGCTGGTGAGCACCTTGACGGGGTTGTCGTTCTGCTCGGCGAGGTCGACGGCCTGCACCGCGGCGAGCATGGCGGGCGGCTCCACCGGGCGCTTGCGGAGCCCCGCCCACTGCGCGCGCTCGGCCGCCGCGGCGGCGTGCAGCCCGGCGGCGTCGAGGCCGGCACGAACCCCGGCGTCGAAGTGCGCGTCGAGGTCGGCGAGGTCGCCGTCGGGGGGCAGCGCCGCGGCGGCCTCCTCCCGCCACGCCGCGTGCACGACGCGGAGGTCGGGGCGCTCGAGCGCGAGGGGCAGCGACGCGCAGAACGCCCGCACCCGCGCGCGCTCGGCCTCGTCGGCCACGCGGCTGCCGAAGCACACCTCGCGGCCCACGGCCTCCACCCAGGCCCCGTCGGGGGGATAAGGCATCCAACGCCCCCCGTCATCGAGACCGTCTCCCCACCGGCCCGCCGATGCCTCGCATAAGTGATGTTCGGTCGACTCTCGCGGTACTGCGCGCAGTGTTGCTGAAGTGGCGAAATCGCCGCCGACGTTGGCCCCCTCGGGCACGCGCACAGCGCTCCCGAGGATCAGCGCGGACACCAGCTTCGCCCGCGCCGCCGGGTCGCCGTCGATCCGCTCGCAGACGAGGCGCGTGAGCAGGCCGGCCCCCTGCGAGTGCCCGATGAGCACCACCCCACGGCCCTGGTTGTCGCGCGCGAGGTAGTCGGCCCAGGCGTCCCGGACGTCGGCGTAGGCGAGTTCGAAGCCCGCCGCGGCCGACGGGCTGATGAGCCCAACCACCGTCACCTGCCGGTACACGGGCGCGAACACCCGGCACACGGAGGAGAAGCGGGCCGCCTGCGCCTCCGCGATGTCGACGAGCTCGGGGTCGACGCTCCGGTCGGCGTTCACCTCGCCCTGCGCGCTCACCGTGGGGTACACGTAGAAGCAGTCGATGGGCGGCGCGGCGGCGGGCGGCGCGCGCTCGACGGTCACCGCGCCGTCCGCCGCGACGACGCTCGTGTCGAGCGAGAGCGCGCAGGGGTTGGAGGCCTGGCCCGGCCGGCAGAGCCACACCGTCGACGAGGGCGCGTCGACGCTCGCGTCCGCGGTCGGCGTCGCGGGGGCGGGGGCGCAGGCCGAGGAGAGGGCGAGCGCGAGGAGGGGGACGGCGGCGCGGTTCATCGCGCGCGAGGGTAGATCGGTTCGGGGCGCGAGGGTGCGCCCATCGGCGCCCCGCCGTTGACCGCCGCCCCGCCATCGGCGATCACTCTCGCCGCGATGAATGCTCGTTGGGCGTGGACCACCGTTCTCGGCGCGAAGACGCTCACTCACGCCGCCGCCCTCACCGACGACGGCTTCGTGGTGACGACGTCGGACGCCACCACCCCGCGCGAGCGGCGCACCGCTCTCGCGGAGGCCTTCGCCCGCCCGCACCTCCTCCACCTCGCCGACGGCAGGGTGCGCTTCGAAGTCCTCGCCGCGGTCGCCGCGCGCCTCGACGCCGCCGCCGTGGGCAGCCCGCGCGACGCGACGCGGCTGGCCTTCTGGCGGGCCTACGACCCCGCGCGGGTGCGCCCGGAGACGCTGGTGTACGCGGTCGAGCGGGCGGGGGGCGCCCTCGAGCCGTGGCCCCTTCGGCTCGACGGCCATGGGCTCATCGCGCAGGAGTACCTCCGCGGCTCCCCGACTCACCTGCTGCCCGACGAGGTGTTTGCCTACGGCCCCCCCGGGCCGAGGGCGCCGCGGCACGTGCGGGAGACGCTGCGGACGCGCATGCTGGCGGCGCTGCGCCCCGGGCACGGGCTCACCGCGGCCGACGGATTCCCCTCGCTCGCCCACGCGCTCATCCCGCGGCGGGACTGGACGTGGGACCGCCGTCACGACGGCGAGACCGGGCTCTCGACCGAGCCCGGCGTGGTGACCCTGGGGTACCGGTACGGCCACGACACGGGGTGGACGGACTACGCGCCGGAGCGGGTGCTGAGCCGCGACCCGCGCATCCACCTCTTCGCGCCGGCGGAGGTGGAGGACGAACTGATGGACGCGTTGGCGCAGGCGCGTACGGCCTCGCCGGAGCACCACCCGCCGTCGGTCGAGGCCTACGCGGCCCTCCGCGCGCGCGCCGTCGACCGCGCGCCCTGGGGACGCACCACCCGCCTCGTCACGCCCGCCGCGCCCGCCCTGCGGGAGCACGACTGGGGGGCGCGCGCCGCCCTCACGCTGTACGGCTCGCTCCGCCCCGAGGTCGCGCTCCCCGCGGCCCCGACGAGCTTCGACGCGTACGCGCACGGCCACAGCTACAACGCCAGGAGCGATGACGCGTGGGTCGCCCCTGACGGGAGCGGCGTGCTCCGCGCGGAGCACTGGTTCGGCGGGCTCCCGGGGGACGGCGTGGACGAGGTGTGGCACGTGCTTCCCGGCGGCGGGCGGCGGGTCGTGTTCGACGTCTGCACCGACAGCACCCAGAACGAGCTGGACCTCACGCTCTCGGCCGACGACGCGGCGACGCTCGAGCGGCTGTGCGCGCACGTCGCCGCCCTGCTCGACGCCTACGGCTTCGCCGCGCCCGAGGAGCGCGCGCCGGTCGACGTCCGCCGCCGCACCGACCTGCGCAGCGCGCCTTGATTCGGCGGCCCGCGCCCCCCGCTCGCACCTTCACGCGGCGAGCGGGGGGCCGACCCAGGGGGCCGCGCCGTCGTGGGGCTGGAGCTCGATCCAGCGGGTGATGTCGCGGAGCAGGAGCATCCCGACGAGGCGTCCCTGCGCGACGACGGGGAGCTGCGCGACGTCGCGGCGGGCGAGCTTGTCGAGCGCGTCGGTCACGGCGTCGTCGGGGCCGGCGGTGACGAGGGCCGCGGCGGGGGTGAGGATCTGGGATGATAAGACATCCAACGCCCCACTCGGCCGAGCCCGTACCCACTCCGCCCGGCGACGGTTCGTGTAAGTGATGTTCGGTCGACTCTCGCGGTACTGCGCGCAGTGTTGCTGAAGTGGAGGGGAGCGACGCGCTGCTGGCGCACCACCTCGCGGAGGCCATCGGGTACCGGGCGCCGAGCCACGCGTAGACCACGGGTGCGCGGAGAGAGGAGGGAGCACATGGGCGCGGAAGACGTGAGCGGGCTGAGCGCGGAGGACGCGGTGACGCTCGACGCGGTGCTCGATGAGCCGATGGCGCGCGCGGTGCTCTGCGCGAGCACGGAGGGGAGAGCGTGGGCGATGCGGCAGTACCGACAGTGGTGCGCGCGGGGAGGCAGGGCGGGGGGGATAAGGCGTTCAACGCCCCTCGTCGTCAGGCCCCCGCCCCGCCGCCCGACCGATGCGTCGCACAACGGATGTTCGGTCGACTCTCGCGGTGCTGCGCGCAGTGTTGCTGAAGCGGCGCGCGCGTTGCCACCACAGTGACACTGCGCATCATCCAGCCAGTGCACACGCGCCCTCCCGCACGTGAACGGAGCGCGGGGGCCAAGGGGGCGGCGGGTGTTGACAGCGAGGCGCGTTGGAGGCCCTTATCCTTCCAGAGAAGTCGCCGAATCCATGCGGTCTGCTACACTCCTCCTCGGAATAACCGCCGTGTGGCGCGCCCTCGCCGTACGCTGAGCGGCCGTCGGGAAGGACCACGATGACAGCTGCCACCGCGGACAGAGCCGGAGAGGCCGAGCGGGCGATGGCCCGGGCGCTTGTCCCCTCGGCGCGGGAGCTGCTGCTGCGCGTGGGCGTCGAAGACCCGATGCCTCTGCGCGCCCTCGATCGCGCGGAGGCCTGGAGCGTCGAAGGCACCGGCGACGCGAGGGCCTTGCGGGCTGATGCGCTTGCGTGCTTCGCCGTGGTGGAGGCGGGCTGCGACGACGAAGACGCGACCACCCCGGACGCCTACGGCGTGGTGGCGGGCATCGCGTCGTTGCTGGCTCCTCCCGAGGGCGCCGAGTTCTCGCCCGCGGAGGTCTGCGACGCCACGCACTGCGCCCTGCGCGCGGCCCTGGCCCTCTCGCTTCCTTGGACCGAGGCCGAGGGGGATAAGGCATCCAACGCCCCCCGTCATCGAGACCGTCTCCCCACCGGCCCGCCGATGCCTCGCATAAGATTTCTTCGGTCTACTCTCGCTGTACTGCGCGCAGTGTTGCTGGAGTGAGTGCGCGCTCTCCCCCGCGGGCGCGGGCGTGAGCTCGGTGCGGCCGAGCACGGTGACGCGCTGGTCGACGAGCGGCGACTGGGCGCCTCTCCCCTGCACGTCGGCGAGGAGCGGCGTGGCGAAGAAGATCGCCTCGCTCGTCCCCACCGCGAAGGACCCGCCGCGCTCCTCGTCGTCGTTGGGCGCCTCGCAGCCGACGTCCCCGGGGAAGTCCGCGAAGCCGTCGCCGTCGTTGTCGCGCCCGTCGGCGCAGGCCGGGAGGGGCGAGCGCCGCGGGTCGACCGGCGCGTAGCCCGTGTCCTCGGCCCACAGGCGCGTCTCGCCGTAGGCCCGCGCGATGCGGACGGCGACGTCGTCGACGCGGCCGGCGCGGAGCCGGACGACGTTGCCGATGGCCCCGGGCGAGGAGACGGCGACGAGGCTCCCGGGGGAGGCGCTGAGCGTGAGGGTCCCGTCGAAGGTGGTGAGGGGCTGGTCGCTGGCGTCGAAGACGGCGACGCTCAGGGTGAGGTCGACCCCCTCGTCGCTAAAGGGGAGCGGGCGCGCGCGGGTCCCGCGGTCGCCGCGGGTGGTGACGCGGACGGTGCGGACGCCGCCGGTCCGATCGCGGTCCCAGGGCTCGGCGATGTGCTGGCCGCAGGCGACGAGGAGGACGGGGAGGCAAAGGCGCTTCATCGGACCGTAGAGGGGCTCCTACACCAGCAGGAGACCCGTTGGCCACCGGAGAGGTGCTACGCGTCGGGCGCCGCAGCTCAGCCGCCGGCCCGGACGGCCCCGTTCATCGCGCCCTTGCCGCTCCGTCCGCCGACCCACAGGCCCACGGCAGCCACGGCCAGGACCACGCTCGCCGCGGCGAGCAGCGCGCCGACGCGGCGAGCGTGGTGCGCCCGGAAGATCTCGCCGTACCGAATGCGGCACCCGTCGCGCACGAGCTGCTCGTACGTCGCCTGATCGCCCGCGGTGGGCGTGGCCAGCCCCCGCGCGACGCAGTAGCGCTCGGCCGCCGCCCCGTCGTCCTGGAGGGTCGCCGCGTCACGAAACTTCACGGCCGCGCCGAGGACCATGAGCACGCTCATCGCCCCGAGCGCGAGGGCAGCCCGCTGCTTCGTCGCGGCCCGCTCGGCGGGCGTGGTCGTCGTCGCGCCGGGTGCGCCAGGCGTAACGCCGCGGAGGCGCTTTCGCTCGGCGATGGGACGGTAGCCGAACCACGCGAGGCCCGCGCCGAGGCCCCCCCCGAGGAGCGCCATCGCCCCGATGCTCACGCTGGCGCTGGAGAGCGCGCCGGCGGCGACGACGAGGTTGACTAGCGCGAAGAGCACGCCGACGACGACCATCGCCCAGCTCCCGAGGAGCGGCCGCGGGGCGAGCGGAGGCACCCGCGGGTCGCGCGGGGGAGCGCCCGCGAAGCCGCCAGCGCGCGCGGTTCCCGCCACCCACGGGCCGAACTCGGCGGCGAAGCGGGCCTGTGAGGGGAGGGCATCCTTGGTGTGGGGAAACATCAGCTCGTGGGTCACGCCGTCACGGAGGCGAAACCGCAGCGCGCCGTGGCCCAGCACGACGGGGTTGAAGGGCGTCACCTCCACCATCTCGGCGAAGTCGAGGGACTGCGCCGGGAGCGCGGGCGCGCGCGGCACGCCGGTGAACGACACGTCGACCGGGAAGCACAGGAGCCGCAGGGGCGTGACGGCGACCAGGAAGTGCCCCGTGTAGACGACCGCCGCCAGGGGAACCAGGCGCGCGGCCATGGGGACGACGCGGGAGACCATCCCGCACCCGGTCATCGCCTCGCCGGGTCGGAGGTAGGGTTGCGCAGCGAGGTGGAGGCTGTGTTCGAGAGGGCTCACGAGGCGTCTCCTGGAGCGGGCGTTTGGGGGGTGATCCGGGCTGCGAAGAGATCACGACGCCTCGAAGACGGTCCCTCAATCCCCCTCAATCCAGCTCATCGGCCCCCAATGGACGCTCCGCTCCGCGCCCACCCCCGCCGCGTGAGGAAGTGGTCCCAGCGCGCGAGCGCCGCGGT
>JBILLV010000207.1:0-16052 GCA_044375895.1 Polyangiales bacterium | reverse complement strand
GGGCACGCCGGTGCGCTGCCCGAGCGGCGTGCGGCAGGGGCCGCAGAAGTAGCCCGCGCCGCACGTCCCCTGCGCCGTCCCGAGGCGCTCGAAGAACGAACGGTTGACGCACGTGCTCACGCAGAATCCGTTGTACGCCGGGAGTTGGCCGATGACCGGGAGCGGCGGCGGCGTGGCGCGGCAGGCGACGGGGCGGTAGGCCGGGTCGAGGTTCTCGTTGGGGGCGCAGAGGAAGCCCGCGGGGCACGTCATGGCCGACAGGCTCTCGCGCTGCGCCGCGGGGACGGCCGTCGCCGGGACGCACCGCGCCCGCCCCCCGCAGCACTGCGCGAAGCTGAAGCGCGGCTCGCGCGGCCCCGGGTCGCAGGTCTGGTTGCACGCGGTGGTGTTCATCCCCGTGCGCGGGTCGAAGCAGGGGACGCAGAGCTGGTTGGCCGCGCAGGTCGCCTGCGACAGCATCGAAGCCTGTGTGGCCACCATCGGCACGCAGCGCGAGAGGCATCGCCCCTCGCCCATCCCCGCGAAGGGCCGGCACGTCGGCGCCAGGTAGTTGTTCGCCGTCCGAATGAACTCGTCGGGCACGCAGTACCCGCCGTTGCACACCGCCAGCATCCCCCGCTGCGCCATCGGGACGCGCGCCGCGGGCATGCACCGCGTGCCCGCGCACGGACACGGCGGCAGGCGCGACGGGTCGAGCACGTCGGGGCCCGTGTGCGGACACCGCAGCGGCGGCGGCTGCGGGGGGAAGCCTCCGTCGCCGCAGTTGGGCGGCACCGCGCACGCGCCCGTGGGCATGTTGTTGTTCTGCGGGTCGTAGCAGGGGGCGCAGAGCTCGTCGGCCGCGCACACGTCCCGCGAGAGGATCTCCGCCTGCGCCGCCACCATCGGGACGCAGCGCGAGATGCACGCGCCCACCAGGCCCCCGAAGGCCGAGCAGCGCCGGGGGATGAAGTTGTTGGCCGAACGGATGTAGGGCTCCGGGACGCAGAAGCCGCCAGGACACGACGCGAGCATCCCCCGCTGCGCCGCGGGCACGCGCCCCGACGGCATGCACCGCGTCCCCGCGCACGCGCACGCCGGGATGGCCGTCGGGTCGAGCACGGGTGGGCCGTTGTAGGGGCACATCAAGGGCGGCGGGCGCTCGATGACGCCCGCGTCGGTGCACGGCGAAGCGGGGTCGCAGGCGTTGGTGGACGCGTTGCCCATGCTCGGGTCGAAGCACGGGGCGCAGCGCTCGTCGTCGTCGCACACGTCGCGCGGGAGGAGGTCGCCCTGGTCGGCGATCATCGGGACGCAGCGCGACACGCAGGCCCCCACCAGCCCACCGAACGAGCGGCAGCGACGCGGGACGTAGCTCGTCCCCGCGCGGACGATCTTGTCGGGGACGCAGAGCCCGCCGCGGATGCACCCGCCCAGCATCGCCGCGCTCCGCGGAGGGACGAGCGGCGCCGGGAGACACCGCGCGTTGCCCCGCCCCACGCAGCACCGCGGGAGGAGCTCGGGGTCGATGCCGGGGTTCTGCGGGCAGGTCATGGGCGCGTCGTCGCTCGCGTCGAAGCCGCCGAGGTCGTTGCGCGATCCGTCGCCGGTCACACCCGTGACCACCGAGGGCGCGCCGCAGCCCACCAGCACGGTGACGAGCGCCATGATTCCGAGCGGGCTGGCGCTCCCGGCTTGATACGAGCGGTGAGGGTCGGGCAGATTCGTTGCCATCGGAGATGCTGCGCTCGCGCGACGTTACCACAGCCTCGCTGTTCCTCATGCTCACACTCGCTCCCCTGGTGGCGCGGGCGGGGGGCACGGAGATGGGCGCCGTCGGCGTGCAGGCCGTCGGGCGCGCGGGGGCCTTCGTGGCGCGCGCGTCTGACCCCACCGCGCTCGGGCACAACGTCGCGGGCATCGTGGGCCTCGAAGGCGTGCAGTGGACCGCGTCGATGAACGTCGGCTTCTGGCGCCACTGCTTCACCCGCGAGGGTCGCTACGACGGCGTCGAGAGCGGCGTCGAGACGCGCACCACGGTGTTCGCCGACAGCCGCTACGCCACCGAGCGCCCCTTCTACCCCGAGGTGTGCAACGACGGCGCGCCGAGCGTCGTGCCGCAGCTCCTGGTGACGTGGCGGCCGCGGCGCTGGATCGCCGTGGGCGGCGGCCTCCTCACCCCCGCGGGCATCGGCACGCAGAACTTCCCCGACCGCGTGCAGACCTCCGCGGGCCTCGCCCCCTCGCCCGCGCGGTACATGGTGCTCGCCACCAACGTCGCGCTCATCCACCCGACGATCGGCGTCGCCTTCGCGCCCACCGACTGGCTCCGCGTGGGCGCGGCGCTGCAGCCCTCCTTCGGGCGCTTCGCGGGCGAGACCATGGCCAACGCCATCGGGTCGCAGTCGCCCGCCACCGACATCCGCACGGCGGCCAACGCGTGGGGCTTCTTCTGGGCCGCCAACCTCGGGGTGATGGTGCAGCCCGCGCCGTGGATCACCCTCGGCGCCCACGCGCACCTCAACCAGTCGCCCGTGGTGTTCAGCGGGACCACCACGGCCACCGTCCGCCCCTACGCCTCCGACCCCGATCGGCGGCATCAGTCGCAGTTTTCGAGCGAGGTCACGCTGCCGCTGCCCAACCTGTTTCGCGTCGGCGCGCGCTTCGCGTCGCTGCGGGCGGGCGCCCCCGCGCAGTGGGCCGACCGCGACCCGATGCGCGACGAGACCTTCGACCTCGAGATCGATTTCCACTACGAGACCTCGTCCGCGCTCCAGCAGGTGGTGACGCGCAGCAGCGGCATCGTGGAGGTGGAGCCGGGGATGGGCGCGCCCGCGACGCCCGAGGTGGTGCTGCGGCGGAGCTGGCGCGACACGATGGGCGTCCGCATCGCCGCCGAGCGCACCTTCATCCCCAACGAGTTCGCGGTGCGCGCGGGCATCTCGTGGGACCTCGGCGCCCAGACCGGCGCCCGCACCTACAACGGCGCGGTGGTCGGGTGGAACCCCGACGCCGGCATCGACACCGCGGGCTACGACACCTTCGGCCTCGCGCTCGGGGCGAGCTACCGCTGGCGCTTCCTCACCATCGACGTGGCGTACCAGCACATCTTCACCACCGGTCAGGCCGTGGTGGAGGGACGCGCCCCCGTGGTGAGCGGCACCGTGCCCATCACCCCCGCGGACTGCGCGCGCGGCGCGGGCTACCCCGGCCCTGGCGCGTGCAGCAACAACCAGGGGACCTTCTCCGCGGGCTACGACATCCTCTCCATCGGGATCACGGGGCGCCACTGAGCGGCGCGGCGAGGTCGAGCGTCGCGCACAGCCCGAAGTGGTCGCTCACGAAGAGGGCGGGGTCGTCCGCGTGGGGCGCCGTCCCCAGCACCTCGATGGCGCGCGGAACCACCCGCCCCGACGAGCGCACCAGCACCCGGTCGTAGCGGGTCTGCTTCTCCTTGCCCTTGTGCCACGCGGTCATCGCGTTGGCGCGCGTGTCGACGGTGTAGCCCGTTGCCCCGCGGCCGTGGGAGAGCCACAGGTCTCGGAAGTCGGGCGCGGCGGCGAGGCGAGCGCACTCGTCCCACCCGTCGTCGAAGTTGAAGTCCCCGCACAGCACCGCGTCGGGCGCGGCCTCACGGAGCAGCGGGAAGGCCGCGTCGAGCTGCTCGCCGCGGACGTCACCGTTCCAACGGCGGCTCTCCAGGTGGACGGTGCCGACGGCGAGGGGCGCACCGTCGGCGAGGGTCACGTCGGCCACGTGGAGGTCGCGGCCCATCGAGGTGGGGAGCTCGTGACGACGCCACCCGCGCACCGGCAGCCGCGACAGGATCACCGTGCCGTAGCGCTGCTCCCCGTCGAGGGTGTCGTCGAGGAGGGCGTACACACGGAGCGAATCGGCCGCACGAAGGATGGCGACGAGCGCGGGGGTCACCTCTTGAAGGCACACGACGTCGGCGTCCGCAGAGCGCAGCGCGGCGAGGAGCATCTCCGCGCGGCGCGCGAGCTGGTGGGGGTCGAACCAGACGTTCCAGGTGACGAGGGTGAGGGCGCTCACCGGGCGGTGATACTTCGCGGGCACACGGGGTCGTCAAGCGTTCTCGCAGACGACGTTCGCGCGGCGCTACTCCTCGTTGGACTCGATCTGGAAGGGGAGCGTCGCGGTCAGGTCGGTGCGCGCGCCGGGGACCTCCACCCGCCACCTGCGGATCGCGCCCGCGAGGCACCGACCCACCGACTGCAACGCCGCAGGCCCGTGCGGCGTGGCCGAGCGCACCGCCCCATCGGGCGCGATCACGATGCGCACGGTGAGGGAGCCCTGCGCCTCGTCGTCCGCGGCGTCGATGCACGCCTCGACCTCTCCGCCGTGCTCGCTCGACGCCCGCTCCAGCGCCTCGTCGAGCCCATCGGAAGACGACGCCGCGCCGGTGGGCTCGGCCGTGGGCTCGACCGTGGGCTCGGCCTCGGGCTCCGGCGCGGCCGCGGCGCGCGGGGAGGCCTGGGGCGAGGGCTCCGCGGGCTCAAGCGCCGAGGGGGCGGACGCGCGCGACGAACGGTGCTCGCGTGTGTGGGCGTCGGCCGGGGGCGTCGGCGCCGGGGGGAGGTCGGGGACCACCAGCGGCGCCGGGGCTGGCGGAGCAACGGGCGGAGGCGCGGCGACCTCCACCCGCGTGACCGGCGGCGGTGGCGCGGCCTGTGGTGCGTGGCGGGGGTGCGTCCAGGCCCAGGCCGTGAGCCCGTTGGAGGCGATGAAGAGGGCGGCGGTGATCCAATCGCGTCGCGCGATGGAGCGTGGGAGAAGGCCCCGCGGGACGATGGGGGACTCGCCCGCATCCAGGAGCGTGTCGTTGTCGTTGTCCGCGGCGAGGGCGGTGTCCAAGGGTTCCGCGTCGGGGGGCGCGTCGGAGTCGTAGCGGGTCGCGTGCATCGTCGAGAACAACGGCGGGACTCTGTGAGACCTTGATGTGTTGCGGGGAGCGCGTTGTACGATCGTCGTCGATGGGCACCGTTCGAAGCGTGCTGACGGTCGGCGTGGTTGTGCTGGGGATCCCCACCGCGTGTTTGATGGGCGTCCTCGCCTACGGACGCGCGCTCACCGACGCGCAGGTGGCCGAGGGGCGGCTCCTCACCCCCGCGGAGTCGCGCGCCCGCATCGCCGAGAGCGAGCGGGTCTTTGCCGCGATGACGCCCGCCGCGCACCTCACCGCCGCCCAGCGCGACCTCGCCGACGGCTTCGACCGGGCGCGCGGCATCGGCGGCAATTTCGCAGGCGCCGAGCGACACGCGCGGGCCGTCCCCCCCGACGCCCCTGAGCACGCGGCGACGGCGGCGATCGTCACCGAGATCGCGCGTCGGCAGCAGGCCGTGGTGCCGGCGTTTCAACGCGCGTTCGACGGCGCGCTGCGGGAGCGCCCGGACGACGACGACCCGTGGGCGATGCGGGCGGCGCGCATCCGCTTCGCCATCACCGTCAGCGCCTTCAGCGCCTACGGCATGGGGTGCATCCACACGGAGGACGCGTGGGCGCGGGCGCTCCGCTTCGACCACGAGGACTGCGACCGCCGGTGGTTCGAACGGGTGCTGGGCGCCTCGCGCGTCACGGGGCTGCGGGCCTTCGGGTTCGTCGAGGCGCGCTGCGGCAACGGGCGGGGGCGCTGGCCGACGGGCGCCGCGACGTCGCTCACTCCTTGAGGAGGTCGTCAAACTGGCGGTCGATGTCGTCGCGGGCGGGCGGGCGGTGCCCCTCGGGGACGCCGTGGAGCGCGCCCTGGAGGCGGTTGACGCGCTGCCGCACGTTGCGGAAGCTGAGGTCGCGCTTGTCGACCTTCTGGAAGTAGTAGAGCGCCTCGGTGAGGTCGCCGACGGCTTCGTAGGCGGCGCCCATCTCGTAGTAGAGCCCGAGCTCCTCGCGCTCGCTGCGCTGCTGCGACTGGAGCCCGAGCTTGAAGTGCTCCAGGGCCGAGGGCACGTCGCCCTTCTCCATGTAGCTGAGCCCGATCATCGTCTCGCCGATGCACTGCCGCGCGGGGTTCATCGTGGCGATCTTGAACTCCGCGATCGCGTCGTCGAGCAGGCCCATTTCCTTGTAGGCGATGCCGAGGTCGTAGTGCGTGTCGCAGTCCTCGATGCTCACCGTGCGGCCCACGCCCTGCTTGAACTGCGCGAGGACCGTCTCCACGTCGATCTGCCCCGTGGGCGGGCCGTCGTAGGGGTTGAGGCTCTCCACCTCCTCGGCGATCTTGTCCGCGAGGCCGTAGGAGGGATCGCTCCCCTCGTAGCCGGCGGCGTGCATCTGCGCGAGCTGCTCGACCTCTTCGAGGCGCTCGAACACCAGCGGGTGGTTGGGGTGCACCTGGAGGAGCTCCTGGAGCGCCTGCCGCGCATCATCGTAGAGCCCCTGCGTGACGAAGAACTCCGCCTCGTCGAGGCCCTCCTCGATCTCGCGGCGGCCGCCCGGGAAGAGCGACTGCGCCCGCACCGTGTGCTCGGCCTCGACCTCGACGGGGATCTCCGGGATGCGATCCATCCGGTAGCCCGAACCGGTGTCTGCGCCGGGGTCGTAGGCGTCGAGCGGTGACGCGCCGATCTCCGTGGCGTCGCTCGACTCGCCGTAGCCCACGTCCTGTCCGAAGCCGGGCTCGAAGTACTCCGCGGGGGAGGAGACCGGCGCCCGCGCCTCGACGTCGCGCAGGTCGACGTCGCCCTCATCGATGAGCGCGCCGTCATCGATCGGCACCTCCGACTGCATCTGCACGTCGTGGAGGCGCTCGTAGAGAGAGCGCGCGACGGCGTTGTCGGGGTCGACCTCCAGCGCGCGGCTGGCCTCCGCATAGGCGGTCGCCGGGTCGCTCGCCTCCAGCAGCTCGGCGAGGCGCAGCGTGAAGCGCAGGACTCCGTTGCCGTCGTTGAGAGCGGCGTAGAAATCCCGCACGCGCGAGAGCACCTCGGGGGCGTCGGGCTCGAGCTCGGCCGCGCGGGTGATGTGCGCCATCGCCTTCGAGCGGAGCCCGTACTTGAGGAAGATCTCGGCCTCACCGAGCAGCCGCCCCGCCTCGCCCGGCGAGCGCTCGGACGAGGGGGCGACCGGCGGCTGCGGGACGAAGGGCGTGCGGATGGACGGGACGGGCGGGCGCAGCGAGGGGATCGCCGCGGGGCGCGGGATCTCCAGCACCGGCGAGCCGACCGGCTCCTCCGGGCGCGGCGGGCGCTGCGACAGGGCGAACACCACGTCGCCGCCGTCGTCGACCACCTGGCGGGCGGCGGCGGGCGCGTCGGACACCTCCTCCAGCGCGTCGTCGAGCACCTCCTCGACGAGCTCGGTGGCGGGCATCGACGAGAGCGGGCGAGCGGGCGCGGGGGGCGGAGGCTCGATGGGCGCGGGGGGCACCGACTGCGGGCGCTTCACCCCGGGGGCCGAGCCGCCGCGCAGACCCTCGCGGGCCTCGACGTCGGTGGGGGAGAGCTCGAGGACGCGCTGGTACACCTCGTTGCGCTCGCGCACGCGGCCTTCGGCGCCGTGGATGCGCGCCACCTCCTTGAGGACGGAGATGGTCTTCGGGAGCTGGCCGAGCGCGCGGAAGGCCTGCGCGAGCAGGTCGAGCGTGGCGACGTCGCGCGGGCTGATCTTGTAGCAGGCCTGGATCTTCGGGAGGGCGCGCCGCGCGTCGTTGCGCTCGAGGTAGTAGGCCGCGAGGCGGCGCAGCGCGTCGAGGTTGTTGGGCCGGTGAAACACCAGCCGCTCGGCCACGCGCACCCACTCATCCACCCGGCCGCCCGCGTCGAGCGTCTTGCACGCGGCTTCGAACTCCGACGCCGCCTCCTCGCCGCGCCCCATCTTGCTCAGGAGCTCCCCGAGGCGGATGCGGGTCGGGAGGTTCTGCCCGTCGAGCAGGAGGATCTGGCGGTACGTGCTCGACAGGGCCTCCATGTCGCCCGAGCGCGTGTGGCGTTGGGCGAGGAGCTCCATGGCCTGGAGCGCGTCGCTGGTGAGCCCGAGCTTGATGTGGAGGTCGGCGACGCGGCTGTAGAGCGAGAGCTGGTCGGGGTTGAGCTGGAGCACCTGCTTGTAGACCGCGATGGCCTTCTGGTGCAGCCCCTGCTGCTCGTAGAGGCCACCCGCGTGGAGGTAGGTCTCCACGGCCTTCTGCGTCGCCCCGGCGCGCATCTGGAGGTCGCCGATCTTCAAGAGCGTGCGCACGTCGCCCGGCTCGACCTGCAGGACGCGCTGGTACTCCGCGATCGCGCTGTCGAACTGGTTCTTCGAGGCGTACCGCTGCGCTGCCTCGGCGATCTTCTGGCGGTCGATGGTCACGATCGGACGACGGCTCCTCGGCGGGGGTGATGGAGCACCCGCAACGTCACGCACCTGGCGCCTGGCCACGCGTGATCTTCGCTACGGTAGTGGTTCAGCGGACGGAGCGTCAAGCACGCGCTACGGCGGAGCGCGCGCGGCGCAATTCGCGTGACGCACAAAGCTCCCGCCACCCCATCCGCCACCCGCCACCCCGCCGCCACCCGCCGCCACCCCCTCGCCACCCCGCCGCCGCCACCCCTCACCCCACCAAACGCCTTGTTTCCTGCGGCTCTGAGCGCCCGGCACACGCGCTGCTCACGGGGGCACTCGCGGCGTGACGCGCCGCTCCACCCGCCCACCCGACGACGCACCGATGGGGTCCGCTCATGTTCGACGACGATCGCTCCACCCGCCTCCACCGCACGCTCCGCGACGCCTCTTGCGGCGCGGTGCACCTCTGCCCGGTCAGCGCCTCCTTCGCGGAGAACGAGCGCTGGGTCGACCGCGAGCTCGCGGCCCACGTCGAGGCGTGGCACGGCGAGCTGCTCGATCCTGCTGGCTTCACCGACGCCGACCGCGCGCGGTGCCACGCCCGGCTCGCGCCGCACCCGCCGGTGGCCCCCGTCGACCCGGAGGCCTTCTACACCCGCTGGTGGATCACCGCGCAGGGCCGCGAGGCGGGCGTCCTCGCCACCGCGCGCTTCACGAGCGGCGACGGGTTGCTGCCGGTGTTCTCGCTGTCCATCGACCCGCCGCACCGACGAGGAGGCGTGGCCGCCGACGCGATCGCGCTCGCCGAGCTCGGGGCCCGCGCGGTGGGGCTCTCGGGCGTGCGGATGGACGTCCCCTGGGGCTGGCGCGACGGGATTCGCTACCTCCTCGCGCAGGGCTTCTGGGCGCGGCGCTGGGCGCGTCACCTCACGCTGCAACGGGGCGCCTTCGCGTCGCGCCTCGCCCTCACCCTCGACGGCGACGCGGCCACCCTCGCCCTGCGCTCGGGCGCCCTGCGCGAGCCGCTGGTGCGCGCCACCCGCGCCGGCGATCGCCTCGGGTGGGAGCGCACCGCCACGTGTCGCTCGCTCCTCGGCGACCCGCACCGCTACGAGGAGGCCGTCGACGCGGAGGCGACGCTCGCCCTGCACCTCGCGCTGGCCGGGTGGCCCCTGGTGCGCACGGAGGCGGCGTGGCAGCGCAGCGGGGCGGTGCTCAACGCGGCGACGCCCGAGTCGTTGCTGCGGCGGATCGTGGCGTGGGAGGCCGCGCTCGAAGCCCGCGGGGTGGCGCTCGAAGGCCCGCGTGTGCCGCGCCCGCCCCGGTAGCGTCGTCTCTCCTGCGGGCGGTGTTTTGTGCGACTCTCCGCGCCCATGAGCGACGTGCACGACCCCGCCTCCCAGACCAAGGACCGCGTCCGCGCGGCCGTCCCCGACAGCGTCGACGTCGCCATCGTCGGCGCGGGCCCCGGCGGGCTCACCGCGGGGGCTCTCCTCGCGCGGCAGGGGCTGCGCGTCGCGGTCTTCGACGGGCACTACGTCGCGGGGGGCTGCGGCACGATGTTCTCGCGGGGCTCGGGCGAGCGTCGCTTCGTGTTCGACATCGGGCTCCACTACCTCGGCGACTGCGGGCCCGAGGGGCGCATCCCGACGCTTCTCCGCGCGGCCGGCGCCGAGGGCGTCTCGTTCGTGCCGATGGACCAGGACGGCTTCGACACCGTCGCCCTCCCGAACCTCACGTTTCGTATCCCCAAGGGGCGCGAGGTGTACCGCGACCGCCTCATCGCGGCCTTCCCCAAGGAGCGCGCGGGCATCGACCGCTACGTGCGCCTGCTCGACGAGGTGGAGCACATGGGCCGCGCGATGGAGCGCTCGAAGCAGTCGTCGCTCCGCCTGCTCGCCGACGCCCTCCTCCGCGGCCGCCTCGTCGCCCGCTACCAGAACGCCACCATCGGCGAGTTTCTCGACTCGTGCACGCAGGACCGCGACCTCCGCGCGGTGATCCTCGGGCAGAGCGGGGACTACGGCGTGCGCCCGAGCCGCGCGAGCGCGATGCTCCACTGCGGCCTCGCCAACCACTACTTCCAGGGGGCGTACTACCCCAAGGGCGGCGGGCAGGCGCTCGCCGACGCGCTCGCCGACGCCATCGAGGCCGCGGGGTCGACGGTGCATCTGCGCCGCCGCGTCGAGCGCATCGTCGTCGAGGGGGGCCGCGCGGCGGGCGTGGTCGTGCGCGAGCACCGCGGCGAGGCGAAGACCGTCCGCGCGAAGCTGGTGCTGTCCAACGCCGACCTGCGCCGCACCTTCGACGAGCTCCTCGCGCCCGGCGATCAGCCCGCGGAGTGGCGCGAGCGGGTGAAGCGCTTCGAGATGGGCGGCGCGATCTTCATGACCTGCCTCGGCGTGCGGGGCGACCTGCGCGAGCTCGGCGTCACCGCGAGCAACCTCTGGGAGTTCGACACCAACGACGTCGAGGGGCTCTACGACGCCGTCGAGCGCGGCGACACCACCCCCCGGTGCAGCTACATCACCAGCGCGTCGGTGAAGGACCCGGAGACGCCCGGCCACGCGCCGCCCGGCCACATGACCCTGGAGGTGATGACCCTCGCGCCCGGCGACGCCCGCCATTGGGGCGTGCGCGACGAGGACGCGCGCGGCACCGCCTACCGCCGCGACGACGTCTACACCGAGCGCAAGCGCCGCGCGGAGGACGCCCTCATCGAGCGCGCGGAGAAGCGCTTCCCGGGGCTCGCGGCGCGCATCGTCCACCGCGAGTCCGCGTCGCCCGTCACGCAGACGCGCTACACCGAGGCCAGCGGGGGATCGGGCTACGGCCTCGCCGCGACCCCCGAGCAGTTTCTCAAGAACCGCCCGGGCTATCGCTCCGTCGTGCCGGGCCTCTACCTGTGCGGCGGATCGACGCGCGCGGGCCACGGCATCGTCGGCGCGATGAGCTCGGGCTGGCACGCCGCCTGGCGCATCAGCAAGGAGCTCGACCGCCCCATCGCGCCGCTCCCCGAGGCGCGCTGAGGGCTCAGCCCACCCGCCCGCCGAGCGCGTCGTGGTAGGTGAGCGACGCGCGCACCGCGGGGAGCCACGCGAGGCCCGCGAGGTCGTCGCGGGTGAGCGCGTACATGCGGTGGCGGTGGGTTCCCAGGTAGCCGCCGTCGCGCACCTCGGGGACCACCTCGGCGGTCACGTGGCGCATCACACCTTCGAAGACGAAGCCGGTCTTCTCGGTGACGCGTCGGCTCGCGACGTTGGCCTCGTCGTGCATCACCTGAAAGCGCTCGCAGTGGAAGTGGTCGAAGGCGAGCGCGGTGAGCATGCGCACGCCGAGGGTGGTGACGCCTTTGCCCGCGTGATGGGAGTGGCACCAGTAGCCCACCTCCAGCCCGTTGGGGTTGAGCGCGACGCGCTGGTGGAGCCCCGTCCCGCCGAGCACCTCCCCCGCCGCGGAGAACACCCCGAAGATGTACTCCTTCCCGCTCCAGTAGCTCGCCATGAAGCGGGCGACGATCTCGTAGTACCCGTCGCGGGTGATGGGCCCGTGCGCCCAGGGCATGAAGCCGCGGAGCTCGGGGAGGCTCGCCTGGAGGGCCGCGACCAGCGCGTCGACGTCGGAGAGGGCCCACGGGCGGAGCACGAGCTGACGGGCGCCGTCGTCGTAGGTGATGCGGCTCGGGGGGTGGGTCCGGTCGAGGGGGAGGTGCATGGCCGGAGGGTGCACCAGAACGCTGGGGGCGGGCGACACGTTGTTTCCGACGTGCGGGCCGCGGTACAACCGTCGGTGATGCGTCGCCCCCTCCTCCTGTTCGCGCTCCTCGGCGCGTGCGGCACCGACCCGACCCCGACGACCACGCCCGACGCCCAGGTGGGTCCCGGCCCGACGCCGCCCGCGGAGGTCGCCGCCCGCACGCAGGTGCGATTCGAAGTGACCGGGACGGGCGCGTTCCTGGTGTCGCGCGGCCGCTCGTGCGCGGTGTTCGAAGTCGAGCGCGAGGTGAGCGCGGGGCAGTGGGAGCGCGTGCCGCTCGACGTCGGGGTGACGTGCGTGTGCGAGTGCCAGCCCCCCGGCGCCCCCACCGCGATCGAGTACGAGCCGCTCGACGCGACGATGCCCGTGGCGGTGCGCTGGGACGGGCGGCGCATGGCCTTCGTGCAGCGCGCGGTGGACTGCTCGACGCGCTCGTTCACCGGGCGCGGCACGGCGACGGAGTACGTGGGGGCGCCGCAGCCGCTGCCCGCGGGTCGCTACCGCGTGAGCTTCGCCACGGCGCCGTCGGTGCCGGGCGGGTGCCAGAAGCTGATGAGCGGGTTCTGGTGCCCGCCGACGACGACCGTGGGGATGCCCGCGCCGGGGCCCTTCGCGCTGTGCCCGGGGACACGAGTGACGGCGACGTTCGAGCTGCCCGAGTCGGGCGCGGTGACGGTGCCCGTGCGCGTCGGGGGGTGACTCGCGAAGGCGCGGCCCCGTGTGCCGCGGGAGAAGAAGCGATAAGCGACGGAGGTCACCGCGCCCAGAGCAGCGCGAGGTCGAGTTCGAAGGCGTCGAAGGGCTCCGCCCGCACCTTCGCGTCGCCCTCCCAGGTGTCGACGAGCGTGTAGCGCCCACCCTCCAGGCGATACACCTCCAGCAGGTGGATGCGCGGGTCGACGAGCCAGTAGTGGGCGACGCCCGCGCGGCGGTACACGCGCATCTTGCGGCCGCGGTCGTGCGCCTCGGTGCCCTCGGAGAGGATCTCGCAGACCCAGTCGGGCGCGAGCGTGATCGCGGCGGTGTCGGGGATCACCGGCATCCGCTCGCGCCGCCAGCCCGCAAGGTCGGGGTCGACGATGTCGGGCTTCGTGTTCAGGTGCAGCTCGGGCTCCACGAGCAGAACCCATCCGCCGGGTCCGCCGCGCCCTCGGGTGAAGGGCGGGCCAAGTTCGACGACGAGGTCGGTGGCGGCGCTCGCGTGGGGGGCGCCCGGGCGGGGCATGGTGAAGAGCTCGCCGTCGATGATCTCGACGTTCACGTGCTCGGGGGCGTTGCGGTACGCCGCGACCACGTCGGCGTAGAGGTTGGGGAACTCCGTGTCCATCACGGCTGCGGGCTCGACCGTCATCGCGGGACGACGGTATCACACGCGGGGGCGACGCCCCGCTGCGGCCTTCAGGCGTTGGGCGCGGGCGGGGGCTGCGAGGGCGTGCGCTTCTCCGCGTCGGGCGTCGCGCGCTTCGTCGGGGCGGCGGCGAACTCCGCCACCATCGCGTGGAGCGGCGCGAGGAGCCACGCCGCGAGGGCCTCGCTCCCGGGCACGTCGGGGTCGGCGCTGGCCTCGACGCGCGTGGCGTAGCTGCGGAGCGCCTCCTTGGAGGCTACATCGTCCGCAGCCCCATGCACGCCGGGCGCAGCAGCTCCTGATCGCGCAGCCCCGTGAGCACGTCCACCAGCCGCTGGAGCCCGATGGGGATCTCCACGCACCCGCCGCCGCCCGTGCGGCACGGGCCCCCGACGATCACCTCGGCGCCGTCGAGGGCCACCGAGAACACCTGCCCGTCCACCGGCCGCGGGTCGACGCCGTACACCAGCATCATGCCGCCGCGCGCCATCCCGAAGGCCGTCTGCACGTCGCGCGCGCTGAGGGCGGCGTTGACCTCGCCCACGTCGACCATGTCGGTGGTGTTGCAGCCCGGCACGGACGTCTGACACGACGTCGTCATCCCGGTGGCGCCGCGGCGCTCGGCGCGAAACGCCAGCGGCGGCGTGAGCGTGAAGGTCTCGCTCGTCGCCACGAGTCCGCCCACCATCCCGAAGCGCACCGTCCCCGCGAGGGTGGCCGTGCACGCCACGTCGCTCGGCGCGGGGGCGTCGGGCGGCGGCACGTCGGTGAGGTCGACCACGTCGGGGGTGCTGCGGTCGGGGCGCGCGTCGACGGCGACGTCGCTCGTGGGGAGGCCGCTGTCGGGGCCGCCGGCGTCCACCTCGGTGAAGGGCGTGGGCTGGTCGTCGCTGCACGCGGCGAGGAGGGCCGCGGCGAAGAAGAGGGAAGGTGCGCGCTTCATGGCGCGCGACGGTATCACGTCGTCTCGGCCGTGGCGCGGACGTGCTCGCCGGTGGGCGCGCGGTGCGCCGCCGCGGCCGTGCGCAGGCGCTCCAGCAGCGGGCTCAGGCTGCGCGGGTCGACGGCGCTCACGGCCACGCCGCGGTTCATGCGGGCGAGGGCTGTCCCCACGCCGAGCGGCGCCGCGTCGCACTTGTTGAACACCATCATCCGCGGGAGCTGCGCCAGCTCCAGGTCGCCCAGGAGCTTCTCGGTGGTCTCGATGTGGTCGGCGTAGGAGGTGTCGGAGGCGTCCACCACGTGGAGGATGAGGTCGGCGTCGGCGGTCTCTTCGAAGGTCGCGCGGAAGGCGGCGACGAGGTCCTTCGGGAGGTCGCGGATGAAGCCCACGGTGTCGGTGACCACCACCTCCATGCCGCGGCCGTCGGGGTCGTCGGGCGACGCGAGCCAGAGCTTCCGCGAGCGCGGGTCGAGGGTGGCGAAGAGCTTGTCTTCCGCGAGCACCGTGGCGCCCGTGAGCGCGTTGAGCAGGGTGCTCTTGCCCGCGTTGGTGTAGCCCACCAGGGCGGCCGTGAAGACGCCCGCGCGGCCGCGGCTCTTGCGGCGCTGGCGGCGCTGGGCGGAGAGCTCCTTGAGCTGCGACTCCAGGTGCGAGATGCGGTCGCGGGCGCGGCGGCCGGCGATCTCCAGCTTGGTCTCACCGGGGCCCCGACCGCCGATGCCGCCCGTGAGGCGCGAGAGCGAGTCGTCCTTCTGCCCGAGGCGCGGGAGCATGTACTTGAGCTGGGCGAGCTCCACCTGGAGCTTGCCGTCGCGGCTCTCGGCGCGCTGGGCGAAGATGTCGAGGATGAGCTGGGTGCGGTCGATCACCTTGAGGTCGGTGACGGCGGCGAGGGCGGCCCCCTGGGAGGGCGAGAGGTTGCGGTCGAAGATGAGGACGTCGGCGTCGCGCTGCATCGCGCGGAGCACCACCTCCTCCAGCTTCCCCTTGCCCATGACGTACTTCGGGTCGATCTGCTCGCGCACCTGCGACACCTCGTCGACCACCGCCACGCCGGCCGTGCGGGCCAGCTCGCGGAGCTCGCGGAGGGAGTCCTCGACGCCGCCCGCGTGGCGCTTGTCGGTGACGTGCAGGAGCACCGCGCGACCGTCACGGGCCACCACCTCGCGCCCCCGCGACACGGTGGCGAACTCGGCCTCCACCGCGCGGATGGTGGCGGCGAAATCCATGTCGAGGCGGTGGTAGGGGACGGGGCCGTCCTCGCGCCAGAGCTGCCCGGCGGGGTTCTCCGGGAGCAGGTGGGCCCAGTGGACCACCGTGGGCTCGCCCTTGTCGTCGACCAACACCGCGGCCACCAGGTCGAGCCGCAGGCGCGAGAGGTCGACGAGGTCGTCGTGGGTGAGCGACTCGCCGCGCAGGTGCGTGTGCACGAGGCGCAAGCCCCGGAATCTCCCCGACGCCGCGCGCAGACGCCCCACGTCGGGGAGCATCAGCTTTGAAGCGTCGCCGACGATGACGTGCTCGATCACCCCAGAGCGATGGATGAGCACGCCCACCTGACGGCCGGTGGCGGCGGAGGCCTCGGCGAGCGAGCGGCAGAGCTCAGGGGTGGCGATGCGGTCGGAGGGGACGCGGCGGCGGAAGATGCGCTCGAGTGACCGCGTGTCGGCAGGCGACAGGCCCGTGGTGTTGCCGTAGATCTCGATGGGACACTTCCCTTCGCTTCGAAGCCTACGCCATGGCCGA
>JBILLV010000562.1:0-4065 GCA_044375895.1 Polyangiales bacterium | reverse complement strand
GACCGCGCACACCGGCGAGCCCGTGCGCCTCGCCGACGCCGCGGGCTCCCGCGTCCTCCTGTGGTTCTATCCGAAGGCCGACACCCCTGGTTGAACGATCCAGGGAAGCGGGCTCCGTGACCGAGCCTCTGAAATGTCCGAGAAGAACGTGGTGGTGTTCGGCGCGAGCTTCGACACCGTGGAGGAGAACAAGGCCTTCGCCGAGAAGTTCTCCTTCCCCTACAAGCTGCTGAGCGTGAAGGCCGCCGACGGCGTCGCCTGGGGCGCGGCCGAGAGCGCCGCGCAGGGCAACGCGAAGCGCATCGCCTACCTCATCGCCGCCGACGGGACCATCGAGCGCGTGTGGGACCCCGCCAACGCCCGCACCTTCGTGACGGACGTCCTCGCCACCCTGTAGCGCCCTTGCGCGTCCCCGATGCCCGTGCGATGCCACCGGGCATGTTCACCCAGCACGACCTCCTCACCCGGGTGATGATGCTCATCCCCATGGTGCTGTCGCTCTCCGTCCACGAGTGGGCGCACGCCTGGAGCGCGAGCAAGCTGGGCGACGACACCGCCGAGCGCCAGGGTCGCCTCACGCTCAACCCCATCGCGCACATCGACCCCATCGGCACGCTCCTCCTCCCGCTGCTGGGCATCCCCTTCGGCTGGGCGAAGCCCGTCCCCGTCAACCCCCTGCGCTTCCGTCGCACGGTGAGCATGCGCACGGGCATGGCGATCACGGCCGCGGCGGGTCCCATCTCCAACTTCATCCTCGCGGTGCTCTGCGCGGTGATCCTCGGCGTGTGGCTCCGCACGCACCCGATGGAGTCGTACCTCCCGGGCGCCGCCACGACGCTCATGCTCCGCGCGATGACGCTCAACCTCGCCCTCGGGATGTTCAACCTCCTCCCGGTGCCGCCGCTCGACGGCAGCCGCATCGCGTCGCGCTTCCTCGGCGACCGCTTCCCCCGCGCGTGGGGCTTCGTCGAGCAGTACTCGCCCATCCTCCTCATCGGCGTCTTCCTCGCGGGCGGCTACCTCCTCGCCCGCCCCATCGCCGCCGCGCAGGACGCGCTCCTCCGGGTCGTCCTCTCCATCGCCGGCCTCTGAGTGTCCGCCTCACCGCCCCGCCTCCGCGCCGGCCTCGACGAGAACGGCCTCGGCCCTCGCCTCGGCCCCATGACCGTCACCGGCGCCCTCCTCTCCCTCACCGCGCCCGACGACGTCTGGATGGCCGCCGCCACCGAGGCCGGCATCGGTGACAGCAAGGCCCTCTGCGCCCACGGCTCGATGAGCGCCGTCGAGCGCTTCGTCCTCGCCGTCCTCGACGTCCACCTCGGCCACCGCCCCGCCACGCTCGACGCGCTCCTCGACGCGATCGGCCACGAGACCCGCGCCGAGCACCGCGCCCTCTGCCCCACCGGCGAGGCGCCGCGCCAGTGCTTCGACAGCGCCATCGCCCTCCCGGCCTTCGGCGCCGCCCCCGACGCAAACGACCAGCACGTCGCCCGCACCCTGCGCGACGGCGGCGTGCGCGTGGTCGACGTACGCGTGTCGCTCGCCTGCGCGCGGCGCCTCAACGACGAGCGCGATCGCGGGCGCAGCCGCTTCGACGTCGACCTCGACGCGATGCTCTCCATCACCGACCGCTTCCGCGCGCGGGGCGCCCCCGCGGAGCTCGTCGCCAACTGCGGCAAGGTGGGCGGGCGCAAGTCGTACCTCGCGGCCCTCACGCGGCTCCACCCGCTGCCCGAGGTGCTGGAGGAGACGCCCGCACGCTCGGCCTACCGGCTCCGGGGTTTTGGCGAAGTGGCCTTCGTGCGCGACGGCGACGCGAGCGACCCGGCGATCGCCCTCGCGTCCCTCTTCGGCAAGTACGTCCGCGAGCTCACCATGGAGCGCATCTACCGCTACTACGCCGAGCGCATCCCGGGCCTCGGCCGCGCCAGCGGGTACCACGACCCGGTGACCACGCGCTTCATCCAGGCCACCGCGCTCGTCCGCGGCGGCGGCGCGATCGACGACCGGTGCTTCGAGCGTTAGGGCTCCAGCAGCGTCTGCACGCCCACCAGCCCCGCCCCGGAGAACACCCGCACCCGCAGCCGAAACGTCCCCGCGTACGGCGCGCAGTAGCGAATGCTCTCGATCGCCCGCCGCGCGGCGTCCTGCGCGACCCGGTGGCCCGACGGGTCTTCGAGCTCCACCACGAGGTCAGCCACGCTCGGCACGCCCACGGCCACCACGTCCACGCAGCGCCCCGACGGGATCACCACCGTCCCCTCGTAGAAGCCGTTGGTGGGCAACGGCCGCCGCACCACCGGCGTGAAGCCCGTGACGCCCGGCCGCCGCCGCGCGAAATCTTGAATCTGCCGCGCGATGTAGTCCGTCTGCTCGCCGCCGATGACGTGCTGCTCCAGCGAGACGTGCACGCCTTCACGCGCCGCGGGGGGCGGGCCTTCCGTGGTGCGCGCCGCCCGCGTCTCGCCAAGGGCGGGATCATCGCCGCGCTCCACCACCGCGAGGTACCACCACGCCTGGCCCTCGGCCCGCACCGTCACCGTGTAGAGCTCCGGCGGCTGCGTCACGCAGAAGCGTTGCCGCGCCACGCGCCCCACCGCGTTGGTGAGCGCCACCGACTCGCCGACGTGCGCGCGGCCCACCATCACCTGCGCGAAGACGGGCTGCGTCCCCACCGCGTGGCCGAGCACCTCGTAGCAGCGCCCGCGCGCCACCGGGAGCCGCTGCGCGCGCTCGTACGCCTCCGGGCCGCGGTGCCGCCGCGTGTCGCTGAGAATGGGAACAGCGTCGCCGCGGGCGGCCATCACCACCGTCGTCGGGTTCACCATCGGGACGTCCTCGACGCCCGCGTCCTGCGCGAGCGCCTGCGCCGGGAGCGCGAGGGCCGCGATGAGCGAGTGGGTTCGCATGTCGCGGTGGGACGATACCCCGCGTCAGGGATTCAGGTATAACCGATCGTGATGAACGCAGAGCCCCTCGGCGCCGTCCCCCACGACCCACCGATGCCCTTGTCCCACACCCTCCTGACGCGCGCCTTCTGGCTCGTCGCGGGCCTCGTGGGCTGGGCCGTGGTGGGCGCGTCCGCGTGGCTCCAGCCCGACGCGCGCGGCTTCGGGACGCACCAGCAGCTCGGCCTCCCGCCCTGCATGTTCGAGGCGTACACCCACGTCCCCTGCCCCGGCTGCGGCCTCACCACCAGCTTCGCCCACATGGCCCACGGGCACGTCCTCCAGGCCTTCGGCGCGCACCTCATGGGCCCGTTCCTCTTCCTCCTCACGCTCGGCGTCGCGGTGGCGTCGCCGTGGGCCGTCCGCCGCGCGTTTCCGCTCAGCGCCGTGCTCGCCCACCGCGCCACCACCGCCGTGCTCTCCACCACCCTGGCCGCCGGGCTCGTGACGCTCACCGTCCGCATGGTGCGGCACTTCCTGTAACCCGCGCCGCGGTGCTACACCGCGCGCCGTGGACGACGTCATCACGCTCCCCGCGCTGGCCCAGTCGGCGCTCCTCCGCAGCGGATCGGTCTCGGTCGAGGCCCTCACCCGCGCCTACCACGCCCGCATCGAGCGCCTCGACCCGCGCTTCAGCGCCTTCGTGCAGTTCGCCCCGGAGCGCTCGCTCGCCCGCGCCCGCGCCCTCGACGCCGAGCGCTCGCGCAATCCGTCATCCGTGCGAGGTCCGCTCTGGGGACTCGTCACCGGGATGAAAGACCTCCACATGGTGCGCGGGATGTACGTGCGCGTCGGCTCGCGCGCCTTCCGCCACGTCTGGTCGCCCTTCGACGACGCCACCACCACCGCGGTGCGACGCGCGGGGATGATCATCGCCGGCAAGCTCAGTACGTCCGAGCTCGCGATCCTCCCGGTGGTCGACACCGACCTCCACCCGCCGACGCGCAACCCGTGGGACCCGGAGCGCTACTCCGGCGGCTCGTCGGGCGGGTCGTCCGCGGCGGTCTCCGCGGCCATGATGCCCATCGCCGTGGGGAGCGACGGCGCGGGCTCCATTCGTATCCCCGCGGCCTTCTGCGGGCTCGTCGGGCACAAGCCCACGCGCGACCTCCTGCCC
>JBILLV010000561.1:0-4066 GCA_044375895.1 Polyangiales bacterium | reverse complement strand
GGCCTGGAGGTGGCGGTGCGCGCGGTCGCCTGGGCCTCGCTCCCGCGCGATGCCACGGACCATGGGCTCTGGCCGGTCGACACCGCCACGGACGCGTCACTCCGGCGCGCGCTGTTGGTCATGAACGAAGCCATGGCCACGTTGCAGGCCGCGGGAAAGCAGCGCGTCGCGCTCCGACGACACGCCGACCACGCCGCCCACGGGGTCGCCTCCATGCAGGGGCGCCGCGATCTCACCGAGATGGAGCGTGACTACGTCTCCTCCGCGTGGGAGGCGGCCGATGCCTGGGCTGTCCTGGCGACCGCAAACGCGCGACTTCCCCTGGCGGCCGGTCCTCGCGGTGAACACCCGCGGGCGCGCGACGTCCCTTCGCCCTTCGACGCGCTCGTGGCCCTCTGGGACCTTGGCTACGGCGTGCTCGGTGTCGACGGTGCGGCGGGTGTTGTCGTGGTGTACGCTGGCGGGTAGCGTCGACGGATGTCCGTCCTCGACGACCCCACCCTCGACGAACGCGCCCGTCCCATCCTCGATGCGGCGCCTCTTCCGCCGCCCTCGGACGCATCGCTCCAGGCCGCGCTGCGCCTCGACGATGGCCCCTCCCCGGCGATGCTCGAAGGCTTCGCGAGCTGGCTCGACCGCATCGCAGAGCTCGAACGCGCGGGCTTCGGGCCGGAGGAACTCCTTCGCATCGCGCTGCGCAGTCTCCGCAACGGCTTCGCCATGCGCTCGCCCCCCGCGCAGATCTTCAGCCACCTCTTCGCGATCCCCGGCGGCGTGGCGCTGGCCCGCGCGCTCTGCGACGAGCTGCTCGCGCCGGACCACGCGAAGCTGCCCTACCCGGTTCGCGCCGCGGCGCAGACGGCGCTCGCCCGCCTGGCCGCCGCCGATGCGCTCGACGCGCGCTACGAGACTCTCTTCGACTGGGAGATGGCGCTCGAGGTGCTCCCCGCGATCGCCGCGGCGCTGCCAGAGGCGAAGCGCGAAGCCTTCGTGATCGCCCACGCGACGAACGACGACTCGACCCCCACCTGGATGCTCGAGGCGCTGCTCGCGACCCGCGCCGCGGTGGACAGCCCCGCCCTCGCCGCGATCCGCGAGAAGCACATCGCGGCGGCGCGGGAACACGTTGCCCGCATCGAGGACGAGGTCGACCGCGCGGAGGAGGAGGAGCGCCTCGCGGAGCTCGTCGAGGCCCACGCCGCGCCGCCGAGGCCCCCGGTCGTGCGCCCCAGCGCGCAGGCGCTCGACGCCCTCGCCTACGTCGAACAAGGACGCGCGTCGAAGAGGCGCGAGGCCGGCCTCGGGCCGCTCGCCGAGGCGGCGTGGGCGAACCGAACGATCGCCGTCGACGCGCCGGAGCTCGCGACGATGGACGCGTGGATGGCGGCCAGCGAAGCCCGTCAGCGGCAGATCGCGGACGACGTCGCTGCGGCGGTCGGTGGCACGGTCGACGGCCTCGACGACTTCGGCGCCAACACGATCGCGGTGATCATGGTCGCCGGCCTGCCCTACTGTCTCGTCCCCGGTGGCACCGTCGAGATGGGGTTCTCGCCCGAGGAGGAGGCCGCCGTGCGCGCCGCCGCGGAGGCGAAGGCGGGCTGCAGGAACCACTTCGAACTCTACGGGTCGCTGTTCGCGCAGGCAGAGTCCCTTCGCCCGCTCACCCTCGTGCACATCGGACCGCTGCTCGCCCAACAGGAGCCGCGCGAAACGGTCGAGCCCGCGGAGGTCACCGCGCTGCTCGAACAAGACCCCTTCCGCCTGCCCTCCGAAGCGGAGTGGGAGTACCTGGCGCGCGGCGGCGTGGCCCGCGAGCCGACCTACGTGGGACCCGAGGTGCCCGACGATGCGGCGTGGTTGCCGAGCGTCGGTTCCGCAGGCGTGAAGCTGGCCAACGACTTCGGGCTGTGGGGCTTCGGCTTCGAGCCCGAGGTCTGCGCCGATGTCTGGCACGGCTCGCACGAGGGCGCGGCGACGGACGGATCGCCGCGCCGAGGCGTCGGTCCCCGCGTGGTGCGCGGCGGCGCCGGGCAGCTCTACCCGTTTCAGGCGACGGGTGAGTGGCACCTCCTGCTCTCCGCGATGCGCACGAACCAGAAGACGTGGGCGTACGGCCAGTCGGTGCGCATGGTGATCAGCGTGAAGCCGCGATAGGGCGGGGTCTCTCACCACCTCGACACCGCCGCGCCCCGGCGCCTATCGTGCGCCGTGCGCCTCGCCCTCCCGCTCGCCCTCACCGCCGCGCTCTCCTGCCGCTCGACGCCCGCCGCCCCCGACGCTGCGCCCGATCGCCCCGCCCCGCCCGACGTCGCTCCGCCCGACGTCCCCCCGCCTGACGTCGCACCCGATGCGCCCCCCGACGTCCCTTCGTCCATCGGCGCCGCGTGCACGTCACCCTCCTTCGACGACCCGGGCGACTGCGCCCCCACCGAGCGCTGCCTCCCGTCGCCCGGTGGCTACTGCGTGGCCTTTTGCGCGTTGAGCCGCACCTGCCCCGCGGGTTCGGTCTGCGTCGACAGCGCCCGCCTCGGTGACGTGTGCTTGCGCGCATGCACCGCCGACACCGACTGCCGCGACGGCTACACCTGCGACCCCTCCTGGCGCGCGTGTGTGGCCGCCGGCTTCGCCTCCCCGCGCGTCCCCGCGTGCACCGCCGCCGCGCCCCCGCGCGCCCGCTTCGGCCCCGTCCACGCCCTCACCGCCGCCCGCCCCGACGCCGCCTACGACTGGGAACCCTCCGCCGCCCTCCTCCCCGACGGCCGCCTCACCGTCGCGTACACCGCGCGTCCCGACGCCTCGCTCTTCTCGCGGCCCGCGCTCCACATCGCGACGCTCTCGGCCGACGGCGTCCCCACCGCCGACCGCGTGCTCACCACCGACCGCAGCGATCACTACGACACCTGGATGACCGCCGACCTGCGCGGTCGTGTGCACCTCGTGTGGCTCGGGCACAACGGCGACGGCGTCGACCGCGACAGCCAGATCGGCCTCGCCACCACCGACGACGGCGCCACCTGGAGCGCCCCCCGCGCGGCCCACGACACCCGCGACTGCACGGCCCCCGACGGCTGCCTCGACAAGCCCATGATCGCCGCGGGGCCGCTCCCCGACGACCCGACGCGCCCCCTCGTGGTGCTGTGCTACGCCGCGGGGGGCCTGCGTTGTCGGCGCTCGGTGGACGGCGGAGCGAGCTTCGGGCGGAGCGTCCTGGTGGCGCCGGGCTTCTACGGCGACGTGCGCGTCGACCGGCGCGGGCGCGTTCACGTCGTGGTGACCGTCGGCCCCGGCAACTTCACCAGCCCCGGATGGTTCGGCACCGAACAAAACCGCGTGGTGTACGCGCGCAGCGACGACGGCGGGCTGACGTACCGGCAGGTGTCGGTGGCGTCGGCGACGGGCGAGCGCGTCCCGATGTATTTCTCCAACGCCCAGGTGGTGCGCGACGAGGCGCGCGGGCTCACCCACGTCGTGTACCCCGCGGGCGCAGGCGTCGCGTGGGACATCACCGTGGCCACCTCGCGCGACGACGGCCTCACCTGGACGCGCCGCCGCGCCAACGACGACGCCCCCTGCGCCACGCACCTGACTCCGTCCGCCGCGCTCGATCCCACCACCGGCGCGCTCCACCTCTTGTGGCTGGAGAACCGCGACGGCCGCGGCGCCGCGGTGTGGGCCCGCTGCCTGCCCGACGCGCCGCGCTGCGAGGCCAACGAGCGGGTGAGCGACGCGCCCTTCGCGGCCTTCGCGCTCGTGCGCCAGTCGACGCGTTGGCTCGGCGAGTACCAGGCGCTGGTGGTCGACGACGCGCGCCGACGGGTGCACGCGCTGTGGACGGGCACGGTGCTGGAGGCTGGAGCGCCGGTCGCGCGCATCTTCCACGCCGCCGCGGGGCTGTGAGACGTCGCCGGGCATTGCCCCGGCCGCGGAGAATCCCTATGTACACCGCAAAAATCGGCGGTTTTGTCCCCCTCGCAACGCGAAACGGGAGCGTGTACATTCCGCCGCCCTCGCCACCGCCCCCTCACAAAGAGCCCCTCTGAGCACTCCGCGATGATGCAGCGTTCCT
>JBILLV010000206.1:0-16137 GCA_044375895.1 Polyangiales bacterium | reverse complement strand
ATGGAACTCCGTCGCTTCGAAAGCCCGGAGGGCGCCGCATTTCGTAGGCTGGGGTGCGGGAGCGAAGCGACCAACCCCAGCCACGAAGCGATCAAAGGTCAGAGCGTCACCGCCCCGCCGTCTGCGCCCTCGCGCGAAACATCAGCACCCCCACCAGCACCACCGCCGCGCAACGAGAGTCGTCCGTTACGCCCTCGACCCGGAGGCGCAGCGTCACGGGGTCGCCGGGGTGACGCGGGTCGGTGAAGACGACGTGGCCGTCCTCTCGCAGCGTCATCACCTCGCCGTCGGGGGAAATCAGCTCGCCGGCCGATGTGAGCGCGCCGGGGCGGTCGTGGGCGTTGAAGCGAACGGCGCCGTCCACGCCGAGCAGGGCCAGCACCCAGCCGTTCGGCGCCACGACCCGGCCCCGCTCCATCTGCGCGAAGGCCGTCCCGTCCACGGTGATCGCGCCGCTCGCGGAGAGCGTGGCCTCCACGCGGTCGTCGCGGAGCACGCGGAGGTCGGCGGGCGCGAAATGTGGGAGCTCCGGCGAGGCGACCACGAGCGGGGTGGCGACGGTGGCAGGACCACCAACGGTGGCAGGACCAGCAACGGTGGCAGGTGGACGGACGCCGGCGCAGCCGAAGAGAAGCGTGAGGGCAGCGAGGTGGCGGGGCAGCATCGGGTGCTACGGGTGTGCACCCGTGGGGCGGGCGGGCGCAAGGGGCGACGGGCAGTTGTCGCGAAGGGTTTTGACCCCAGATCCCGCGCTGTGGTAGTGGGGCGCCGCCGCTGGGCGGAGCGAAGAAGCTCTCGCCTGCGAAACGCTCCCCGCACGCATCCATCGACCGCTACGCTACCGAAGGAATAGAACGATGTCCGAAGCCGCCCACGGAAAGATCACCCAGGTCATCGGCCCCGTCGTCGACGTGGAGTTTCCCCCTGGCGCCGTCCCGGCGATCTACTCCGCGCTCAAGATCACGAACAAGTCGCTGAACGACGAGGCGTGGAACCTGGTGGTCGAGGTCGCCCAGCACCTCGGTGAGAACACCGTCCGCGCGGTCGCCATGGACAGCACCGACGGCCTCGTGCGCGGGCAGGACGTGCTCGCCACCGACGCGCCGATCATGGTGCCCGTCGGCCCCGAGACCCTCGGCCGCATCCTCAACGTCATCGGCGCGCCGGTGGACGAGCGCGGCCCCGTCAACGCGAAGAAGTTTCTCCCCATCCACCGCGACCCGCCGAAGTTCACCGAGCAGGGCACGAAGGAAGAGATCTTCGCGACCGGCATCAAGGTGATCGACCTGCTCGCCCCCTACAAGAAGGGCGGCAAGATCGGCCTCTTCGGCGGCGCCGGCGTGGGCAAGACCGTGCTCATCATGGAGCTCATCAACAACGTCGCCAAGGCGCACGGCGGCGTGTCCGTCTTCGCCGGCGTGGGCGAGCGCACCCGCGAGGGCAACGACCTCTGGGTGGAGATGACCGAGTCGACCCTCGGCGACGGCAAGACCTCCGTCATCAGCAAGACCGCGCTGATCTACGGGCAGATGAACGAGCCCCCCGGGGCCCGCGCCCGCGTCGCCCTCTCGGCCCTCACGGTCGCCGAGTACTTCCGCGACGAGCAGAACCAGGACGTGCTCCTCTTCGTCGACAACATCTTCCGCTTCACGCAGGCGGGCTCTGAGGTGTCGGCGCTCCTCGGCCGCATCCCCAGCGCCGTGGGGTACCAGCCCACGCTCGCGACGGAGATGGGCGCGCTCCAGGAGCGCATCACGTCGACCAAGAACGGCTCGGTGACCTCGGTGCAGGCCGTGTACGTGCCCGCCGACGACCTCACCGACCCGGCGCCCGCGACGACCTTCGCCCACCTCGACGCCACGACGGTGCTCTCGCGCGCCATCTCCGAGAAGGGCATCTACCCCGCGGTGGACCCCCTCGACTCCACCTCCCGCATGCTCCAGCCCGCCGTGGTGGGTGAGCGTCACTACCGCATCGCCCGCGGGGTGCAGGAGACGCTGCAGAAGTACAAGTCGCTCCAGGACATCATCGCCATTCTCGGCATGGATGAGCTCTCCGAGGACGACAAGCGCACCGTGGCCCGCGCGCGGCGCATCGAGCGCTTCCTCTCGCAGCCGTTCTTCGTGGCGCAGCAGTTCACGGGCCTCGAAGGTCGCTTCGTGAAGCTGGCCGACACGATCACGTCCTTCGAGGAGATCCTGTCGGGCAAGTACGACGACCTCCCCGAGCAGGCCTTCTACCTGCAGGGCGACATCGAAGACGTGAAGCGCAAGGCCGCCGAGCTCGCGAAGGCCTGAAGGGAGTCGACGCGATGGCTCAGACCGAACTCGCCACCGTCCCGCGCACGGGCGTCCTGCAGCTCGCCGTGGTGACCCCGACGGGCGCCGCGGTGACCGCCGAGGCCGATCAGGTCGAGGCGCCGAGCGTCGACGGGGAGTTCGGCGTGCTGCCGGGTCACCGCCCGCTGCTCGCCGCGCTCCGCGCCGGGGTCGTCCGCTACCGCAGCGCCGGCAAGACCGTCAGCCTCGCCGTGGGCGCGGGCTTCGCCGAGGTGAACGCCGAGGGCGTCACCGTGCTCACCAACCACTGCGTGGTGGCCGGTGAGGTCGACGTCGCCGCCGCCCGCAGCGAGCTCGACGCCGCCCAGAAGCGCCTCGACGCCGCCCAGGGAGCCACCGACAGCCCCGACGCCGAGGAGGCCCAGCGCCTCGTCGACTGGGCGCTCGCCCGCATCGAGGCCGCCAAGGACGCCGGCCGCAGCTAAGAGGAACCGCACCATGAACGCATCGAGTGACCGCATCGCCCACGTGGCCGACATCCTCCTCGGGGCGGCCTACGCCGACGGCACCAAGCACGGGAGCGAGGAGGCTCGCCTCCGCAAGCTCCTGGGCGAGCTGCTCGGCAACGAGGCCCTCCCGGCGGCGCTCGACGCGCGCATCGGCGCCTTCGACCCGAAGACCTTCGACCTCGCCGCGACCGCCGCTGTCTTCGCGGGCGACCCCGACGACCGCAAGCGTCAGCTCCTGGAACTGGTGGCGGCGGTGGGCGACGCCGACGACGTGCTCGACTCGCAGGAGGACGACTACCTCGTGAAGGTCGCCAAGGCGATCGGCGCGCCCCGCTCGGCCTACGCCGACCTCGTGCTCGAAGTGGAAGAGCTGCGCGGCGCCCTCCAGGCGGTGCGTCAGCCCCCTCCGCTCCCCAAGCGCTGACCCGCACTACCGCTCTCCCCCCGCTTCGAAGGCCTGGTACACGAACTCCCCGCGCCCCCCCTGGACGCGCACGTGAACCGTCGCGTTCAGGTCGCGCCGCGGGCAGTGGAACACCATCGCCCGCTCGCGCTCGTTGGTGTCGGCGGCGAGGACGGCCCCATCGCGCCCGGCCACCCACACGTCGAGGAGCCCGGGCTCTTCGTTGGCCGCCGCCCCAAACAGGTAGCAGCGCCCCGCCCGCAGCGTCACCCCGAACGGAACCGCCGCCCCCACCCAGCCGCCGCCCCGCACGGCGTCTCCGAGCGGCGCCATCTGCCGTCGGGCGGCCTCCATGCTCACCTCCAGCGCGCGAGCCCGGGTGACGCCCGTGACATCGTCGTGGAGGTGGTGGGCGACGTCGTCGGGCACCTCGAGCACTTCGAAGGCCCACTCGCCCGAACCCGAGAACATCCGCAGGTCGACCGAGTGGGGGCCGGTGAGGGTCGGACACAGTCGGACGACGGGGCGAGCGTCGGTGCCGACGTCCTGGCCGAGGGGGCGGCGGTCGGGGCCGAGGATGCGGAGGTCGAGGTCGTCGACGTGGTCGCCGCCGGCTCCCTGGATGGCGTAGCAGCGGCCGGCGTTGAGGGGGACGGTGGCGGCGTGGGTCTGGCCGTTGGTGAGCTGGCCGTGGCGCTCGAGGCCCAGGCGACGGTAGCCGAGGGCCGCGAGGCGGGCCGTGAGTCGCGTGAGGTGTTCGGCGGCGGAGAGGGCGGCGGGGTCGCGTCCCACCTCCGCGCGGGCCACGCGGGGGCCGCCCAGGAGCGACGTGGGGCGCGTGCCGAGCACCTCGTCGAGCGGCGGCGGGACGAGCGGCGGGTCGGCGACCGTCAGGAGCGCGGCCTCGCCGTTGCCGTGCGCGCCGACGATGCGAAGGTGCAGCGTGGCGGGGGCGGTGACGCACACGCGGACATAGGGGTGGGCGTCGCGGCGATCGTCGCGGGAGAGCTCGGCGCCCGACTGGTTGGAGACGGAGAGGTCGATGTCGTCGAGGCCGTCGCGGCCGATGGCGAGGAAGCCCAGGCACCGCGGCGACGCGACGGTGACGGTGAGGACGCGTGGCCGACCCTCGCGGAGAAAGGCCGACCAGCGCTCACGGACGGGGCGGGCTCGACGTTCGCGGAACACTTCGGCCACCCGGTCGACCCTCGCGGCGAGCTCGGGGGAGGGGTCGCCCGGCGCGTCGATCACGGGGACCGATTGGGCGGCGGCGCGGGCGGTGAAGGCGAGGAGGCCGAGGAGGGCGATGGACGGTCGCAAGGGGAGTCGTTCGGGGGTAACAGCGGGGCGGGGCGGTGGTCAACGGTCGGGCGGGGAATCCCGACGTTTGGAGTAGAGCTTCGGAGCGTCGAGAAGCTACGGCCGATCGCTTCCGCGACGCGGTCCGTCATCCGTCGCCGAGGGCCGTTCGGGCGCTTTCGAACGAAGCGTGAGGACGATGCTCGTCGCTTCGTTGGGGGCGACCCTATGGTCCCGGCGACGGACGACGGACCGTATCGCGGAAGCGATCGGCCGTACCTTCTCGACGCTCCGACCTCGACTCCAAACGCCAGCGGGGAATCCTCGGGGGAGGGTGCTCGTTGATGGTGACGACCCTCGAACGTACGACGGGAGAGCCGCAACGGACGCAGAGAGCATCTACCTGGAGGCACCACGATGACCGCACCTGTCGCAGTGAATCAGCCGTTGCAGCACGCCCGCGTCCTGGTGGCCGACGACGACCGCGAGCTGCGACGCTCGCTGGCGCGGGCCATCTCCGTGCAGGGGGGCGAGGTCGACGAGGCGAGGGACGGCGCATCGCTGCGCTCGATGCTGCGCGGCGCGGTGATGTTTCCCGGCGACGAGCCCGACTGGAACGTCGTGGTCTCCGACATCGACATGCCGGGCGCGTCGGGCCTCGACGTGCTGGAGGAGTTTGGCGCGTTGCTGGGGAGGCGACGTTTTATCCTGGTGTCGGGGCGCGTGGACGAGACGGTGAGACGGCGCGCGCAGGCCGCGGGCGCGTACGCCGTGCTGGAGAAGCCCTTCGAACTCCCCGAGCTCCTCGGGATGGTGGGCCAGGTCGCGCGTCTGCGTTAGCGCGCTGCTGGTCAGTTCGCGGGGGCAAGCATCATCGCGACTTCCATCGCGAGTTCCCAGGGTTCGCAGGAGCTCACGCCTGGGCTGTGTTCGGATCGCCCGCAAAGCCGGGCTCCCTCGTCGCACACCATCGACAGGTTCTCGCTGAGCCCGGCTCTGCGGGCGATCCGAACACAGCCCAGGCGTGAGCTCCTGCGAACCCTGGGAACGCCAGGCGCGCGAATTGACCGGCATCGGCGTTCGCCCGCTGCTGCCCTTGACCGAACGGGCGGAGACAGGCTCCAATCGCCCCAACGTGTTGCTTCGCCTCCTCGCGGTCTCCGCGATCGTCTTTGCCTCCCCCGCGTGTGTGGCCCCCTTCGACTTCGCCGACGCGGGGCCGTTGGTTCCGATGGATGTCGCCCGCGCGGATGTCGCCCCCGACCGGATGGACGCCCCGGGCGATGTGGCGCCGCGGTGTGGCACCGCGGGCCCTTGCGCGGCGGGGCGGCTGTGCGAGCGAGACGCGTGTCACGTCGCGCGAGGCGGGGCCTGCGCGGCGACGGACGTGTGCGCGGACGGGTACGCCTGCGACGGCGGGGTGTGTCGCGCCGGGCTGGGCACCGCGTGCGGCGGGCAGAGCCGCTGCGCGGGCGCGCTCGTGTGCGAAGACGGGCTCTGCCGCTCGACCCGCGGCGGACCTTGTGGCAGCGTGCAGCAGTGCATCGGCGGGCTCGTGTGCAGCGAGCGCCTGTGCCGTTCGCCCGCGGGAGGGCCGTGCCTCGACCCGAGCCAGTGCGCGACGGGGACGCTGTGCGACGGCACGGGGCTGTGTCGCCTCGCCTCGGGGTCGATGTGCGCGATGGCCAACGAGTGCGCGTCGGGCCTCACCTGCGACCGCCAGCGCTGCCGCGGGCCGGTCGGGGCGCCGTGCATGACCAACGACGGCTGCAGCACCGACTACGTGTGCGACCAGGGCCGCTGCCGCGCCGCCAACGGGACGTCGTGCGCCGCCACCACCGAGTGCGTCACGGGCGACGTCTGCATCGAGCAGGTGTGCCGCGCGGACTGGGGGACGGCGTGTCGGGTGGCGGTCGACTGCGCGCCGCGGCTCACCTGCGAGGCCGATCGGTGCCGCGGGGCGCTGGGGGCGACGTGCACCGCGACCCGCACCTGCGCGGCGGAGTGGAGCTGCGACACGGGGCAGTGCCGCGCGCGGCTGCAAGGGAGCTGCGATGTGGCGGGAGACTGCGGGACGGGGCTGGTGTGCCAGGGGCGGCGCTGCCTCGGCGCGAGCGGCGGGCCGTGCCGCGAGGACGGGGACTGCGCGACGGGGCTGCTGTGCCGGGCGATGCGCTGCGGGGCGGGGTAGTGAACGCGGTCCGTAGCCTTCGGTCGCGACGCGAGGAGATGTGGTGCTGCGATCGAGAGGTCGCCGCACGCCAGCACCACGGCGCGCTCTGCTTCGCTCACCTCGAGCCGTCGCCGCTCCTCGGCGGCGACGTGATACCGTCGACTCGTTCCATGCCCTACAACGAGTTCACCGTCCACGACCTCACGCACCGACTCGGGCTGCGGTATGTCGAGTCGCCCGACCTCTTCGGCGAAGCCCCCGCGGTGGCGCCCGGCGAAGTGCTCCTCGCGGTGCTGCGGGACAACACCCCCGTGGCGCTGGCGATCTCCACGGAGAAGGCCCGCTCCGAGCTGCTCATCGCCCCGATCCTGATGGAGGCTCGTCGGCAGTGTGGGGGCGCGGTGAGCTTCTTCTCGGGCGCGGAGCTCAACGTCGACGCGTCGCGCGGCCTCAACGGCTACTGCGACTTCGTGCTCTCTGGGTCGCCCGTGCAGACCGAGCTCGACGCGCCCCTCGTCACCGTCGTCGAGGCGAAGAACGAGAACATCCGTCAGGGCATCCCCCAGTGCGCCGCGGAGATGTTCGCTGCACAGCTCTTCAACGAGCGCCGCGGGACCCCTGGGGGCACCGTCTACGGCGCCGTGACGACGGGCAACGTGTGGCGCTTCCTGCGGCTGCGCGACGCGGTGGTGACGGTCGACCTCCGCGAGTACTACCTCGACGCCGTGGAGCGCATCCTCGGTGTGCTCGCGCACATGCTCACGCCGCAGCCGCCGGGGCCTCCGATCCTGGCGACCAGCGTCTGACTCAGCGCGCGGCAGACTCTGCGCGGCGGCGGGCCTTGCGCTGCGTCGCGGCGAACACCGCCGCCGCCGTCGTGCAGGTCGCCGCGCGGGTGATCCATCGGCCGAGCGTCGCCTGCGCCGTGATACCGTCCGCCGTCCCGATGGCCGACGCCGACCTCACCGTCCCTGCCGCTCACGTCCCTCCCTGCCGGCGGGCCGTAGCATGACCCGCCGCCCGCTCCTCGCGCTCGCCCTCCTCGCGCTCGCCCCCGCGGCGCGCGCTGACGACGTCGTCACCTACCCCTACCCCTGCGTCGAGCACCACCGCCGCGTCGGCCCGCGCGTCGACGCCCACGTCGTCGTCATCGACCTCACGTGCCCCGGCGTCGAGGTGATCGCCTCCCGCCCCCGCGAGCGCGCCGCCACCGTGAGCCGCTTCGCCCGCGAGGCGCGCGCCCAGATCGCCGTCAACGCCAGCTTCTTCGAGTCGTCGCCGTGCGGGCTCATGGTCGGCGAGCGCACCGTCTGGCGCGACGCCTACTACGACCGCTGCCGCGCCTCGGTGGCCTTCGGTCCGTCGCCGCGGGGGACGCGCTCGCTCATGTTCGACAGCTTCGAGCGGACGCGCATCAACCCCTTCCCCTGGGCCTGGAGCGTGGTCACCGGCTGGCCACGGATGCTCGCCGACGGCGCCGTCGTCTTCGAAGACGAGGAGCCCCTCGGGATGTACCGCTACCACCCGCGCACCGCCCTCGGCACCACGGCGGGCGGCACCCACCTCGTCCTCGCGGCCATCGACGGGCGGCGCCACCCGGTGGTGGGGATGACGGCGCTGGAGATGGTTCCGCTGTTGGAAGAGTTTGGGGTGAGCGACGCCATCAACCTCGACGGCGGCGGCAGCACCGCGCTCTACATCGAAGGCGAGGGGGGCATCGTCAACCGCCCCTCCGACCGCTACGAGCGCGTGGTTGCGACGCACCTCGGCGTCCGCATCGTCAGCCCGTGACGTCCGGCGCGCGGGCGTCGAGGTGCCGGTCGCGCAGGGCCTCGGCGAGCGCCGCGGTGGCCTCGTCGAGCGGGTGCATGTGGCGGTACTGGAGCAGTTGCTTGCCGATGAGCCCGAGGCGCAGCGAGAAGTCCGGCGGCGTCGCCGGGTCGAGCCACGGGGTGTTGTAGGGCGAGCGGTCGGCCCGTTGAAACTCGCACGACACGCTCACCCGCGGGCCCTCCGCGAGGCGGCTCGAACGACCGCCCCAGTGGAGGAGGTTTTGGTTCCAGGCGAGGAGGCTGCCCGCGGGGGCCGGGAGCGCGCGGATGTCTTGCGGCGCGGGGACGAGCGCGCCGTCGGGGCCGTCCCACACGCGCCGCGCGAAGCACGGGTCGCGGTGCGCGGGCAGCGCGTACATGCACCCGTTGAGCGGCGTCGCGTCGGTGAGCGGGAGCCACACCGTGAGCGACGCGAGGCGGCCGTCGCCGTCCACCGTGGGGCGAACGCGGTCGCGGTGAGGCCCCCAGCCGCGCGCCTCGTCGTCGGCCGCGAGGTGCCACACCCAGATGTCCGGCAGCGCGCGGTAGCCTCCGCCCAGCGTGTCTTCAAGGAAGGGCCCGAGCGACGCGAAGAGCCCCCACAGCGCGTCGTACACGAACGCGAAGGCCAGCGGCACCCCGCGCTCCCGCAGCGCCAGCACGAGCGAGAGGGCGCGCGCCACCGCCGCGGGGTCGAGTACGTCGGGGACGTTCACGTAGCCCTCGTGACGCAGCGCATCCCGCAGCGCGTCGGGGGAGGGGAGGCGCGGTGAGGCCGTGGTGTGGAGCTCCGTCGCGGCGTGCGACGGGCCGAGCGAGCGCCAGAAGTCCTGCGACTCGGCCTCCGCAAGCGACAAGGCGCAAACGCTCGTCGATGACGGTGAAGCGAACGACATCCGCGGCGACGCTACCGCAACCACGCGCACACGAAGCACTCACACAAACTCAGAAAATCGGGGAGCCCGCACGCAGCCTCACTGAAAATATGCCGGTGACGCTGCGCGTTACACACGTTCGAGCGGGGCAGATCGCCGCTTCTTCGGTACGTTCGTTCGATTCCGTGCGCGTGGTGAAGGGCGACTCCACCGGCGCACTCCTTCCGAATGACTCTTTTGCAAGGAGCTGGTGGTTCTTCATGCGTGTGCAGGCAATGGTTCGAAGTTCCGTCTGGCGGGGGGCGCTGCTGGCGCTCGCCGTGGCGGCTGCAGGCTGCGGTGTCCCCGTGGTCGGAGGGGCGCTCGACGCGGGTCCGCGTGACGACCTCGCCAAGGACGTCGGGATGGACGCGACGATGGACGTCGCGCCGCCGGACGTTCCTGCGATGGACGCGCCCGGGCCGGAGGCGCCGATGCGCTGCGGCTCCAACGCCGACTGTGTGACCGACCCGAGCGGCCCCGCCTGCGACATGATGACGGGTCGTTGCGGCCGCTGCGCGGGCAGCGCCGACTGCATGGGTCACCCCGCGGGCGCCACGTGCAACCTCATGACGGGTCGCTGCGGCCCCTGCGGCAGCGCCGCCGACTGTATGGACAGCCCCGCGGGCCCCGTCTGCGACACCATGACGGGCCGCTGCGGACGCTGCACCAGCAACACCGACTGCGCCGCCAACGCCGCCCGCCCCCTCTGCAACACCATGACGGGTCAGTGCTTCCGCTGCGCCAGCAACGCGGACTGCATGGGCAACCCCGCCGGCGGCATCTGCAACACGCTCTCGGGCTCGTGTGTCCGCTGCACCTCCAACATCGACTGCGGCGGCAACCCGGCCGGCCCGATGTGCCTCATGGGCGGCGCCTGCGGCCGCTGCACCGAGGACTCGGACTGTATGGGCAACGGCGCCGGTCCGCTCTGCAACCGCGGGACGGGCGTCTGCACGCGCTGCGCGACCAACGCGGACTGCACGGGCAACCCCGCGGGGCCGCAGTGCAACTTCCTCTCCGGGCTCTGCACGCGCTGCATGTCCAACAACGACTGCGCCGCCAACCCTGCGGCGCCGCTCTGCAACGCGATGACGGGCGCGTGCTTCCGCTGCACCGCCGACGCCGACTGCGCGGGCAACCCCGCGGGCCCCGCGTGCAACGTGACCACGGGGCTCTGCGTGGGCTGCCTGCCGAGCGCGGACATGTGCCCCGCGGCGCAGCACTGCGACCCGCGCACCAACGCCTGCGTCGACGGCTGTCGCAACGACGCGGGCTGCTCGGGCGCCACCCCCCGCTGCAACGTCGCGACCAACACCTGCGTGGGCTGCGTCAACGACTCGCAGTGCGCCCTCGGCACCACCTGCCGCGGCGGCACCTGCGTGGCCGGCTGTGACGCGATGCGCGCCTGCCCGAGCGGCCAGACGTGCTGCGCGGGTGGCTGCGTCGATCCGGCCACCAACGTCGGCAACTGCGGCGTGTGCGGCCGTGTCTGCGCCGCCGCCAACGCCACCCCGGCCTGCGTCGCGGGCTCCTGCGGCGTCGGCGCGTGCAACGCCAACTTCGCCAACTGCAACATGAACGCGGCCGACGGCTGCGAGACCTTCACGGGCGGCGACCTCTCCAACTGCGGCCGCTGCGGCAACACCTGCCCCCTCCCGCCCAACGCGTCGGCGGTGTGCCGGAGCGGCGTGTGCGGCGTCGGCCCCTGCGCGGGCGGCTTCTCCGACTGCAACGGCATGGCCGCGGACGGCTGCGAGGTCAACCTCCAGGGCGACGCGCGCAACTGCGGCGCCTGCGCCCGCGTGTGCCCCACGCCGATGAACGCCGTCCCCACCTGCACGATGGCCACCTGCGGCTACGCGTGCGTGCTGGGCTTCGCCGACTGCGACGGTGACGCCACCAACGGCTGCGAGTCCGACGTGCGGACGAGCATCACCAACTGCGGCGCGTGCGGCACCCGCTGCCCGGCCCCCTCCAACGCGACGGCCGTGTGCTCCGCCGGGGCGTGCGGGGCGAGCTGCAACCGCGGCTTCGCCAACTGCGACCTCGACCTCACCAACGGGTGCGAGCGCCCCATCCTGACGGACGTGCGCAACTGCGGCGCGTGCGGTCGCGTCTGCGCCGTCGGCCAGGAGTGCGCCGACGGGGCCTGCGTGACGCCGTGCCCCTCGGGCCAGGTGCGCTGCGGCGCCGCGTGCGTGACGCTCAACAACGACCCCGCCAACTGCGGCCGCTGCGGCAACGTGTGCACCGCCGCCCAGCTCTGCGGGGCCGGGACGTGCGTGATGTCGTGCCTCTCGCCGCAGACCACCTGCGGGCGCACGTGCACCACGCTCGCCACCGATCCGCTCAACTGCGGCGCCTGCGGCAACGCGTGCTCGCCGGGCTTTGGCTGCACCGGGGGGTCGTGCGTGGTGCGCTGCGTCGACATGGCGTTTACGCCGTGCTCCAACGTGTGCGTCAACCTCCAGAGCGACGAGGAGAACTGCGGCGGCTGCGGCAACCGGTGCCGCGCCGATCAGGCGTGCACCGCGGGGGCGTGCGTCACCATCTGCGCGGGTCGCCTCTCGCTCTGCGGCGACGGCGAGTGCTACGACCTCGCCAACGATCCCAACAACTGCGGCCGCTGCGGCAACGTCTGCTCGACGGGCTGCTACATGGGGATGTGCTCGGGCATCGCGGAGCTGGAGTCGGGCTTCAACACCAACTGCGGGCTCTACACGTCGGGCCGGGTGTTCTGCTGGGGCTTTAGCAACGGGATGCTGACCACCAGCGCCGGCGGCCTCGCCCACCGCACCTCGCCCGTGCAGGTGACCGACTCCATCGGACGGCCGCTGGAGGCGGTCCGCCAGATCGCGACGGGCGACACGCGGGCCTGCGCCCTCCTGCGCAACGGCACGGTGCGCTGCTGGGGGGCGAGCTACTCGCTCGGGGAGGTGTCGAGCCTCACGAGCATCACGCAGATCTCCGCCCGCGGGCAAAACTACTGCGCCGTCCGCATGGATGGCCGCGTCCTCTGCTGGAACGGCATCCCCCGCGACCCGATGATGGCCGCCCTCGTGCCGGTGACGGGCATCACCACGGCGGTGGAGGTGGCGGCGGGCGCCAGCCACGCGTGCGCTCGCCTCACCGACAACTCGGTGGTGTGCTGGGGCACGGGGACGAGCGGGCAGCTCGGCAACGGGATGTCGGCCAACAGCGCGGTGCCGGTCGTGGTGACGGGCCTCACCAACGCCGCGGCGCTCACCGCGGGGACGAGCTCCACGTGCGCGCTCCGCATGGACGGCACCGTGGTGTGCTGGGGCCTCAACACCAACGGCCAGCTCGGCAACGGCTCCACCACCCTCTCCAACGTGCCCGTCGCCGTGACGGGGCTCACGGGCGTTCGTCAGGTGCGCGCCGGGCTCCGCCACGCGTGCGCGGTGCTCACCGCGGGCGGCGTCCGCTGCTGGGGTGAGAACCTCTGGTCGCAGCTCGGCGACGGCACCACCACCGACCGCACCACGCCCGTCACCGTGGCGGCCCTCGCCTCGGCGCGTTGGGTGTCGGCCTACGACCACCACTCCTGCGCGATCACCTCAGACAACCGCGTCTTCTGCTGGGGATACAACCCCTTCGGCGAGGCCGGCGGCGGGACCGAGGCGCGTCCCACCCCTGCGCGGCTCATGGGATTGAGCGGCGTCGTGGACCTCCAGTCGGGCGGCGCGAGCAACCCGACGACGGGCGCGGGCACCGCCTTCCGGTGCTCGCTGGAGTGCCCGGGCGCAGCGGTGGGACGCACCTGCCCCGGCGGAGGAACGGTCAAGTGCTGGTCGGGCCGCACCACGGGCAACGAGTACGGTCAGCTCGGCGACGGGACCACCGTGCCGCACACGCTCCCGACCGTTGCGACCGGCCTCACGGACATCACCCACCTCTCCCTCCAGAACCTCCACGCATGCGCCCGGCGGACCAACGGGACGGTGGCGTGCTGGGGCTACAATGCGTACGGTCAGCTCGGGGACAACACCGTCACCAACCGCAGCCTCGCGACCACGGTGATGGGCATCGCCAACGCTATCGAGGTCGGCGTCGGCTCCAACCACTCGTGCGCCATCGTCGCGAGCGGCGCGGAGCGCCAGGTCTGGTGCTGGGGTTACAACTTCCACGGCGAGCTCGGCCTGGGCAACATGATCGACTCGCGCCTCCCGCAGCGCGTCCCGGGCATCACGGACGCGGCCGACCTGCGGGTGCTCGCCAACGCGACGTGCATCCGAAGGACGGGTGGCGCGCTGGCCAACCAGGTCTGGTGCTGGGGGCGCAACATCGAGTCGCAGCTCGCGGATGGCAGCAACACCAACCGCTACACGCCGGGGGCGGTGACGAGCCCCGCCTCGACGGCGATGGTCCCCGTCCCCCAGACCATGATGGAGACGCTGCGGTGCTCGTACTACGGGTGCTGGGCGCGCCAGACCGGCGGGACCTTCGTCGCGTGGGGCGTGGGGATCGGCAGCAACCGCGCGAACCCCGCGCCGTCCTTCGCCACCATCGCGGACTATGACCTCAGCGGCAACAGCGGCTGCGCGATCCGCACGACCGGCGTGACGGAGTGCAATGGGTACAACGAGTTCGGCAACAACGGTAACGGGATGCTGACCTACTACGACGGCACCTACCGCCCCGTGGCGGGCGACTTCACCGTGCTCGATGTACCCCCGGCGTACGGCGGACCCTGCGCGATCGAGCGCGCGGGCACCGTCGCCTGCTGGGGCTGGACGGGCAACGGCGCGCTCCTCGCCGCGGGCATCGACGGCCTCACCCGCACCCCCGCCGAGATCGCCCCGCCGTGACCTGAGCGGGCGTCGCCTCCGACGCGCTGCGGCCCCCCTCCGCTCGCCCTCCTGAATTTCCCTCCCCAGTCCGAACGTTCGAGTCGACGCCTGGTCGTTGCGATAGGTTCATCGCATGACATTGGCCGCTCGGATCAAGGCCGCGTTCGTCCCATCGTTCGATCCGGTAGGGGGCGCGCGCTCGGAGCTCGGTCGGCGGCGCGCGATCGGCTGGGCGACGCTGCTCGTGGCGACGATCGGCTGCGGCGCTGAGGTCGCTGCGCCGCGCGACGTCCCCTCCCGCGACGACCTCCCACGGGAGGCGGGGGTCGACGCGTCGATGGACCGCGGCGTGCCAGACGCTTCACGCGTCGACGCGACCGCCCCGACGGCCTGCACCACCCATGCGGACTGCGTCGGCAACCCCGCCGGCACCCTCTGCAACGCAACGACGGGCGCGTGCTTCCGCTGCACCGCCGACGCCGACTGCGCGAGCAACCCCGCGGGCCCCGCGTGCAACGTGACCACGGGGCTCTGCGTGGGCTGCCTGCCGAGCGCGGACATGTGCCCCGCGGCGCAGCACTGCGACCCGCGCACCAACGCTTGCGTCGACGGCTGCCGCAGCGACGCGGGCTGCTCCGGCGCCACCCCCCGCTGCAACGTCGCCACCCACACCTGCGTGGGCTGCGTCGACGACTCGCAGTGCGCCCTCGGCACCACCTGCCGCAGCGGCACCTGCGAGGCCGGCTGCAACGCGATGCGGGTGTGCCCGAGCGGCCAGGCGTGCTGCTCCGGCGGCTGCGTCGACCCGGCCACCGACGTCGGCCACTGTGGCCGCTGCGGCAACGCCTGCACGTCAGCCCAGCGCTGCGTGGCCGGGGCGTGCGTGTCGTCGTGCCTCGCGCCGCAGATGGTGTGCGGCCGCACGTGCGCCACCCTCGCCACCGACCCGCTGAACTGCGGCCGCTGCGGCAACGCCTGCTCGCCCGGCTTCGCCTGCGTCGGCGGCTCCTGCGCCACGCGGTGCATCGACGCGGCCCTCACGCCCTGCGCCTCCAGGTGCGTCAACCTGGCGAGCGACGAGCAGAACTGCGGTGGTTGTGGCAATGCTTGTCGGGCGGGCGCGGGCTGCTTCGGGGGGCGCTGCGGCGGCGACGCCTGTCCGGCGCGAACCTCGCTGTGCAGTGACGGGGAGTGCTACGACCTCGCCAACGACCCCAACAACTGCGGCCGCTGCGGCGACATCTGCGCGACGGGCTGCGACATGGGCCGGTGCTCAGGCATCGCGGAGCTGGAGTCGGGCTTCAACACCAACTGCGGGCTCTACACGTCTGGGCGGGTGTTCTGCTGGGGCTTTAGCAACGGGATGCTGACGACGAGCGGTGGTGGCCTCGCCCACCGCGCCACGCCCGTGCAGGTGACCGACTCCATCGGCCGCCCGCTGGAGGCAGTCCGCCAGATCGCGACGGGCGACACGCGGGCCTGCGCGCTCCTGCGCAACGGCACGGTGCGCTGCTGGGGTGCGGGCAACGTGCTCGGCGAGGTGTCGAGCCTCACGAGCATCACGCAGATCTCCGCCCGCGGGCAAAACTACTGCGTCGTCAGGATGGACGGCCGCGTCCTCTGCTGGAACGGCATCCCCCGCAACGCAATGATGGCGCCCCTCGAGCCCGTCGCGGGCATTGCCACAGCGGTGGAGGTGGCGGCGGGCGCCAGCCACGCGTGCGCTCGCCTCACCGACAACTCGGTGGTGTGCTGGGGCACGGGGACGAGCGGGCAGCTCGGCAACGGGATGTCGGCCAACAGCGCCGCGCCGGTCGTGGTGACGGGCCTCACCAACGCCGCGGCGCTCACCGCGGGGACGAGCTCCACGTGCGCGCTCCGCATGGACGGCACCGTGGTGTGCTGGGGCCTCAACACCAACGGCCAGCTCGGCAA
>JBILLV010000560.1:0-4080 GCA_044375895.1 Polyangiales bacterium | reverse complement strand
CCCGCCGTCCTCCAGCCCACCTGCCCCGATGGCGGCTGTGTGGTCAACGACCTCGGCAGGGACGTCTCCCGCGATGTCGCCCCGTCGCTCGATGTCCGCGCCGACAGCGCCCCGGACGTCGCCCGCGATGCCGGCCTCGACGCGCGCCCGATGGACGGCCCCTGCGCCGAATCGCAACCGTGCCCCGGCGGCGTCTGCCTGGGGGGCGCGTGCTGTCCGAGCGCCCGCGCGTGCGGGTCGGCGTGCTGCGGCGCCGCCCAGACCTGCTTCGCCAACGCCTGCGTGACCCCCGGCGCCGCGTGCCGGACGAGCGCCGAGTGCGGCGTCGGCGGCTACTGTGAGCCCGCCCTCGGTGAGGCCCCGGACGCTGGTGTCACGGACGCGGGATCGGGTGATGCGGGCGGTGGCGGACGCGCGTGCACGGCGCCGCTCCCGCCGCCGGGGCGCTGCCTCACGCTCCCGCCGCGGTGTCCCGAGCGCGACGGCGGCGTGGCCGACGCGGGGGCGGGGTGCATCGCGCGCTGCGAGTACCGCCCGCCGGTGGGGCGCTTGGAGGCCGAGACGGCGTGGAGCTGGGGTCAGCTGCGGCCGCCGGGGCGCTTCCCCGAGCACGTGGACGTGTGGTCGACGCCCGCGGTGGGTCGCGTGTACGACGCCAACTGCGACGGCCGTGTCGACACGCTCGACCCGCCCGACGTGGTGTTCGTGTCGGGTCGGTCGGTTCATGCGATGACGGGGCTCGGCACGTGCTGCCAGTGCAACGCCACCGTCCCCACGGCGTGCCACACGGGCGTCCTTCGTGTGGTGGACGGGCGCACCGGGGCCGACCTGCTCGCGCTCGATCGTCCGGCGGCGACGTCGATGGGCTTCGCGGGCGTGTCGGTGGCCCTCGGCGACCTCGACAACGACAGGGACATGGACATCGCCGCGGTGAACGCCGAGGGCTACGTCGTGGTGCTCGACGGCAGCGGGCGCGTGCTGATGACGAGCGATCGCCCCATCCCCGGCGCCGACGCGGCGGCCTTCGGCTGGGGCGGCGGCCTCGCCATCGCGGACATGGACCGCGACGGCTTCGCGGAGATCGCGTACGGGGCGACGGTGTTCAGCACCGCGGGCGGCAGGCTGACGCTGCGGTACACGGCGATGGGGGCGTCGGGCGGCGGCAACGTCTCCCAGTCGCTCACGACGTTTGCGGATGTCGACGACGCGCCCGACCTCAACCTCGAGCTCGTCGCCGGTCGCGCGGTGTACCGCACCAACGGCTCCACGCTCTGGTCGCGGATGGACCTCCCCGACGGCTTCCCCGCGGTGGCCGACTTCGACGGCGACGGTCGGCCGGAGGTGGTGCTGGTGGGCAACGGGAGCGCGTACGTGCTCAACGGGGCGACGGGCGAGACGCGCCTCGGGCCGCTGTCGCTGCCGGGGATGGGCGCGGGGGGCCCGCCCACGGTGGCGGACTTCGACGGCGACCGGCGGCCGGAGATCGGCGTGGCGCAGGCCAACTTCTACGCGGTGCTCGAGCCCGACCTCGCGCGCAACACCTTCACCGTGCTGTGGCGGGCGGCCAACCACGACCTGTCGAGCTCGGTGACGGGGTCGACGGTGTTCGACTTCGAAGGCGATGGCGCGGCGGAGGTGATCTACGCCGACGAGTGTTTTGTGTGGGTGTTCGACGGGCGCACGGGGGCGGTGCGGTGGACGGGGCTCACCACGTCGTTCACGGGCACGGAGGCTTCGGTGGTGGCGGACGTCGACGGCGACGGTCACGCGGAGATCGTGGTGGTGTCCAACGGCGCCGACCCGAGCCCGATGGGCTGGCGCTGCAACGAGGCCCCGTGGAACGCCCCCGACCCCATGAACAACCGCGTCGCCTGGACGCCGCCGCCCGACCAGACCGCGTGGCGCGGGGTGCGGGTGTTTCGCGACGTCTCCCGGAGCTGGGTGGGCACGCGCCCGCTCTGGAACCAGCACACCTACCACGTGAGCAACGTCTGCCTCGCGGGCGACGACGCGTGCACGGGGACGCCCTACGACGGGCAGATCCCGCGCCTGGAGCGCCGCAACTGGGCGCTCCCGTGGCTCAACAACTTCCGGCAGAACATCCAGCAGTCGGGCGTCTTCAACGCGCCCGACGCCACCGTCACCCTCGCGGTCACCTGCGCGGTCCCGCCGACGCTCATCGCCACCGTGCGCAACCTCGGCGAGGCCACCCTGCCCGCGGGGGTGCGGGTGCAGTTCTTCCTCCGCGCGCCCGATGGTCGCGAGACCTCGCTCGGCATGGCCAACACCAACACCACGCTCTTCCCCGGCGCCGCGCAGTCGCTCCGCCTCACGACCCCGCTGGGCACCAACCCCGAGGCCACCTTCATCGCGCGGATCGTCACCGACCCGATGCGCCCCGCCTTCCGCGAGTGCCGCGACGACAACAACGCGTCGGCCCCCGCGCGCGCGCCGTGCCCGGGGTAGCGAAGGGCGTGCGCCAGGGGTGAAACTTGTGCGGGACTGACCGCCGTCGCGGCCCGTCTCCGCACGCGGTGCGGCCCTTGCTACGTGCGGCGGGATGGCAAGCGTCCGCACCGTCACGCTCGACGCCAACGAGGCCGTCGCCTCCGTGGCCCATCGGTTGAGCGAGGTCATCGCGATCTACCCCATCACCCCCGCGTCGGCGATGGGTGAGCACGCCGACGAGTGGAGCGCCGCGGGGCGGACCAACCTCTGGGGCGAGGTTCCGCGCATCATCGAGATGCAGTCCGAGGCGGGCGCGGCGGGGGCCGTCCACGGGGCGCTGCAGACGGGCGCGCTCGCGACCACCTTCACGGCCTCGCAGGGCCTGATGCTCATGCTCCCCGACCTCTACAAGATCGCCGGCGAGCTCACGCCCTTCTGTCTGCACGTGGCGGCCCGCTCGATCGCGACGCACGCGCTCAGCATCTTCGGCGACCACTCCGACGTGATGCTCGCGCGGGGCACGGGGATGGCGCTCCTCGCGTCGGGCTCGGTGCAGGAGGCGCAAGACCTCGCCGCCATCGCCCACGCCACGACGCACCGGGCGCGCGTCCCCTTCCTGCATTTCTTCGACGGGTTTCGCACCTCCCACGAGGTGTCGTCGGTGGCGCCGATCGACGATGAAACGCTGCGCTCGCTGCTCGACGACGGCGCCATCGCCGCGCACCGCGCCCGCGCGCTCGACCCCGACCACCCGGTGCTCCGCGGCACCGCGCAGAACCCCGACGTCTTCTTCCAGGCCCGCGAGGCGAGCAACCCCTACCACGACGCGACCCCCGCGCTCGTCTCCCTCGTGATGGAGCGCTTCGCCGCCCGCACCGGCCGCCGCTACCGCCTCTTCGAGTACGACGGGCATCCCGAGGCCGAGCGCGTGGTGGTGGTGATGGGCAGCGGGGGCGAGACCGCCGTCGAGGCCGTCGAGCGACTCGTCGCCGCGGGCGAGCGCGTCGGCGTGGTGCGGGTGCGACTCTACCGACCGTTCGACGTCCGAAGCTTCGTCGAGACGCTCCCCCCGAGCGTGCGCGCGCTCGCCGTGCTCGACCGCACCAAGGAGCCCGGCGCCCCCGCCGAGCCCCTGCACCTCGACGTGAGCGCCGCCGTCGACGCGGCCGAGCGCGAGGGCTTCGCCCGCTGGAACGTGCGTCCCCGCGTGGTGGGCGGGCGCTACGGGCTGTCGTCGAAGGAGTTCACCCCCTCGATGGTGAAGGCCGCGCTCGACGAGCTGTCCCGGCCGAAGCCTCGCAGCGGCTTCACCGTCGGCATCGTCGATGATGTGACCCATCGTTCGATCCCGAACGATCCCGCGTGGGACACCGAGCCCGACGACGTGGTGCGGGCGGTGTTCTACGGGCTGGGCTCGGACGGGACGGTGAGCGCCAACAAGAACACCCTGAAGATTCTGGGTGAGGACGCGGGGACGTACGTCCAGGGGTACTTCGTCTACGACTCGAAGAAGGCCGGCGCCGTGACGGTGTCGCACCTCCGCTTCAGCCCGCGCCCCATCCGCTCGGCCTGGCTCGTCCGCCGGGCGAGCTTCGTGGCCTGCCACCAGCCGGGGCTCATGGAGAAGATGGA
>JBILLV010000559.1:0-4092 GCA_044375895.1 Polyangiales bacterium | reverse complement strand
TGAGGGGGTACCGTTCGCGGAGCGCGATGTCGAGGCCGACCCGGGGGCGCGCGACGCGATGGAGGCCGTGTGCGCGCGGGAGGGCCTCGCGTGCCGGGGAATCCCGGTGATCGAGGCGAGCGGGCGCGCGATGGTGGGCTTCGACCCGCAGGCGCTCGGCGAGATGCTGGGGCGGTGAAGCGCTCGGCGCGTGCGGGGTGGTGGCGCGCCGCCCGGTGCTGGTAGCGTTGGGAACCATTGGAGCGGTGGTCGCTCCGTCGAGGAGACTGTCATGGTCCGCCCGTTGCGCTTCGTCGTCGCTGCTGTGGTCCTGTTCGCGTTCGGCTGCGCCGACAACCTCCCCGTCGTCGGCGGCGACGCCACGCTCCCGCAAGACATCCCGGACGCAAAGGCTCCCGACGTCACGGACGACGCCGACGCGATGGTCGCCCCCGACCTGCCCCCGGTGGTGCGTTGCAGCCTCTTCCAGCGCAACTGCGACGGTCGCTGCACCGACCTCTCCGCCGATCGCACCCACTGCGGCGCCTGCGACCGCCGCTGCGCCGACGGGATGGCCTGTGTCGCGGGAACCTGCCAGGCCCGCTGCGGCGACGGCCAGCAGCTCTGCGGCGACCGCTGCGTCGACACCCGCTTCGACCCCGTCGACTGTGGCGCCTGCGGCAACCGCTGCCCCCTCGGTCAGGTGTGCAACGGCGGCCGCTGCGCCACCACCTGCGACGGCGCGGGCGACGGCGTCGTCGAGTGCCGCGTGGTCGACGGTGAGCGCTACTGCGCCGACACCCGCGTCGACCGCTCCAACTGCGGCCGCTGCGGCTCGCTCTGCCCCCTCGGTCAGGTGTGCATCGCGAGCACCTGCCAGATCGCCTGCCCCCCTGGCCAGACCAACTGTGCCGGCGCCTGCGTCAACACCGCCATCGACCGCGAGCACTGCGGCGCCTGCGGGATGCGCTGCCCCGCGGGTCAGGTGTGCTCGATGGGCGCGTGCACGCTGGAGTGCGCCGCGCCGCTCCTCGCGTGCGGTGACGGCGCGCTGCGTCGGTGCGTCGACGCGCAGGTCGACCCCGCCCACTGCGGCGCGTGCGGGATGGCCTGCGCCGCGGGTCAGGTGTGCCGCGCCGGGCGCTGCGAGACGGTGTGCCCGGCCGGTCAGATGCTCTGCGACGGATCGTGCCGCGACCTCCAGTCCGACGGCGCCCACTGCGGCCGCTGCGGCCAGGCGTGCGGCGACGGCGAGGCGTGCCGCATGGGCGCCTGCGCCATCACCTGCCCGACGGGCTTCTCGGTGTGCCCGCCCGCCATGGGGGGCCGCGCCTACTGCGCCGAGCTCGCCGCCGACGCGCGCAACTGCGGCGCGTGCGGGACGGTGTGCGCCGCGGGCCAGTCGTGCGTGATGGGCGCGTGCGTGCTGGTGTGCCGGGCGCCCCTCGTCGCGTGCGGCGACCAGTGCCGCGACACCGCCTCGGACAACGCCCACTGCGGCCGGTGCGACAACGCGTGCCCCACGGGCCAGGCCTGCGTGATGGGGCGCTGCGCGGTGACGTGCTCGGGCGCCCAGATGGCGTGCGGCCTCGCGTGCCGCGACCTCCAGACCGACCTCGGCCACTGCGGGATGTGCGACAACGCGTGCCCCCGCCCGGCCAACGCGGCGGCCTCCTGCGCGATGGGGCGCTGCGCGTCGACCTGCAACGCGGGCTACGCCGACTGCGACATGACCCTCACCAACGGCTGCGAGGCCGACCTCCGCGCGAGCACCACCCACTGCGGCCGCTGCGGCGTCGCCTGCGTGACGCCCAACGCCACGCCCGTGTGCCGCGACGGCGACTGCGCGGTGGCCCGCTGCGACGCCGGGCGCGGCGACTGCGACGGGGTGGTGACCAACGGGTGCGAGGTGGACACGCAGACCACCGTGGCCCACTGCGGGGCCTGCGGGCGCGCGTGCAACCTCGCCAACGCGATGGCGTCGTGTGTGGCCGGGGCCTGCGCGGTGGCGGCGTGCAGCGCGGGCTTCCTCGACTGCGACGGCAACCCCGCCAACGGCTGCGAGGTCAACGGGGCGAGCGACAACACGCGCTGCGGGTCGTGCATGCGCGTCTGCCCGTCGGGGCAGGTGTGCGCGATGGGCGTCTGCACCTTCTCGTGCCCGAGCGGGCAGAGCGCGTGCAGCGACGGGTGCTTCACCCTCGCCACGTCGACGCAGCACTGCGGGATGTGCGAGCGGGCGTGCCCCGCACGCGCCAACGCCGTCACCACCTGCACGACCGGGACGTGCGGCTTCACCTGCCTGGAGGGCTTCGCCGACTGCGACGGCAACCCCGCCAACGGCTGCGAGGTCGACACCCGCGTGACGGTGGCCCACTGCGGGATGTGCCGCGCGGCGTGCATGCTCGCCAACGCCACGCCCGCGTGCGCGGCGGGGCGCTGCGACATCGCGGCCTGCGCGATGGGCTTCGCCGACTGCGACATGGCCGCGGCCAACGGCTGCGAGGTCGACCTCCGCACCACGGTGACCTCGTGTGGGGCCTGCGGGCGGGCGTGCGCGCTGGCCAACGCGACGGCGGGCTGCGCGGCGGGCGCGTGCACGGTGGCGTCGTGCAGCGCGGGCTTCGGCGACTGCGACATGAGCCCGCTCAACGGCTGCGAGACCGACACCCGCACGAGCCGCTCGCACTGCGGCGCGTGCGGCGTGGCGTGCGGAACCGGTCAGGCGTGCATGGCGGGGACGTGCGCGGCGCTCGCGAGCTGCCGGGCGATCCTGGCGGCGGCGCCGGGGTCGCCCAACGGGGTGTACACCATCGACCCCGACGGGCCGGGCGGCGCGGCCTCGCTCCCGGTGTACTGCGACATGGCGGGCGGCGGCTGGACGCTCATCATGATGATGGGCACCTCCCCCACGGGCACCCTCGGGTACAACAGCCCGCAGTGGACCACCACGGCGGTGCTCGCGGACACCGTCACCGACCCGGCCAGCAACACGTCGATGAAGAACCGCGCGTTCAACACGCTGGGCTTCGATGCGATTCGCTTCTGCATGGGGGCGGTGACGAGCTGCGTGACCGAGACGATCACGGCCCCGTCGGCCCTCACGATCTTCCTGCGGGCGGAGACGAGCCGGGGGAATCCGCCGTCGTTCTTCGCGCCCATCGGGTACGGCGGGGGCCTCGGGTGCAACCGCAACGGGTTCAACGTGTTCGACATCGGCGGCGGGCCGACGCGGTACCGCTACGGCATCCTGCTCAACAACGAGGCGGCCTGCGAGGGGAGCGTCGACGGTGGCCGCGGCTTCGGTGGCCGCGGGTACTACGGGACGGAGATCTCGGCGGGGCAGGGCGACGGCATCGTCGGCACCAGCCACGAGCGCGGCTGGGTCTGGGTGCGCTGACCCGCGTCAGGCGTGCGGTGCGGTCGCCGTCATGGACGGCCGCGCCGCGAAGCGATCGTACCAGGCGAAGAGCTTCTCCCGGCCCGCCCGGATGTCCCCGAAGGGCGCGCGAAACTCCAGCCAGCCCACGGCGCACGCGGCGGCGATCTGCCCGAGGTCGGGCGCGTCGCCGAAGCGCGGCGCCTGCTCGTTGAGGGCGTCAAGCCCCTGGAGCGCCTTCTGCGTCTGCCCGTCGAGCCACGCGCCCCAGTGCAGCTCCTTCGGCCGCTGCGCCCGCTCGTAGAACACCAGGATCGACGCGTCGAGCACGCCGTCGGCGAGGGCCTGCGTGCGGAGGACGTCCCAGCGCTCAGTGCCCGCCGCGGGGAGGAGCCGCGCGCCGCCCGCGAGCGCGTCGAGGTACTCGCAGATGACGGGTGAGTCGTAGAGCGAGGCGCCGTCGTCGAGCACGAGGGCGGGGATCTTGTTGAGCGGGTTCTCGCGCGAGAGGACCGGGTCGGCCTGCGTGGGCGTCGGGCGGAGGAGCACGGTCTCGACGCGGTCGGCGAGGCCGAGCTCGTGGGCGGTGACGAGCACCTTGCGGACGAACGGTGAGGTGGGGGTGTAGTAGAGCTTCATCGCGCGCGGAGGCTACCACCGCGGCGCGCGGGATCGTCCGCTCAGAACGACGCGCCGCGGGGGGTCGCAGCGCGTCGGCGGGACCGTGATCGCTG
>JBILLV010000558.1:0-4094 GCA_044375895.1 Polyangiales bacterium | reverse complement strand
AGGCGTGGGCGAGGGGGCGAGGCGGTCGGTGATGCGCTGGAGCACGCGGAGCGGGTGGTCTTCGGCGAGCGTGGCGCGCGTCGCGAGCGCGGAGGTCAGCCACGCCGCGGCCGAGCGATGGTCGCCACGAATCAGGAGCTCCACCGCGCCGTCGACCGAGCGCTCGATGGCCTCCCGATCGGTCGGCGGGGGCGGCGGGAGCCCGCGGCCGTCGGGGACGCTTGCGCGGACTGCGGGCATCGTCCCCGAGGCCAGCCGAAGCAGCACCGCGACGGCGTCGTAGCCCTCACGCGGGTGGCCGCCGCGACGCAGCTCCACCTCCAGCGCGGGGACTGCCTCGGGTGAGCGGCCGCCGACGATCGCCGTCACCGCCCGCTCGATCACCCCTTCGCGGCGCTCGATGCGGCTCAAGGGCTCGGGGACGCCCGGCGGCGTCGGGGTGGTGAACCACGGGTCGGCCGCCGTGGGCCACCCCTGCGCGAGCGCCTCTCCCCCCGCGACGAGGCTGGCGACCAGCGAGGTGTACACCGACAAGCGACGGGCCACGGCCCCGGCAGCTTGACCACGCGCCGCCTCGCTTGTCCAGACACCCCGCGGGTGGTCGCACGAGCCCCACTGGTCAGCGCGCCCCCAGCGGCAGTTCGCGTGATTTACCGATCGGTCGGGGCTGTTCGTGGCGGCATGTTTTGTGAGAGATTCAAACGGACTCGGTGGCAGGCGCGCGTCGCGTCTGCGGTGAGGACGCCAATGATCAAACACGGACGTGGCCTCTGGACGGTGCTTCTCCTCTCCCTCGCGGTCGGCGCGTGCTCCGTCGACGACGGCGTGGTGATCGAAGACCCCAAGGGCGACGCCGGCCTGGTGACGCCGCGCGACCGCCCGGCCGCGGGCCTCGACGTGGGCAACGGCAGCGACGGTTCGATGAGTGGGGGTGACGGCTCGGTGCGGCCCGGCGAAGACGGCGCGGTGACGCCGGGCGGGGACGGCTCGACGACGGGCGATGGCGGCGGCGTCGGGCCGGCTCCGTCGATGCCCGAGCGCTGCGACGACGGCCTCGACAACGACCTCGACGGCCGGGTCGACGAGGACTGTCCGTGCCTCCCGATGGCGATGCAGCCGTGCTTCGTCGGCAACCCCAACTTCGCCGGGCGCGGCCCCTGCGCCCGCGGCTCGCAGACCTGCGAGGGGACGGGCGAGTTTGGCAACTGGTCGGCCTGCATGGGCTCCGGGATGCCGGGCATCGAGACCTGCGACATGCAGGACAACGACTGCGATGGCGAGATCGACGAGGGCTGCATCTGCCGCCTCGGCGAGACGCGCGGGTGCTACGGCGGCCCGCCGGCGACGCGCGGCGTGGGGCTGTGCCGTGACGGGATGCAGACCTGCGTGATGGGCGTCGGCGGACAGTCCGCGTGGGGGCCTTGCATGGGCGAGCAGCTCCCGACGCCGGATATGTGCGACGGGCTCGACAACGACTGCGACGGGCGCAACGACGAGGAGTGCCAGTGCCGCCCCGGCCAGACGCGCCCCTGCTATGAGGGTCCGGTCGGCTCGGCGGGCATCGGCGCGTGCCGCATGGGGATGCAGAGCTGCATCGCCAACCCCACCTTCGGCTCCACCTGGGGCGGCTGCGAGATGCAGACGCTCCCCTCGTCGGAGGACTGCTCCGACCGCGTCGACAACGACTGCAACGGCCGCGTCGACTGCACCGACGCGCGCTGCGCCGGCGCGCTGGAGTGCCGGCCGTGCATGACGGGCGGCCAGCGCTTCACGCTCACCACGACGCCCGCCGACGTCCTCTTCGTCGTCGACCGCTCGGGCTCGATGAACTCCCGCACCCCCGACGGCACCACGCGGTGGAACGCCCTCGTCTCCGCCGTCCGCGCGGTGCTCCCGGCGCTCGACACGCAGCTCTACATGGGGCTCGTCATCTACCCCGAGCCCGACATGTGCGGCGTCCGCGCGTCGCCCCACGTCCCGGTGGTGCAGCCCGCGGCGTCGGTGATCTCGTCGTTCCTCGCGGCCCGCGCGCCGCCCAACACCGCGCTCACGCCGACGCTCGCCGCCCTCCAGACCGCCGAGCTCTACTTCCGCACCAACCCGTCGCCGCGGCGCCGCTTCGTCGTGCTCGCGACCGACGGCGCGCCCAACTGCGGCAGCACGGTCGCCCAGGTGGTCTCGCAGATCTCGTACATCCGCTCGGCGCACCGGGCCGACACCTTCGTGCTCGGCATTCCGGGCGGCGACCTCACCCTGTACCCCTCGCTCAACGCGATGGCGCAGGCGGGCGGTCGGGCGCGCTCGGGGCTCACGCAGTTCTACGAGGCGAGCTCGACGTCGACGCTGGAGGCGGCGCTGCGGGCCATCACTGCGGCCACCACGAGCTGCACCTACGGGCTCTCGTCCGCGCCGTCGCGCCCCGACCTGGTGACCGTCCAGTTTGACGGCCGCATGGTGCCGCGCGACGCCACCAACGGCTGGACGTACGCCGACGCCACCAACCGCGTCATTCGCTTCAATGGCACCGCGTGCAACGAGCTCAACTCGGGCACCGTCCGCACCGTCAACGCGAGCTTCAACTGCGGGACGTGACCGAGCGCCCGGCCTTCGTCGTCGCCCTCACCGTCACCGACCGCGCCGCGCTGGTGATCGGCGGCGACGGCGAGGCGTACGCCAAGGCCCAACGGCTCCACCGCTGCGGCGCGCGGGTCACCGTCGTGTGGCCCGCGCTCGACGCCGACTTCGAATCCTGGGTGCGCGCCGAGGGCCTCGTCTGGCACCCCCGCGAGCCCGTCGAGGCCGACCTCGCGGCCCGGCCCTTCGTCGTCGTGTCGAGCCCGCGCGACGAGGCCCTCTCCGCCTGGGTCGCCGAGCGCGCCGCCGCGCACCACCTCGTCGTGTGCTGCATCGACCAGCCCGATCGCTCCAACTACGCCCACGTCGCCGTCGCCGACGCGGGGACCGTCACCGCCGCCTTCAGCTCTGGCGGCACCGCCCCGTCATTGCTCAAGCGTCTCCGCGACGCGGTGTCCGCGGGGATGGGCGACGACTTCGCGGATTTCACGCGTTACCTCGCCGCGCTCCGGGTCGCGACGCCGCGGAGCGATCGGCGCGCGGTGCTGGGCGAGGCCGTGGCGGGCGTGCGGGCGGAGTTTGTGGTGCGGCTCCCGGAGGGGTGGCGGGCGCGCTGGGAGGCGCTTCGATCGCGCGGATTGCCGTAGCCCCACGCCGGTGTTAGAGCACCCGGCGATGCCGCGCGAGCGCCGCCATGTCCCCCTGCTCGTGTGGCTGGGCGTCTCCGCGCTCCTCCATTCGGGGACGGTGAGCGGCGTCCGCGAGGTGGCCCGACGCATCGTGCGGAGCGCCCCCGCCCCACGCATCGCCATGGGCTCGTCGCCCATCGAGCTGGAGTTCGAGCCCGCCGACGCGGTGCGCCCCAACCCCTCGGCCACGGCGCCGACGCCTACCGAAGCCGTCCCCACACCGTCCCCGACGCACACCCCACCGACGGACCGAGAGCGCTCGGCGGGCGTGCGTCCGACGCCCGAAGACGACGACCCGCTGGCGCGGCGGGCCCCGCCACCACCGCCGCCCCCGCCGCCCCCTGAGGCGCCGGTGCGGGTGATTCCGCGGGTGGCGCCGCCGATGCCCGATCGCGCGCAGCAGTGGGCCAACCAGGCGCAGGGAAATGACCAGGCCGCGCCCGACGGGTTGCTCGCCCAGACCAACAACAACGTCGCCGAGGAGACCATCCGCCGCTCGCAGGAGCGCGCCGCCGAGCGTCACATCGAGGGCCGCGAGGCGATCAATGTGGCGGGGCAGCCGCGCGACACGCCGCCCGCTCGCCCGACGCCCCGGCCGCCGCGCGCCGAGGCCGCCCGTTCGCCCAACCGGGCGGCGACGGCGAGCACCCCGCCGCCCTCCGGGCCGACACAGGCCGCGCGAGAGGCGGGCTCGCTCCGTGGGCAGCGCGGCGCCGTGGGGACGCCTGGAGACGGCCGCGCGGTGGGCGCGGCGGGCAGTCCCGGGGCGCTCGCGGCGGCGGGGGCGACGGTTCGTACGCAGGGGACGGTGGACACCGCGGGCGGCAGCGG
>JBILLV010000556.1:0-4122 GCA_044375895.1 Polyangiales bacterium | reverse complement strand
GCGCGTCGAGCTCGAAGAGGGCGTTGAGCTTGTTGTGCGAAAACTCATGGATGATCGCCTCGGTCATCGTCATGAGGTTGGGGTGGAGCGTGAGGTAGATCGTCCCGATGCTCTCCTGGTACGACGCTGACAGGTGCTTGTGGTCGTCGTACCCCACGGGCACAAACTGGTGGATGAACAGGTCGATCTCCCCGCGCAGCGTCGGCAGGTGCTCGCCGATGAGCGCCAGAGACTCACGGAGCACGTCGCGCCACGCCTCCGCGCTCCGTCCGCCGAGGTCGATCGCGTTGCCCTGCTTGTCGGGGTGGGCCTCGTACATCGCGAGGGGGTTGAGGTCGTCCAGCGCCAGCACGAGCTCGCCCGCGACGGGGACGTAGGGGTTCGTTCGTGACGGCAGCGCGACGCCGTTCGCAAACGTGAACGGACCCGCGGGGACGTCCACCGCCGCCCGCGCCGCGAGCGACAGGAGACGGGACGGCGGGCGCGTCACCACCAGCTCGCCCGGCAGCTCGCCCAGGAGCGCGAGTTCGAATCCCACCTGGGCGCGCAGCGAGCGCGAGAGCGCGAGCGGGTCGAGGCGAGCGTCGTCCTTCGAGCGCAGCGCGTTGCGCAGGCAGCGGACCAGCGTCGACACCGTGGGCCGCCGCACCAGGCTCGCCGCGAGGGCCGGCGCCTTCGCGAACACGCCCTCCATCAGGGCCGCGTAGCGCTCGGTCTCGGCGCGCTCGTCGGGGTCGCAGGGGGTCGCGCGGAGCATCGCCCGCCACTCGCCCATCAGCCGACGGAGCGAGCGCGAGAGCACGTCGCGCGCGGTGGTCGACCCCTCGTCGGGGACGGTGAGGTCGCGCGGCGGTTGGAGCTGGGACGGGTGGGTCATGGCCTTGGAGGGTGGGGTTCGGAGGGCGGCGACGCGGCGGTCGAAATCTCCGCGCAGCGCCGTGAGCGCGTCGGGCGAGACGAGCGCGTCGGGCTGCGACGGCATCGTCTGGAAGTGAGGGCCCCAGTCGAGCACCACCGGGAGCGAGCGCCCCTTCGCCAGCGCCGTCCCCGGCAGCGGCGTCGCGAACTGGACCGCGGGCGTGGCGCCGTAGCGGGCGAAGAGGTCGAGCGCGAAATCGAGCGTGGCCCGCACCTCCGGCTCCGTCTCCCCGGGCATCCCGACGATGTAATGGATCATCAGCGGGACCCCGGCCTCATGGGCCTCGCGCGCGACCCGCACGATCTCCCGGAGGTCGAGGCGCTTGCCCACCACCTCGGTGACGACGCGCTGCACGCCGCTCTCGGCGCTCACGCTCACGGTGGCCACGCGGCCCTTCATGCGCCGGAGGTGCTCGGCCGAGAGGTAGTCGGCGCGCATCCCGTTGGGCACGTCGAAGCGGACACCGAGCGACGCCACCGCGTCGAGAAACGCCTCCCAGTGGCGCTCGTTGACGTTGACCAGCTCGTCGAGCACCTCCACCCGCGTCGCGCCGTGGTCGCGCACCAGGGCCGTGAGCCGCGCCCGCAGCGCCTCCGCGGAGAGCCGCCGCTGCGTCTTCGGCGCCCCCTCCGCGCGGCCCGGGTTGGAGCTGCAATGGGCGCAGGTGAAGGGGCAGCCCCGCGAGGTCACCATCGGGAGCGTGCGGCCGTCGAGGGGGAAGGCCCACCGCCCGCGCCCCAAACGCTCGACGACGCGCGCGTGAAAGCGCTCGTAGGCGGGGAGATCGACGAGGTCCCAGGCCGGCGGCGGGAGCGCGTCGAGGGCGGGAGGTTCGACGCCGCGGTGGTGCCCTGAAGGGCGCTCGGCGCGGGCGCGGAGGACGAGCTCGGCGACCGTCCGCTCGCCCTCGTACTGCACGTAGGCGTCGCACGCGGGGTAGGCCGCGAGCACCGCGGCGCCCGGCGCGTCGACGTAGTGTTGACCCGACTGGTAGAGGTCGGCGAGGACGATCGCCGCCGCGGGGAAGCGCGCGCGGAGCCCGTCGCACAGGGCCGCGAGCACGTCGTCGCGGTGCGGCGGGCGGTGGAAGACCGTGTGCGCCACCACCACCGCGTCGGGCGCTTCGACGAGGGAGGCGACCGCGAGGATTTCGTCGACCGACGCCCCGAGGTGCGCGCGGCCGTCGGGGCGCCAGGTGAGCCCCGAGCCCGGGAGCGCGAACGCATCGACGAGGGCCACGTCGCAGCCCTGCGCGCGGAGGACCGCGGCGCATTGGACGGCGCCGAGGTCGGAGAAATAAGGGTAATCGATGAAATCGCGGGCGATCGACAGCGGGGGGTGGACGACCAGCGCGCGGGGGCGATCCATGGGCCGAGCGAGTGTACCCGTTGAAACCCTGTCGCGGTGGGTGCTACGCCTCCTCCCGAGGTGTCGCGATGTTTGGCATGGGCGCTCCGGAGCTTCTGATCATTCTCGTCATCGTCGTGCTGCTCTTCGGCGCGGCGAAGATCCCGGAGCTCGGTCGCAGCATCGGGTCGGGCCTGAGCAACTTCAAGCGGGGCTTGAAGGAGGGCGAAGACAAGGACGTCGACCTCGCGAAGCGCGACGACCACCCGATCAAGGTGGAGCCCCGCCGCCCGACGAGCGACGACAAGCCCGACGGGCAGTCGTAGCCCTCAGCGCGCGTCGACGCGGTAGAGCGCGAGGTGGAGGTCGCGGCGGTCGGTGGCCACCCGACGCATCGAGCGGCTGCCGTCGGGCGCCGTGTACGCCCGCACCAGGATGATGTCGTCGAGGGGGCGGAGCGGGTGGTGTTCCTCCCCCACGAGCGTGAGGCGGAAGCGCTGGTGCATCGCCTCGCACGCGGGGGCGCGCGCGCCGGGCGACGGGCCGTGCGTCCAGCAGGCGGCGCTCTCGTAGTAGTAGGTGCAGGGGGGGGGCCGCGCGACGACGGCCGCGGGGAGCGAGAAATCCTCCAGCGCCTCGGCGCCGCCGCCCGGAGGAAACGCGCCGATCTGTCGGCCCGTGGCCTCGCCCGTGGCGCCGTCGCGGAGCACCAGGCTCAGGCGCGGGGCGCGCAGCCCGAGGGTGTAGCGCGCGGCGGGGAGGTCGAAGGCGGGGCCGAACTCGAGCACCGTGCACTGCGTTCGAAAGAGGTGACGGTGGCGACGGAGGAAGGCGTGCTCGTGGGCCTCGGTGAAGTCCACGTCGCGGATGAACTCCCGGTGCAGCACGGGGGAGAGCGCGAGCCACGCGACCAGCGCGCCCTGGGCGAGGTCGGGGAGGCGACGCACGGCGGGGAGCGCCGCGGCGGCGAGGAGGACGAGCGGGGAGACGAGGTTGAGGTGGTAGCGCGCCTGCATCGTCACCGTGGGGGCGCGCACGTACGAGTTGACCACGAAGAAGCTCACCAGCCACCCGACGAGGAACACCGCCTTGCGACGCTCCCCCGCGCGCCAGAGGGTGACGACGCCGACGAGCGCGAGGGCCGGGAGCGGCGGCGGCGTCATCGAGACGTTGAGGAGGGTGTTGTACTGGAGGTCGGTGGCGATCTCCCACGCGTGGACGAAGGTGCGGAGGCTGAGGCCCTCGGAGACGTTCTGGCCGTAGCGGGTGAGGAGGTCGGTGGCGACGGCGTAGCCCGCGGCGCCGGCGATGGCGACGGCGGCGAGGGCCACGCGGCGGCGGGGGACGTCCGCGCGGAGGTAGAGCGCGAGGGCGCCGAGGTCGAGGAGGGCGAAGACGTAGTTCTCGGGGCGCGAGAGGTAGGTGGCCACCGAGAGGACGGGGAGCGCGACGCTGCACACGACCCGCCACGCGCGCGACGGGTCGGAGAGGGCGCCGTAGATGGTCGCGAAGGTGAGCGAGGAGTTGACCAGCGAGAGGACGAAGATCACGTCGCTCTTGGCGAAGCGGATGTGCATCGGGAGCAGGGCCATGAGGGCCGCGGCGACGAGGGCCTTGCGCGCGTCGTCGAAGAGCAGCCGCGCGTGGGTGAAGAACACCAGCGGCATCAGGGCCGAGAGCGCGAGGTTGAACCACCCCTGGAAATCGGTGAAATACACCGTGAGGTGGCGCCGCCCGGTGAGCCACGACATCACCGGGCCGCAGAAGAGGTCCATCGCCTGGGGGATGAGCCGGGTGAAGGGGTGGGCGTTCATCGGGGCGGCGACGGCGAGGCGGAGGCGGAAGGCGAGGCCGAG
>JBILLV010000557.1:0-4122 GCA_044375895.1 Polyangiales bacterium | reverse complement strand
AGAGCCGGGCTCATGGAGAACCAGTGAGGGTCTGCGACGAGGGAGCCCGGCTTTGCGGGCGATCCGATGCTAGCCCAGGGTGAGCGCTCGGCGAACCCTGGGACCGTTGCTGCGAACCATCGGGACCGTTGCTGCGAACCATCGGGACCGTTGCTGCGAACCATCGGGACCGTTGCTGCGAACCATCGGGACCGTTGCTGCGAACCATCTGGAACGCTGTCTGCGACCCGGAGTGATCAGCCCGCGGCCAGCGGCTCCACGGCCTTGCAGCGCCGCCCCGCCATCTGGAGCCCCCACGTCATGAGCCGCAGCTTGTCGTCGCCGAGCTCACGCGGCGCCGGCATCACGCACGGCTTGTCGAGCGCGTAGCCGTCCGTGATGGCCCGCGCGATCTCCACCCCGAGGGGGTCCTTCGCGCCGCGCCACACCCACCGGACGCCGTGCGGCGCGAGGTCGAGCACGTACACCAGCGCGCCCGTCCAGCTCCGCAAGAGGAACACCCGCTCGCCGTCCTCCACGGGCAGCGTGACGATGCGCCACTTGTCCTCCAGCGCAGCGGGCGTGAATCCCTGACGGAGCCGCGCCACCTCGTCGCCCGTCAGCGACCACGACACCTTCTCCTTCACGGGCTCTTCGGGGAGGCGCGTCACGAGCTCCTTCTCGTCGATGGGGCAGCCCGCGGCGAACCACGCCGCCCCCTCCGGCGACCCCGTCGACGACACGAACGACGTCGCCGCGGGCTCCACCAGCAGCACCCGTCGACCGTTGGGCGAGAGGTCGCCGTCGCACCACACCAGCGACTCCGCGAGGGCCGACAGCGAGCCCGACTCCTTCGCGTCCAGGCGGCGCGTGGCCCGAGCGACCACGATGAGCCCCACCACGGAGGCAGCCACCAGCACCGCGAGCGCGTACATCATCGCGGCCTCGCCTCAGCCGCTCCCGGCGCGTTCGAGGAACGACCGCACCGCGAGGTTCACCAGCTCGGGCTGCTCGACGGCGCTGAGGTGCCCGGTGCCCCGCAGCTTCTCCACCGTGGCCCCCGGGATGCGCGCCGCGATGCGCTCGGCCCGAGACGGCGGCGTCGCCCAGTCTTCGTCGCCGACGATCACCACCGTGGGGACGCGCACGTCGCCGAGCAGCGGCAGGAGGTTGCCCCGCAGCGCCACCGCCTGCGTCGCCTGGAAGAGCCCCTCCCGCGACGCCCCGCGCACCCGCGCGCTGAAGGCCTCGACCGCCTCCGGCGAGCGCGCCATGAAGCCGTCGGAGAACATCTTCTTCCGCACGATCGCGTCGATCGTCGGCACCACCCCAGCCGCGAGAAACACCCCCGCCATGGCCGTGAAGCGCACGCGGTCGGCGGGCTTCTCGGGCTCGGCGCTCGTGTCGAGGAGGCACAGCGCGGCGACCCGCGTCGGGTGGTAGAGGGCGGCCCGCATCGAGAGCATTCCGCCCCAGGAGAGCCCCACCAGCGTGGCCCGCGCGACGCCCGCAGCGTCGAGGAGCGCGGGGATGTCGTCGCACTGCGCGTCGAGCGAGTAGAGCGACGACGCGGGGGTCGAGCGGCCGTGCCCGCGGAGGTCGAGGTTGAGCACGCGGTGGGTGCCCGACAGCTCCGCCGCGAGCGGCTCGTACATCGTCCGGTCGCAGAGGAGCGAGTGGAGGAGCACCACCGTCGGGGCGTCGCGTGGCCCCACGTCGTCGTAGTGGAGCGTCACCGTGGGGCGGCGGAGCGTGGGCATCGTCGGGCGCTGGAGTATCCCACAAGCCGTGGGACAGGATCGACTATCGGAGGATGGGGAGGCGCTTCGGGCCCGCCGTGGGGGCCACGCCGCCGTACGCGTCGAAGAGCTCCGTGGTCACCCGGTCGGCGAGGCGCTCGGCGATGTCGCGGAAGGCCTTGGCCACGGGCGACGCGGGCTGGGCCTGCACCACGGGCGTCCCGTTGTCGCCCCACTCGCGAACCAGCGAGTCGAGCGGGATCTGCCCCAGCAGCGGGGCCTTCGCGAACTCCGCCATCCGCGCGCCGCCGCCGCGCCCGAAGATCTCGTGCTTCACCCCCGCGCTGTCGAGGAAGAAGCTCATGTTCTCCACCACGCCGAGGATGGGGACGTTCATCTTCTGGCACATGCTCACGGACTTGTAGACGTCCATGAGGGCCACGTCCTGCGGGGTCGTCACGATCACCGCGCCCGTCACCTTGAGCCGCTGGAAGAGCGTGAGCGACACGTCCCCCGTGCCCGGCGGCAGGTCGAGGATGAGGTAGTCGAGCTTGCCCCAGGTCACGTCCTTCAGAAACTGCTGGAGCGCCCCCTGGATCATCGGCCCGCGCCACACCACCGCCGTGTGCGGGTCTTCGAGGAGGAAGCCGATCGACATGATCTTCATGCCGAAGCGCTCGAGCGGGTCGATGGACTTGCCGTCGCGCGAGATGGGTCGGCCCATGATGCCGAGCATCGTGGGGACGCTCGGGCCGTAGATGTCCGCGTCGAGCAGGCCCACCCGCGCGCCCGCCCGGTGCAGGGCGAGGGCGAGGTTGGCGGCGACGGTGCTCTTGCCCACCCCCCCTTTGCCCGACATCACGGGGATGACGTTCTTCACCTCGGGGCAGGGGTCGTCGCCGGACACCTGGCGGGTGCGCACCGCGCTGCCCGTCTGGAGGTCGAGGGACTTCACGCCGAGCGCCTCCGCGGCCTTGCGGATGTCGCCGAGGATGCGCTCGTTGGCCCCGGAGGCCGGGGAGAGGAGGTCGACGGTGACGCGCGCGGTGTCGCCCTCCACCACCACGTCGCGCACGGCGTTGAGGTCGCGCAGGGCTTTGTTCACCACCGGATCGATCACGCCGGAGACGGCTTCGAGGAGGGCTTCGCGGGTCACGGGCATTTCGGGTCCGTCCTTCGGCATGCGCTCCTAGAGTGACGCGAGGCGCGCGTCAAGAGCGGCGGTGCCTCAGAGCGGGCGATTGCCTCACGGTGCGCCGCGCTGGTAGAGAGCCGTCGCCATGAGTGAGGCTCCCGCGACGTCCGATCGGCCGATGGTTCGCAAGGTGGCGATGGTGATCTACGCCGTCTCCGTCGCCGTGTACCTGGGCTTCATGGCCGATCGGGTGGCGAGGCCCTCGCCCGACAACCATTTCTCGTACCTCGCCGACGCCTACCTCCACCGCACCCTCGCCGTCCGCTGCGGCCCCGACGCGGTGCGCCCGGGCGAGACCTGCCCCCCCGGCGGCGGCGGCAACGACTGGGCGCGGTACAACAACAAGTGGTTCGTGCCGTTCCCGTCGTTTCCCGCGGTGGTGTACGCGCCGGCGGTGGCGGTGGGCGGGCGCAACTTCCCCAACCGGGCGCTCGACGGCCTCCTCGCGGGCATCGCCCCGGCGCTGCTCTACGCCTTCCTCGAGAAGCTCTCCCGCAAGGGCTACGCGCTCCGCTCCTGGAAGGAGAACCTCGCCCTCACCGCCCTCTTCGCCTTCGGCTCGGTGTACTTCTACACCGCGGTGCAGGGGTCGGTGTGGTTCGTCGCCCACGTCGTCGGCTGCGCGCTCGGGGCGGGCTATCTGCTCGCGGCCCTCGACTGCGAGCGGCCGGTGCTGGCGGGGGTGCTGGCGGGGCTGATGTTCCACACGCGGACGTCGATGCTGCTGTCGACGCTGTTCTTCGGCATGGAGCTGGTGCGCGTGCACCGCCGCGCCGACGCCACGGAGCCCGGTGACGAAGCCTCGGCCTTCGACCGGCTCGTCGCGTGGGTGCGGGGGACCGACTGGCGGGCGGCGGTGAAGCCCTTCGTGCGCTTCGCCCTCCCGGTGCTGGGCTTCATCGGGCTGTACATGGTGCTCAACCAGGTTCGCTTCGACGACTGGCGCGACCCGGGGTACCGCTACCTCCAGGTGCGCTGGGCCGAGCGCATCAACCGCTGGGGGCTGTTCAACTACCACTACCTCTCGCGCAACCTCGCGGTGGTGCTCGCGCTGTTGCCGTGGATGTCGCGCGTCGCGCCGTACGTCCAGATCTCGCGGCACGGGCTCGCGCTGTGGGTGACGTCGCCGCACTACCTGGAGCTGCTGCGCCCGAAGCGCACGCACGCGCTGGCGTGGTCGTTCGGCGTGACGGCCGCGGTCATCGCGCT
>JBILLV010000555.1:0-4136 GCA_044375895.1 Polyangiales bacterium | reverse complement strand
GGATGCACCGCACGGTGATGTCCATCGCGGGTGAGGGCTCGTCGAGGAGCCCCTGCGGCCCGGTGATTCCCCAGCGGTACGGGTGACGTCCCGGAGACTCCGGGGCGCGCACGCGAAACGGCACCTCGATCGCGAAGCCCGGCCCCACGGGGAGCGGCAGGCTGACCGGCCCGGCGCCCCACGTGCGGGCGCCGCCCGCGAGCGCGGAGTCGAGCGCGTTCGTGCCGTCCCACACGCCCATCGAGCAGTTGGCGAAGGTGGCCCGCACGTCGAAACCCTGACCGGGATCGACCGTCGAGGGCGGCGCCGACTGCCGCACGAAACGGACGGGGGTGTTGGCGCCGGTGCAGTCGGCGGCTTCGAGCACCACGGGTTCGACGAGGGGAGAGGTCTCGCCGACGCCGACGCCCGCGCGCGCCACCTGCCACGCGAAGGGGTAGCGCCCCGGGCGGGTGGGGGCGGTGAGCTCCAGCGGGAAGGTCACCTCGGCGCCGGGCGGGATGTCCAAGGGGAGCTCGACGCGACGCGTGCCCCAGCTGTCGTCGGGCGTCGCCCGCGAGACGAGCTGCCACTGGCCGTCGCGCGTGAGCGGCTCGGTGTTGCAGTTGGAGAAGGTCACGCTCGCGCGAAAGGGCTCTCCCGCGGCGAGGAAGGGCTGCGGCGCGACCTGGCTGCGAAACCGGATCGCGGGCCCCGCCTCGGCGCAGTCGGCCGGCGCGAGGACGCGGACCACCTGCTCGGGCGAGTGCTCCTGGTAGGTCTCGACGCCCTCTTGAGAGACGGCCCACTGCACCGGGTACGCGCCCGTGAGCGAGGGCGCGACGAGTTCGAAGCGGAGCGTGACCTCGGCGCCCTGGGCGATGTCGAAGGGGAAGGGGATGCGCCGGAGGTTCCAGGGGACGCCGAGGGCGGTGGTGGCGAAGGTGAGGGCGAAGCGGTCGCGCGTCCAGGGGATGCCCGAGCAGTTGGTGAAGGTGACGCGCGCGGGCAGACGCGCGGATGGCGACACGGTGGCGGGGAGCGTGTCCTGGCCGCGAAACTGCGCCGACGCCTGGCCCGGCGTGCACGTCCCCGGTCGCACGCACACCGCCCCTTCGCACACGGGCGTCGGAGCGACCGGCGCGGCCATGTCAACGTCCGCGGCGCACGCGGCGAGGCTGAGCACGGTGAGGGCGGCCGCGGGTCGACGCATGGGGTTCACCACGTCACGGGCACGGGGCCCGACTGAGGGTTGACGTTGCCGTTGCCGAGGGCCCCCGCCTGGTTTGAACCCCAGCAGCGCAGGCTCCGATCGCCGAGGAGCGCGCAGGCCGAGGCGCTCCCCGCAGCCACCGCGGTGACGCCCTGGAGGGGGTTGTTGCGCGCGGCGCCGGGCGTGGCGATGACGAGCGTCGGAGGCTGCCCGTCACGCACGCGGCGGCCGTCGCCGAGCTGCCCGTCGCTGTCGTCGCCCCAGCACCGCACCGTGCCGTCGTTGAGGAGCGCGCACGAGAACGATCCCCCCGCGGCGAGGGCGCGCGGCGCGGGAGGGACGACGGGCGGGAGCTCCTCGGCGGCGTCACCTGCATCCGCAACGTCTGCGTCTTCGGCGTCGGTGCTCGCGTCGCTGGCGCGGGCGTCGTCGCGCGGGGCGTCTGCTTCGGCGGCATCGGTGGAGGCGTCGGCGCTGGCGTCGGCGGCGCCAGCGTCCATGGGCGGCGCGGCGTAGCCTTCGACGCTCGTGGGCTGCGTGGCGCAGGGGGCCATGCACCCCTCTGGGGTCATGCGCGGCGGCGGCGTGCCGAGCTCGCCGTGGTCGCCGCGGCCCCAGCACCAGAGGTGGTTGGCGGCGTTGCGCGCGCAGGTGTGCCACGCCCCCGCGGCCACCTCGACGACGTCGAGGAGCGGGAGTTCGCCGTCGAGCGCCGAGCGCGGAATGGGCCCCGGCGCGCTCGACGCCTCGCCGACGCCGAGCTGACCGTAGCGCGCGTCGCCCCAGCACACCGCGAAGCCGTCGACGGTGCGGGCGCAGGTGTGGGCGGCCCCCGCGGTGATGGCCGTGACATCCACCAGCCCCTCCACGGGCATCGGATCGACCTCGCACGGCACCTCGCCGTCGAGCGTGGTGCAGCGTCGCGCGGAGGGTTCTCGGCCGAGCTGACCGCGGTCGTTGGCGCCCCAGCACGACACGCGTCCGCCGACGAGCGCGCAGGCGTGGCGAGCCCCCACGGCGACGGCCGTGACGTTGGCGAGGCCGCGTACGGCGACGGGGCGCGGGGAGGGGGCGGTGGCGCCGTTGCCGAGCTGGCCCGCCGCGTTGCCGCCCCAGCAGCGGACGGTCTTGTCGTCGCGGAGGGCGCAGGCGAAGCTGTCGCCGACGGCCACGCGGGTGACGCGGTCGAGGTCGTTCACCTGGAAGGGGAAGGTGTGGCAGGCGACCTGACGCGTCTGACCCGCCGTGACCTCGATGGGGCAGAGCTCCGTGGTGGGGTAGCCGAGCTGGCTCTCGTCGTTGCGTCCCCAGCACCACACCGTGCGGTCGAGGAGGGCGGCGCAGGCGAAGCGGGCCCCGACGCTCACCTGCGCGACGCAGCGGCTGCGGCCGGCGGTGCACGTGGGGAGGAGCTCACCGGTCTCGGCGCAGCGCACGAGCGCGAGGAGGAGGGAGAGGACAGCCGCGGCGCGAGCGGCCCGAGGGGGCGTCATCGCGGCGACGATACACACATGCCCGACGCGTCGCGAGGGGCGCCTCAACGCGCCGCGCCGAGGCGGGTCGAAAGCGTCGCGCGCCCGCCCGTCGCCCGCTCGAAGGAATACAGCGAGGGGTGGGGCGTGTCGTTGCCGAAGATCGACGCCCACCGCTCGAGCGCGTCCATCCGCGCAGCGCTCACGGGCGCCGCGGAGAAGACCACGAAGGCCGCGCGGAACGATCGCTCCTCCGCGGTGGCGGGGGCGCGCTCGCCGTGGGCGGTGACGATGTCGGCGAGGGAGACGTTGTGCGAGCCGGTGATCTCGAAGGTCATGCGGCGGGTGGCGGCGTCGTTGGAGACGAAGTGGGCGCCGTCGAGGACGACGAAGGGGCCGCCCGCTTCGGCCCGCGGGAGGAGGCCCATGAGGTACAGCTCGATGGGCGCGTAGGGGCGGCTGTCTCCGCCGTTGGCGTTGGGGCCGAAGGTGCCCACGGTGATGCGCGTGATGCCGTCGGGGTCGGGCATACAGCCGGGCGGCTGCGCGTCGGCGGGGCGCACGCAGCGCAGGGTGGAGGCGTCGAAGCCGCCGTGCTGGCCGTTGACGCTCGCGACGCCCCAATGGGCGCCGAAGTTCTGGTCGCGGTCGCGCCCGAAGCCGAAGCTCGCGTTAAGAAACATCGACCAGTAGTGCAGCGTCTCGTGGAGCGTGGGGCCGTTGCCGACGGCGTTGAAATTGACCCCGATGGCGCCGCGGAGGCGCGTCGCGGCAGCGGGGTAGCGCGCGTTGTTGGTCGCCCGCACGATGCCCGTCCCCGGAATCACCGGGCGCCGCACCACGGTGAAGCGCGCGGCGGCCGTCGCGCCGTCCACGGGCCCGTCGCTGAACACGTAGAGGAAGTCGTACTCGTCCGCGAAGTGCGTGTAGAAGACCTCCGCCGCGCGGTACAGCTCCGGGGACTGCGAGAGCACGTAGCGGCTCGCCTCCATCGCGGCCTCAGGGTCGACGATGTTCACCGCGTGGGCGCGGAGCTGGAGACCCGGCGGCGGCGTGACGTCGTCCGGGCGGTCGAGGGAAGCGCCGTCGGGCGAGGCGACGTCGGGGGACACGGAGCCGTCGGGCGCAGGCGAGGGCGCGGGCGCGTCGGAGCACGACGACGCGAACAGGAGGGTCGCGAGGGGCAACGCTCGGAGGAGGGTCATCCCGAAGAGGTGTACCGCAGTGTGAGCCGCGGGTGTGCGGCTACGGCGTCGGGCGCGCGCAGACCTCCGTCACCGCACGAATCTGGGCGGAGACGCGCGGGTCGGAGAAGTACGGCCGCAGGAGGATCGCGAGGCGACCCTGGTCTTCCGGCGGGAGCGTGCAGAAGGAGTTGTCGGCCGCGGTGTAGCAGGGCGCGTGGGAGGCGTAGGCCTCGTCGGCGAGGGACGCGCAGCTCGCCGCGGGCCGCGCCGACAGGGCCGCGAGCG
>JBILLV010000205.1:0-16437 GCA_044375895.1 Polyangiales bacterium | reverse complement strand
GCCGCGTGGTGCCCCGTCGCATCGGCCCGCGGCGCCCGGGCGGAGCTCCGCCGGTCGCTCAGCCCGCGCGGGTCACCCTCGGCGAAGACGGCGCGGTGCAGAGCGCCGAGAGCCAGGACCCGGTGCGCTGCAACGCCGCCTGCGATCGCACGATGAACAACTGCATCGAGCGCTGCCGCTCGTCGAGCAGCGAGCGCACCTGCAACCGTCAGTGCTTCATGGCCAGCGGGCAGTGCATCCGGGCGTGTCCGGGCGACGCGGCGGCGGTCTTCTTCGACGGCGGCGACATGGTCGACGGGATGCTCGTCCACACGCTGCCGCGGCGCTGAGCGTCAGCGGCGGTTGTGGCAGAGCGCGGTGCGCTGCGACGCCGGGAGCGCGGCGCACCAGGCGTACCAGGCGTCGCGCGCGTCGGTTCCTTCGGGCGAGGTGCGGTACCAGGGGGCGCCGTCGAGCAGGACGCACGGAGCCTCCTCGTGGAGGAAGCCCGTCGCGCAGGCGCCGAGCGCGAGCGAGACCCCGCGCGGCGCCTGGAGCGTGGTGCGCAAGAACGCGCCGCCCTCCTCGGTGCAGCCGCGCTCCGGGCTCTCGACGGCGTGGCCGCCGCGGATGGTGTCCTCCCAGGTGACGTGGAGCCGCACGGCGTCGCCCTCGCGCCGCCAGGTTCCGCCGTAGGCGACGGCGTCGCGGAAGGAGCAGGCGACGCTCGGCAGGCGCTCGTAGCCCGCGATGCGATACTCGAAGCGACCGTCGGCGAAGAACAGGTACGAGCGGTACCGACGCACGTCGCCGTGACGAAACTCCGGCTCGTAGAGCCCGGGGCCGAAGGTGCCCGGCGTGAGCGGCGCCACCGCGGGCGACGACGCGACAACAGCGGGCGACGGCGCCGTCGGGGCGGTGGGGACCGAGACGTTCACAGGGCTCGCGGGCGACGCGGCGGGCGCGGAGGCGCAGCCCCCGAGGGCCATCAGCGCGGCGGCGATCGGTGGGTAGCGCATGGCGCGAATGTACGGCCGTGGCGCGCGCAGACGGGCGCAAAAAACGTGGCGCACGGCGCGCGTCGAAGGCGTGTATGCTCCCGCGGCCGCGGCGCCCATGACGAAGCCCTGGACCACCCTCGACACCGCCGCCACGCCCGACGGCCCCCTCGTGCTCCGCCACCACGAGGCCATGGGCTACATCATCGCGCACGAGGGCCGGGTGCTGATGAGCAGCCGCTCGCACGCCTCGGAGACCGCCCTCGGCGCGCTCGCCTGCGCGGGGTTGCAGCAGCGGCCGCACGCGCGGGTGCTGGTGGGCGGGCTCGGCATGGCGATCACGCTGCGGGCGGTGCTCGACGCGCTGCCCCCGTCGGGGACGGTGCGCGTCGCCGAGCTCAACCCGGTGATCGTGCGGTGGTGCCGCGGCCCGCTGGCGGCGCTCACCGCGGGCGCCGTCGACGACCCGCGCGTCTCGGTGGAGCTCCGTGACTTCGCGGCGGTGCTCGGGGAGGCGCGGCCCGCGAGCCTCGACGCGATCGCGATCGACCTGTACGTCGGCCCCGACGGCGACGCGCGCGACGACCACCCGCTCTACGGGCGCCGCGCCACCGAGCGGGCCTTCGCGGCGCTGAAGGGGGGCGCGGTGTTCGCGGTGTGGGGCGAGGCGTACTTCGCGAGCTACGAGCGCCAGCTCACCCGCGCGGGCTTCACCGTCGTGCGCGAGAACCCCGCCCGCGGCAACGCCCGCGCGGTGGTGTACGTGGCGACGAAGCCCGCCGCCCCCGCGCCGCGGCGGTAGCGGCGAGGGGCCGTGTACGCGTACTGCCCCTGGGTGAAGGTCGGCGAGCGGCTGCAGATGCTCACCCCCGCGGTGGGGTGCTTCGCCTTCTCCCCGTCGGAGCGCTACCTCGCGTGGGTGGAGGGCCCGGACATGCGCGCCGTCCAGGTGTCCGAGCTCCCCTCGATGCGGACGGTGTGCACGCTCGCCGGGAGTGACTTCTTCGCGCTCTCGTGGGTCGGCGACGAGGTGCTCCGGGTCGTTCGGGCCGATCGCGATCGGATCGTCGTGACGCGCCACGCGGTCCCCGACGGCGGCGCGCTGGGCGTTGCTGCGGTGCCGCGGGACAGCCTCACCATGCAGGCGCAGAGCTCGGCCGACGGCCGCGTGGTGCTGATACGACAGGCGCACTTCCGGCAGTCGCAGCGCACGTCGCGCGCCTTCCTCGTCGGCGCGCGCAGCGACGACGCCGTGACCGAGCTGAGCCTCCTCGACCCGCGAATGCCCAGTGGGCCGGATGCCCGAGCGCAGGTCGACTGCGCGCTGGCGCCCGACGGTCACCGCGTGGGCATCGTCTTCCATGGCGCTCCGCGCGCCGACCCGCGGGTGTCGTTCGTGACGGGGGGTGGTGACCGGGTGGCGGAGGTGCCCCTCGAACGCGGCGACGTGCAGGTGATCGGGTGGGTCTCGCCGACCGCGCTGCTGCTTCACGTCGGCACCGCCCTCGTCCGCGCCGAGCTCGACGGAACGAGCGCGCTCGTCACTCCGGTGCCCGCGTTGACCTCGCTCGACGACTTCGACCTGCACCCCGAGCGCGGCCAGATCCTCCACTGCGTCCGTTCGATCGAGTCCGGCCGTCACCGCACGCTCGCCCTCCGCGTGGGCCTCACCCCCTCTGCGCCCGACTTCATCTCGCTCTCCGAGGCCCGCGCGCCCGACGGAGCCACCCGCGACGGCGGAGCGTGCTGGGACCGTGATGGTGGCATCGTCACACTCACCCAGTCCCCCCGCGGCGTCGCCAACCTCATGCGACGCCCGACGGCGGTGTCGGCCAGCGTTCGTCTCGCGCACTTCAAGCTCATCGGCGAGCACCCCGTCGACCTCGCGCTCACCGCCTCCCCGCGCCGCGACCATTTCATCGCGGCGTGGAGGTGCTTCGACCGCGGCCCCGCCGACCCCGTGCGCCGCCTCGCGCTCGTGTCCGCTCCCTGAGCGCGCGCTTTCCCCCTCGCTCCCGCGCACGCATCTGTCGCACACTCCGCGGCCATGACGCGACTCGTTCACTCCTTCGGCGCCGGCGTGGTCGGTGAAGTCCTCGACGACCCGCGCGGCCTCCTCGGCGGCAAGGGTCAGGGGCTCCGCGAGATGGCCGACCTCGGCATCCCCGTGCCCCCGGGCTTCACCATCACCACCGAGGTCTGTCGCCACTACACCGAGCACGACCGCCACTACCCCGACGCCCTCGACGGCGAGGTGCGCGCGGCGATGGCCCTCATCGAGTCCGCCACCGGCGCCCGCTTCGGCGACGCCGAGAACCCCCTCCTCGTGTCGGTGCGCTCCGGCGCCCGCGCGTCGATGCCCGGCATGATGGACACGGTGCTGAACCTCGGGCTCAACGACGCCACCTGCGAGGCCCTCGCGAAGCAGAGCGGCAACGCCCGCTTCGCCTGGGACAGCTACCGCCGCTTCGCCCAGATGTACGGCGACGTCGTGATGGACCTCAAGGCCCTCAACAAGAACGACCACGACCCCTTCGAAGTCATCCTCGACGACGCCAAGCGCCGCCGCGGCCTCCGCCTCGACACCGAGCTCGACGAGGCCGCCCTCCGCGGCGTCGTCGCCGACTACAAGCGCCTCATCCGCGAGCGCACCGGCCGCGAGCTCCCGAGCGACCCGTGGGAGCAGCTCTGGGGCGCCATCACGGCGGTCTTCGGGAGCTGGGACAACCCCCGCGCCGTCACCTACCGCCGGCTCAACAACATCCCTTCGTGGTGGGGGACGGCGGTCAACGTGCAGGCGATGGTGTTCGGCAACCTCGGCGACGACTGCGCGACGGGCGTGGCCTTCACCCGCGACCCGGGCACCGGCGAGGCCCGCTTCTTCGGCGAGTTTCTCCGCAACGCGCAGGGCGAGGACGTGGTCGCCGGCATCCGCACGCCCCAGTCGCTCATCAAGAGCGCCTACGCCCCGTCGGGCGACTCCATGGAGGAGTCGATGCCCGACGCGTACCGCGACCTCTTCGCCGTCCAGGCCCGGCTGGAGAAGCACTTCCGCGACATGCAGGACATCGAGTTCACCGTGCAGCGGGGCAAGCTCTGGATGCTCCAGACGCGCACGGGCAAGCGGACGGCCCGCTCGATGGTGCGCATCGCGGTGGAGATGGTGAGCGAGGGGCTCATCACCCGCGACGAGGCCATCGCCCGCGTCGACGCGCAGAAGCTCGACGAGCTGCTCCACCCGACGCTCGACCCGAAGGCCCCGCGCAAGGTGCTCGCGAAGGGCCTCCCGGCGTCCCCGGGGGCGGCCACGGGCAAGGTGGTGTTTCACGCCGACGAGGCCGAGGCGATGGCCGCCAAGGGCGAGGCCGTCATCCTGGTGCGCTTGGAGACCTCGCCCGAAGACATCCACGGCATGCACGCCGCGAAGGGCATCCTCACGGCGCGCGGCGGGATGACCTCGCACGCCGCGGTGGTCGCCCGCGGCATGGGCAAGTGCTGCGTCGCCGGCTGCGCGGACATCGACGTGCGCTACGCCACGGGCGAGCTCGTGGCGCGCACCCGCGACGGCGAGGTGGTTCTCCACAAGGGCGACATCATCACGCTCGACGGGTCGAAGGGCGAGGTGATCCTCGGGGTCGTCCCCAAGGTGGCCCCCGCCCTCGACGAGCGCTACCGGACGCTCATGGGCTGGGTCGACGAGATCCGTCGGCTGCGCGTGCGGACCAACGCCGACACGCCCCACGACGCCGCCACGGCGCGGAGCTACGGCGCCGAGGGCATCGGCCTCTGCCGCACCGAGCACATGTTCTTCGACGAGGCGAAGATCCTCGCCGTCCGCGAGATGATCCTCGCCGACACGGAGGCGGGGCGCCGCCGCGCGCTCGACAAGATCGTCCCGATGCAGCGCGACGACTTCGAGGGCATCTTCCGCGCGATGGACGGGCTCCCGGTGACGGTGCGCCTGCTCGACCCGCCGCTCCATGAGTTTCTCCCGACGGAGGACGCGCAGATCGCCGACGTGGCCGCGGCCCTCGGCGTGACGCCCCTCGCCGTGCGGACGCGCGTCATGGCCCTCCACGAGGCCAACCCGATGCTCGGCCACCGCGGGTGCCGCCTCGCCATCACCTACCCCGAGATCTACGAGGCCCAGGTGCGGGCGCTCATGGAGGCCGCGGCCCGCTGCGCGCGCGACGGCGTGAAGGTGATCCCCGAGGTGATGATCCCGCTCGTGGGGATGGCCACGGAGCTCGCGCAGCTGCGGGCGCGCGTCATCGCCGTCGCCGACGCGGTGCTCGCGCGCGAGGGCGTGGCGGTCGCGTACACCGTGGGGACGATGATCGAGCTGCCGCGCGCGTGCGTGGTGGCCGACGCGATCGCGGCCCACGCGGACTTCTTCTCCTTCGGCACCAACGACCTCACACAGACCACCCTGGGCCTCTCGCGCGACGACGCGGGGCGCTTCCTCGGGGCCTACGTCGCGCAGGGGGTGCTGCCGAGCGACCCCTTCGTCACGATCGACCGCGACGGCGTCGGCGCGCTCATCCACATGGCCATCGCGAAGGGTCGCGGCGCGAAGCCGGGGCTCAAGGTGGGCATCTGCGGCGAGCACGGCGGCGACCCCGCGTCGGTGGGCTTCTGCCACGAGGAGGGCTTCGACTACGTGAGCTGCTCGCCCTTCCGCGTCCCCATCGCGCGCCTCGCCGCCGCGCAGGCCGCCCTCCGCGGCCAGCGCGCGTAGTCAACTTCTCGACGCCACTGCGCGAAAGTGGACCGGCTGTTTCGTGGCCGGATATGCGTCGCTCCACAGAGGAGATTCGCGCCGTGGAGATCCGCACGCTCGAGACGCACAACGACCTGCCCGCCTTCGTCCCCGAGAAGGACCTCCGCACCGCGCTCGCCGCCGCGCAGAGCGTCGCCCGCCAGCGCGACGAGCTCGCCGGCGAGGTGACCCGACTCCGACGCGACCTGGAGACCGCCGCCCGCGCGCAGCGCGAGCTCGACGGCGCGCTCGCGGGCGGCGACAACGTCACCCGACGTCTGAAGCTCCTGCGCGACGCCCTCGCCCGCAAGGACCAGGAGATCCTCACGCTCAAGACCTTCACCGTCGGGCACGCGAAGCAGCTCAAGGAGGCGCAGGACACCGCCGAGCGCCTCCGCCGCGAGCGGGCGGAGCTCGAGCAGCGCCTGCGCAGCCGGGACGGCGCCTTCGTCGCGATCGAGCGGGAGCGCGAGACGCTCTCGGCCGCCCTCGACGGCGCGCGCCGCGACGGGGAGCGCGCGGCCCAGGTGGTGGTGCAGGCCGACCACGCCGTCCACGAGTGGCGGGCGGCCCTCGAGGCGTGCACCCGCGAGCTCGACGACGCGCGCCGTCAGGTCGCCGAGCTGCGCAGCGCGTGGCAGACGCTCGCCCAGGAGCGCCAGCGCCTCGCCGACGCCCACGCCGCCGAGCTCGCCAGCGTGCGGGCGGAGATGGCCGCGGCGCAGGCGCAGCTCCGCGCGGAGACCGAGGCCGCCCTCGCCGAGGCCGGGTCGCGCTACGACGCCGCCCGCGAGGCTCACGCCATCGCGCTCCGGGCCGCCGAGGACGCGCACGCCGAGGAGCTCGCCGAGGAGGCCGAGGCCCGCGGCGCGCTGGAGGAGTCGCTCGCCGAGGCCCGCGCGCGCATCGCGCAGGTGGAGCAGGCGCGCGGCTGGGCCGACGGAGAGCTCGCCGCCGCGCGCACCCGCCTGGAGACCGCCGAGGCCTGCGCGGAGTCCATCGGGCGCGAGCTGAAGGAGTCGTTCGGGCGGGAGATCGACGCGCTCCGCAAGGCGCACGACGCCGAGCGACAGAGCCTCGCGGCGGCCTACGAGGCCGAGCTCAAGGCCCTGCGCGCGGCCGGGGGCGAAGGGCGCTCGAAGGACATGCGCGCCCTCACCGATCTCTACACCGAGGCCGACGGCAACGCGCGTCGCGTCGCGGCGGAGAAGGTGGCGCTGGAGGCGCGGCTGGCGGCGAAGGAGGCCGAGCTCGCCCTGGCCCTCTCCGAGCGCGACGACGTGCAGACCGGCGTGGTCGACGTGCTCGCGGGCAAGGACGCGCGCCACGCCGCCACGGTGCGCGAGCTCCGCGACCAGCTCGACGAGGCGTACGCGAAGCACCGCGCCGCGATGACGGAGGCGCAGCAGTACTTCGCCGAGGCGCTGGAGGCGCAGCGCGAGGCGCTGGAGGCCGAGCTGAGCCTCTTGCGCGACGCCCGCGACGGCGACGACGCGCGGGTCACCGACCTGGAGCGCGACCTCGAGGCGGCCCGCGAGGCGCTGGGCGAGTACGCCGCCGACGCGATGGCGCGGCTCGCGGCGGCCGAACGCGCGGCCGACGACGCGAGCGCGGCCCGCGACCGCTACGCCCGCAAGTTCGCCGCCGCGTCGCAGGAGCTCAAGCGCCTGCGCGAGGACGCCGACGGGGTCGAGCGGGCGAAGGCCGTGACGGGCTTCGTGGCCGACGCGATGTCGCGCTCGGTGGAGCAGCTCGCGACGATGGTGGCGTCGAAGGCCCACCGCCGCACCCCGGAGATGACCGACGTGGAAGAGGCCCTCTCGCTCCTGTCCGACGGGCTCCCCGAGGAGATCGCGGACGTGCTCTGGTCGCTCCGCGAGCCGCTGCTTCAGCGCTGCCGTCTCGTCGCCGCGAGCTGAGCGCTGCGGTATCCTGGGCCATGCCCGACCTCTACCGCCCCTTCTCTGACGAGCGCCGCGTCGCCCTCCGCGCGGCGCTCGCGGCGAGCCCCACCGCCCTCGATGAGTTCGCCCGCTTGCGCCAGAGCGTCTCGGGCCACGCCGTGTCGCTGACGGCGGTGCGGGCGCTCTTCGCCGACGAGCCGGGCTTTGCGGCGCGCTTCTTCGAGCGCGTGGTCCCCTCGGTGCTGCGGCACGCGCAGACGCTGCTGCACGGCGCGGCCCCGCCGGTGCTGGCGCTCCACACGCAGGGAGCGGCCGCGAAGACGACGATCCCGCGGGCGGAGGTGGCGGGCTGGGTCGCCCACATGCTCCTCGGCACCCTCCCCTCCCCCGGCGCGGCGTGGAACGGCCTCGATTTCGACCGGCTCCTCGCGAGCGAGCGGAGCCACGAGCGGGCGAAGCTGCGCTGCGTGCTGGAGTACTTCGATCGGGTGGCGGAGCGGGCGCCGAAGGGTCGATTGGGTGTCGAGCGGGTGGTCGTCCCCGCGCGGACCACGCTGGAGTGGCTGGGCGACGCGTCGCCGCTCACGGCCTTCACGGTCGATGCGACGGGCACCATCGAAGACGCGACCGAGCACCGCCAGGCCGACTTCGCCAACGCGTACCTCGGCGGCGGCGTGCTGCGCGGGGGCTGCGTGCAGGAGGAGATCCGCTTCGCCGTGGCGCCCGAGCACCTCGCGGCGATGATCGTGTCGCCGAAGATGATGGTCGACGAGGCGATCGTGATGCGCGGGGCCGAGCGCTTCTCCGCGGTGAAGGGCTACGCGTTCGAACTGGCGTACGGGGGGACGTTTCGCGACCCGGTGGCCCGCGCGGCGGACGGGACGCCGGACGTGGAGTTTGTCGCCATCGACGCGGTGGACTATCGACGGGCCGACCGGGAGACCCAGTTCACCGAGGCGTCGATGCTGCGCGAGCTGGGCAAGGCGCGGGCGGGGTGGGCGCGAGACGCTCGCATGCTCCCGGTGGCGACGGGCAACTGGGGCTGCGGGGCCTTCCTCGGCGACCACGCGCTCAAGGCGATCGTCCAGTGGATCGCGGCCTCGGCGGAGGGGCGCGACGTGCGCTACTGCACCTTCGGCGACGCGCGGGTGGGCGGCCTCGCGGCCTTCGTGCAGCGCGCGCGGGCGGAGGTGAAGACGGCGGGGGCGCTCTGGTCGCGGCTGCGGGCGGCCGCGAAGGGGGGCGGCGGGGACGGGCTCTACGCGCGGGTGCTGGGCGACGCCGCGCTACCGTGACGCGAGGCGGTCGCGCACCCACTCGTCGTACCGGACGCGCTGCGCGTTGACGACGTAGTTGGCGGGGTCGTACTGGGTGCGCGGGTCGTGGTCGGCGATCTCCGCGTTGCGGGCGCGCATCACCACGCCGTCTTCGACGTACTGCGGGCGCCAGTTGCGGAAGCCGCCGCCCCAGCGCGCCATCCCCGAGATGTACGTGTGGTTCATCCGCTTGTGGGTGATGGTGCCGTCGGGGTGGCCGTCGATAAACTCCACGTCGCCGTCGGGGAGCACGGCCGACACCACGAGCACGTGCCCGTTGGTGTCGTAGAAGTTGGAGCCGGGGCGCACCGACGCGCGGTCGATGCGGGCGGCGTACGTGTCGCCCTCCTCGACCTTCACCGACAGGCGAAACATCCCCGAGTGCACCTGGTTGGGCAGCTCGGTGAACACCTCCCGCGGCGTCGCGAAGCGCGACCACTGCGACCACGCGACGGGCGTGCCGTACATGAGGTAGCGGGGGTCGCCGCCGTCGCCACCCATCGCGCGCACCCACCCGAAGGGCAGGTCGCGCTTGAAGGCGAAATACGCGCGGAGGGTGTACGCGAGGTCGGCGCAGTCGGGGTGCAGCCCGAGGCGCACGTCGCCCGCCGTGAACAGCGGATTGACCGCGGCGTTGAGCAGGCAGTCGTCGAGGCGGTGGCAGCGGTGTGCGCCGAAGCCCAGGCCGATGGCCGTCACGAAGCGACCGTAGTCAGCCTCGACGGCGGGCGTCCACGCGTTGTGGCCGGGCCACACCTCGCGAAGCGGGCGATCCCACACCGAGAGGGTGCGGCGCGTGGGGGTCGGTGCGGGCGCGGCGACGACGGGAGGCTTCGGCGCCTCTCCGAACCCAGAGGCCATGCCCGCGGCCTGAGGCATGTAGTGAATCGCGTAGGTGATCACCCGCTCGCCGCGCTGAATGAGGCCGCGACCTGCGGGCATCGAGGTGAGGGCCATCGCACCGCCGAGGAGCGCTGCACCCGTCGCGAAGACCGCGCCGCCCATCCAGGACTGCTGCGTCGGGGTGAGCGAGGGCCTCGTGAAGTCTTGCGTCATGTCACCTCTCAGCGGAGTGTGCGAGTCGTTTCTGGGCACCTCTGGACCAAGCGCAAGGACGGCGACTATGGACCAGCTTGCCAGACGGGACAACCCCTGATTTCTGCGCACGAAACGCGCATGAGCGGGGCGCAGGCTGCGCGGGGCGCGACGGCTGGGAGCGGCGGGAGGGAGCGACGGGAACGAGAGCGACGCGGTGGACACGGGCCGTACGAACGGACCGAGCGCGCGCGCCCTTGAGCGCGGGCCGTGCGGTTACTGAACGCGCAGCCCGCCGAAGCCCGGGAGGACGGAGTTGATCATCGAGTTGACCGTGCCCGCGGCGCCGTTGAGGAAGAAGGAGCGAGGCACCTCACCGCTCGTCTGGAAGGGGGCGCGGATGGAGATGTAGTGATCGACGGTGACGCTCCCATCGAGGGTGTAGTGGACGGTGGGGTTGGCGGCGGCGGCGAGGAGGTACTGCGGCGCGCCCGACCAGGGGACGACGACGTTGGCGGAGAGCGGCACCCAGCGGCCCGTGGGGAGCTCGGCGCCGAGCACCGTGACCGCGGAGCCCGCGTCGTTGCCGTCGAGCGTGAGGCGCGCGTTGAGGTCGCGCAGGTGGAGCGTGAAGCTGTTGGTGTTGTAGGCGACGAAGGTCACGCGGAAGGCGAGGCCGTGGCCGTCGATGCCCGTGAACTCGAAGTTCTGCACCTGGATCTGCGGCTGCTCGGCGGTGAGCGTGCACCCTCCGGCGAGGGCGGCGGCGAGGCCGAGGACGAGGCAGCTGCGGCGGTCGAACACGCGGGTCATCGTGGGGGACTCACTCCTTCAGGGCGGCCGTCCGTGGGATGCGGCGCCTCGAACTGTATACGACGGGGCGAGGGCAGAGCCTTCAATCCGCGGGCAGGCGGGCGAAGGCGTCGCGGACGTCGGGGGGCGCCTGCACCAGCTCGACGAGCACGCCCTCACCGCACAGGGGGAAGTCGGCGTTGCCCTTCGGGTGGACGAAGGCGACGTCGTAGCCCGAGGCGCCGCGGCGGATGCCACCCGGCGCGAACCGTACCCCTTGCGCGGTGAGCCAGGCGACGGCGGCGGGGAGGTCGTCGACCCAGAGGCCGACGTGGTTGAGCGCGGGCTCGTGCACCTTCGGGCTCTTCGCGGGGTCGATGGGCTCCATGAGGTCGACCTCGACGCGGGCGACGCCGCGGCCGAGGGAGGTGATGTCCTCGTCGACGTTCTCCTTCTCGCTGCGGTAGTTGCCGCGGAGGTCGAGGCCGAGCGTGTCGACCCAGAAGCGGCGGAGGCGCGCCTTCTCCGCGCCGCCCACCGCCACCTGCTGGAGCCCGAGGACGCGGAAGGGACGCTCGGTCACGCGCCCACCGCGAGCATGGCCGCGACGCCCTCGCTGTTGGCGAGCGGGCGCGCGCGGCGGGTGAGCACCTCGCAGCCCGTGCGGGTCACCACGAGGGTGTGTTCAAACTGGGCGCTGAGGCGGCGGTCGCGGGTGCGCACCGTCCACTTGTCGCCCTCGTCGAGGTCGACCTCCCAGGTGCCGAGGTTGATCATCGGCTCGATGGTGAACACCATCCCCGCCTTGAGCCGGGGGTTGGGCGCCGAGCGCGGCAGCTTGTAGTGCGGCACCTGCGGGTCGCAGTGAAACTTCCGCCCGATCCCGTGGCCGACGAAATCGCGCACCACCGAGCAGCCCTCCTTCGTCGCGTACTCCTCGATGGCCGCGCCGATGTCGCCGATGCGCGACCCCTCACGCACCACCGCGACGGCGAGGTCGAGCGACTTGCGCGCCACCTCCGTGACGTGGAGCGCCTCGGGCGAGGGCTCGCCGATGAAGAACGTGGCGCTCGTGTCGCCGTGAAAGCCGCCGTAGTACGAGGTGACGTCGACGTTGATGATGTCGCCGGGCCGGAGGCGCTGGGCCCCGGGGATGCCGTGGCACACCACCTCGTTGACGCTCGTGCACACGCTCTTGGGGAAGCCGTGGTAGTTGAGCGGGGAGGGCCAGGCGCCGCGGCGCACGGTGTCCTCATGGACGAGGGTGTTGATGTCGTCCGTCGTCATGCCCGCGCGGAGCTTGTCGCCCACGAGCAGGAGCGTCTCCGCGGCCATCTGGGACACGACCCGCATGGCGTCGATCTCGCGCGACGACTTGATCTCGATGACTCCTGACACGGCTCCTTCGCTTTCTCGGGCGGCACCCTAGAGACAGGACCCCGCGCTTGTCAACGCGGGGATCCTACTGGAAGTGGCGTGAGGGGAGGGTCGAGGGGGCGGGCGGAGGGGGGATCAGCGGCGGCGGCGGCGGAGCGCGGCGGCGCCGACGAACAGGCCGAGGAGCGCGAGGCCGGCGTCACCCGAGCGGTCGCCCGAGCGGGGCGACGCGGCGCAAGAGAGGCCGCCGCCGTCGAGGACGAAGTTGTCGCGCGAGGCCTCGCAGCGGCCGAGGGTGGCGTTGCACACCGGGGTGGCGCCGGTGCAGTAGGCCGCGCCGACGGCGGTGAGCCGCGCCGCGCCAGCCTCGCCCGTGACGCCGTCGGCGCCGCAGTCGTTGTCCGAGTCGGTGTCGAGGAAGTCGGGGCGGCCGTCGGAGTCGGTGTCCACGGGGGCCGTGATCAGCTCGCCGCTGGCGCCGGCCTCGGAGCGGTCGCCCACGCCATCGCCGTCGGCGTCGGAGTCGAGGTGCGAGGCGACGCCGTCCGCGTCGAGGTCGTGGGCGGCGGAGGTGTCGAGGCGGAGCTCGGTGGCCGTCCCGATCGCGTCGCCGTCATCGTCGACGTCGACCCAGTCGGGAACGCCGTCGCCGTCGGTGTCGACGTTCACGGCCGCGCCGGTGACGCCGCGGCGCTCGTCGCGCGTGGGCATCGTGTCGCCGTCGTCGTCGGCGTCGAGGAAGTCCGCGGTGCCGTCGCGGTCGGTGTCGCGGGGAGCCGCGGGGTTGGAGCCCACCTCGGCGCGGTCGTCGACGCCGTCGCCGTCCGCGTCGGGGTCGAGGTAGGAGGGGAGGCCGTCGGCGTCGACGTCGTCGCCCATGGAGGCGTCGGCGGCGCGTTCGAGGCGGGTGGTGAGGGTGTCGCCGTCGTCGTCTCGGTCGAGGCGATCGGGCGTCCCGTCCATGTCGGTGTCGCGGTCTTCACCCATCGGGCGCTCGTCGCGGGTGGGCACGGTGTCGCCGTCATCGTCGGCGTCGAGGCGGTCGAAGACGCCGTCGAGGTCGGCGTCGCGGTCGGCGCTCATCGGCCGCTCGTCGCGGGTGAGCACGGTGTCGTTGTCGTCGTCGGCGTCGAGGTGGTCGGGCATGCCGTCGGTGTCGGTGTCGCGGTCGGCGCTCATGGGGCGCTCGTCGCGGGTGGGGACGCCGTCCTCGTCGTCGTCGGCGTCGCGCCAGTCGGGGTTGCCGTCGCCGTCGGTGTCACGGTCGGTGGACATCGGGCGCTCGTCGGCGGTGGGCGCGCTGTCCCCGTCGTCATCCGCGTCGCGGGCGTCGATCATGCCGTCCGCGTCGAGGTCGCCCGGGCGCGCGGTGTCGGGCACCTCCGTGCCGTCGTCGACGCCATCGCCGTCCGTGTCTGCGCGCATCGGGTCGGTGCCGAGGCGAACCTCGACCTCGTCGGCCAGGCCGTCCATGTCGGCGTCACGGCCCGAGGTGCAGGCGCCGCGCGCGGTGTCGCACACGGGGGCGCCGCGTGTGGTGCAGTTGTCGCTCGCCATCGCGCGCGGGAGGGCGGGGTCGAGGCGGGCGGCGCCGGACTCGCCCGCGTCGCCGTCGGGCACGCAGTCGTTGTCCGAGTCGGCGTCGAGGAAGTCCGGGCCGCCGACGCGGTCGCTGTCCACGGGAGAGGCCGGGTCGGCGCCCACCTCGTCGTGGTCGAGAACGCCGTCCCCGTCCGCGTCGGCGTCGCGGTGCGAGGGGAGGCCGTCGACGTCGCGGTCGCGGTCGGCGCTGTCGTCCAGGCGGAGCTCGACGACGGTGGGGATCGTGTCGCCGTCGTCGTCAGCGTCGCGGTGGTCGGCGGCGCCGTCCATGTCGGTGTCGCGATCGACGCTCATCGGGCGCTCTTCGCTGGTGGGGAGCCCGTCGTCGTCGTCGTCGGTGTCGAGGAAGTCGCGGGCCCCGTCGCCGTCGGTGTCGCGGGGAGCGCCCGGGTCGGCGCCCGCTTCGTCGCGGTCGAGCGCGCCGTCGCCGTCGGCGTCGGTGTCGAGGTGCGAGGCCACCCCGTCGAGGTCACGGTCGTGCGCGGGCGACACGTCGAGCGCGAGCTCGGCCCCGGTCGGGAGGGTGTCGCCGTCGTCGTCGACGTCGCGGTAGTCGGGCGCGCCGTCGCTGTCGGTGTCGCGCGGGCTCGTCACGTCCGACCCGAGCTCGCTGGTGGAGGGGAGGCCGTCGCCGTCGTCGTCGGTGTCGAGGAAGTCGTCGAGGTCGTCGCCGTCGGTGTTCTGCGGCGCCTCGCTGGGGCCGCGCTCGGCGCTGTCGGGGACGAGGTCGCCGTCGGCGTCGGTGTCGAGGTGCGAGGGGATGCCGTCGGCGTCCTGGTCGTCGTCGAGGGAGGGGTCGGCGAGGCGCTCCGCCCGGGTGGCGATGCCGTCGCCGTCGTCGTCGGCCTCGAGGCGGTCGGGGACGAGGTCGCCGTCGGTGTCGCGGTCTTCACCCGCCGGGCGCTCGTCGCGCGTCGAGAGGCCGTCGCCGTCGTCGTCGGCCTCGAGGTGGTCGTTCAAACCGTCGCCGTCGGTGTCGCGGTCGGCGTCGAGCGGCCGCTCGTCGCGCGTCGGGACGCCGTCGTCGTCGTCGTCGGGGTCGAGCGCGTCGATGTGGCTGTCGCCGTCGGTGTCGCGCGGGCTCCCAGGCTCGTCGCCGAGCTCGGCGCCGTCGGCGAGGCCGTCGCCGTCGGTGTCGGCGTTCGAAGGGTCGGTGCCGATCATGCGCTCGGTGGTGTCGGCGATGCCGTCGGCGTCGTCGTCGGCGTCGGTGGTGCAGACGCCCGTGGCGAGCGCGCACCGCGGGGTCGACCCCCCGCAGTCGCCGTCGCCGAGGCAGCTCACACAGGCATTGCGCGGGATGTCGCAGAGCGCGCGCGGCGCGCTGCAGTTGTCGTCCGAGGTGCAGCCGATGGCGAACGTGCGGACGTTGCTCACCGTGGGCGCAGGGCCGGCGGTGATGGTCGCCTGGAGGCTGTGCTCGCCGACGGGGAGGTCCATCGTCGGCGTGAAGGCCCAGTCGCCCGCCGCGTCGGCGATGTCGGCGCCGACCACCACCCCGTCGACCTGCACCATCACCGTCTGGCCCGGCGTGGCGTGGCCGCGGAGGGGCGGGCGGGCGACGGTGACGAGGGAGCCCTCGGCGGGCCCGGTGACCTCGACGTGCGGCGCGACGCACACACCCGACGCGCCGTCGCACGCGGTGGCCGCGTCGGCGGTGCAGTCGTCGGCCTGCGTCGCGACCGCGCAGCCGCGGCAGCGGTGGAGCGTGGCGTCGCAGCGCGGCGCGGCGGCCGAGCAGTGGGCGTCGGTGACGCAGGCGAAGCAGGTGCCGACGCCAGGGTCGCAGTGAGCAGCGGGGGCGGCGCAGACCGAGTCGTCCGCGCAGGGGGGGCGGCCCGCGAAGGCGACGCGGTAGGAGACCTCGCGGCGCGTGGTGAGGATGCCGAGGTTCCACTGGACGCCGAGGCCGTTGTCGGTGCTGGGGTCGCGGTTGAGCACGCGGCCGAGGTCGCCGCCGGCGCGGAGGGCCGCGTGGGCGGCGGTGGCGTCGCCCGAGAAGTAGTCGTCCCACACGGGGGTCGGGGAGGTGAAGGCTTCGAACACGCTCGCGCGCGAGGTGCCCACGAGGGTGGGGACGCCGGTGGTCGGCTGCGCGTAGGCGGGGCCCTCATCGACGCCGCCGAGGGACGTGTCGACCACGTGGTAGAGCTTGTACGGCTGCGTGTTGCCCGCCGGCGGGTCGATCACCACCCGCACTTCGAGAAACTCATCCGGCGTGGCGTAGCGCGTGACGACGGTGAGCGTCGGGCCGCCCTCCCCCGCGTGGACGATCGTGGTGCCCGTCCAGGGGTCGCCCGCCGCGCCTGTCCCCGTGACCTCGCCCTGCGGCTCGGTGGTCCAGAGGTTGGACCCCGACGCGCACGCGCTGCACGAGGCGCCCCACACGGTGGAGCCCACGGCGAGGTAGAGGCCGTTGAAGAGGGCAGCGCTCGGGGGCGATGTGCTCGGTTGATCCACCTGCCCGACGCCCGCCCGCCACACCTGGAGCTGGGTGTTGGGCGCGAACTCCACGCGCAGCCCGTCTGACGACGTCCGCCCGCCCGCGGGGTTGAGGGTGAACGCGCTGGCCGTGGGCGCGAGGAGCGCGCACGCGAAGAAGATCCGGGCGCCGACGCGAACCCCCGCGCGGTGCCTCCCTTGTGCCTTTCCACCGATCATGGACGACTCCGTGG
>JBILLV010000204.1:0-16452 GCA_044375895.1 Polyangiales bacterium | reverse complement strand
CGGCGAGCGAGTCGATGTGGGGCCGGGCGAGCGACGGGAGGGCCTTGGTGGCGTCGAGGATGTCGACGCACGCGCGGATCTCCTCGGCGAGCTTCGGGAGCTGGTAGGAGCGGGCGAGCGTGTAGAAGGCGTGGAGCCGTCGGCGCAGCTCGTCGCGCATGCGGGTCGAGCGCGGGTCGGCGATGAGCGCGCCGAAGGTCGCCTTGATCTCCACGGCCTTGCGCGGCAGCGCGCGGAGGAATCCCTGGCGCGGGTCTTCGGTGCTGCTGTCGCGGGGGGAGTGGTCGTCCATCGAGCGTCGAGGCGACGCCCCCGTCGGGCACGCGTCATCCGGCGTCCCAAGGGCTGCGTTGCGTGGCCTCGCGGCGAACGTACCGCCGCCGCCGCCTCACCGCCAGTTCAGAGCAGGGCGCGCGATCAGCCCGGGCCGCAGAGCCCTTCGATGCAGTACCGCGAGCAGCAGTCGCTCGGGGAGGTGCAACGGCCGGCGGTGGGGCGGCAGGCGCAGCGGCCCGCCATGCAGGGCGAGCCCCCGCAGCAGTCCGAGTTGGTGGTGCAGGTCTCTCCCGGGTTGGCGCACTGGCCGCACGTCCCGTTGCGGCAGATGTCGGGCGGGCAGCAGTCGTTGCGGAGCTCGCTCGGGGTGCAGCGACCGCCCGTGGGGACGCACATCGGCCGCGGGCGGCACGCGCCCATGATGCACGCGTTGGGGGCGCAGCAGTCGGCGTCGGTGGTGCACATCGCGTCGAGGGGGCGGCACGGCGGCTGGCAGCGGCGGGCGCGGCACACCGTCGGGGCGCAGCAGTCCGAGTCGGTGACGCACACGTCGCCGGCGCCCGGACACGGCTGCCAGAGGCGGTAGGAGACCACCACCTCGTCGCCCATCGCCGGGCGGTACATGTCCCCGTAGAACACCACCGCGCGCGACACCGCGTCGTAGTCGAAGCCCGCGCTGCGCGAGCGGGGCACGGCGCGGCCGCGGACGCGCACCTGGATGGTGCTGGTGATGGGCGTCCGCTCCAGGATGAAGGGAGACGACGCGCCCGCGATGGCCTCGACGATGCGGGTCATCGCGGCGGACACCTCGGCGTCCGTGGCAGTGGCGATGGGGATGTACGCGCCGCGGTTGCCCTCGATCACGCAGCGCGGGAGGTCGACCTCGCGGTTGGAGCTGCACGGGACGGGGCTGCCACCCACCGGGAGCGCGCCCGACCCGCCCGTGTTGGAGACGAGGCCGAAGGTGAGGATGCGGTTGCGCTGGAAGTAGCTGACGACGTTGGGGAGTCCGACGGCGTAGGAGGTGCCCCACGGCATCGAGGTCATCGGGTCGACGCGGCCATTGAAGGCGCGGCTCCAGTCGTTGGTGCCGGGCTCGTCGGTGACGTGGAAGGTGATCACCTGCGCCCCCTCGCGGAAGCGTCGCTCGGGGTTGGTCTCGCCCATCGCGGCGCGGCGACGGAAGAGGTCGTGGAGCACCACCGCGGCGGCCGTCGGGGTCTCGCTGTCGCCCGGCATGGGGTACGGGCTGAAGGAGTCGGCGGGGGAGGTGGGGCACGTCCCGAGGCCCGCCGAGGTGACCTCCTCGCAGAGCCGGCGCGCGCCGTTCATGTCCGTGCCAGGAATCCAGCGGAAGCCCGGGGTGTCGAGGTTGGGCGCGGCGCTGCCCGCGTTGAACACCCCCACGCGGAAGTCCACCCCCGCCGCGCGGAGGCGATTGAAGAACTGGACCGCCGTGTTGCCCAGGCGCATCTGGTAGGGACCCATCGACCCGGAGGTGTCGACCGTCCAGAGGAAGTCCGCGGTGGGGGGCTGCGCCGCGCGAAACACCTGGCAGTTGGCGCCGAGGCCCTTGTCGAGTTCGGCCGTGGCGGTGGCGTTGACGAGGTCGATCGCGCGGATGCTCGTCTGGCGCGTGTTGTCTTCGTACTCCGTGCGCGGCGCGAGGGTGACCACCACGTCGACGGTGTTGCGCCCGAGGCGACCCATCGTGCGGCGCACCGTGGTGACGTCCACGAGAAACTCGCTCGACATCCCGACGACCGCGGGACCGGTCGCGACGGCCATCCCGAGCATCGACTGGGCGACGCCGTCACGCAGCGTGGAGGCCACCGTGGCGCGCGCGACGCGGTACGTCGAGGTGACGGCCTCGTTCATCTCGTGGGTGGTAAACGACCGCCCCACCAGCACGGCCGCGGCCCCGCCGCCGAGGCCCGCCACCATCAGCGACTCGGCGCGCGAAGCCTCCGCCCGCAGATCGCCCGTCACCGGGTAGTTGAACACGCCCGCGGAGATGTTCGCGGAGGCGTCGTCCATCATGATGCCCGAGCGCCCCATCGTGCCCATCGCGCGGCGCGCGGTGCCCCAGCGCGGGTCGAAGCCCGCCTGCACCTCCGCGCCCGGCAGGCCGAGCTGGGTCACGGTCGCGAGGCCCGCGGGACGACAGATCTCCAGGCCCCCGGTGCCGTCACCGCGCCCGTCGCCGTCGCTGTCGGTGAGCCGCGGGTCGGTCTCGCCGTGGGGCGTGTCGATGACCCCGTCGAGGTTGCGGTCTTCGAGGCCGTCGTCGACGCCGTCGCCGTCGCTGTCGCGCGAGCGCGGATCGAGGCCGCGGCACACCTCGCCCGTCATGCACTCGGAGTCCATCGTGCAGCGCGGCGGCGGGCGCCGCTGCATCGACGAGCGCGGCGAGATGCACCCGCGGGGGTAGCGGATCTCCTGCCCGTCGAGGGCGCCGTCGCGGTCGGTGTCGGGGTTGAAGGGGTCGGTGCCGAGGCGGCACTCCTCCGCGTTGGTGATGCGGTCGTTGTCGGTGTCGATGTCCTCGGCGCAACGGTCGACCGGAGCGTCACCGACCGACCCATCCGTCCCGGCCTCGGCGACGACGTCGGGCGGGGTGGTGATGTCGAGCGGCGTCACCCCCTCGCTCGTGACGTCCGTGTTCGATCCGTTGTCCGCGGGTGCATCCGCGAGCGTGACGTCGGCGTCGCCCGCGACCCGACCGTCACCCGCGTCGGCCCGACCGTCACCGCCCCCCGGGACGTCGTCGAAGCCGCCGCCGCCGGGGTTGCTGTTCGCCGTGCACGCCGCCACGAGCGCGATGACCGGAAACCAGCGGAACTTCGAAGCACCCACAGAACGCATCGGCGATCGCCTCCAACCAGAAAGGAGAAATGTTCGCCGATTGGACAGCGGAACGTGCGCGTCCGTCAAGCCATCCGCGGCGCCGATGTCGCTACGGGCGCGCGGGGACGTGCGCGGTGAAGGTGACGATCCCCGACGTGCCCCCCGAGGCGACGCGCTGGGCCGCGAAGCGGTTGCCGACGCACTGGGCCACGTTGCGATCGCCCTCGTTGCCGTCGGCCGGCCGCACGATGGGGACCGCCCCGTTGGGCTGGACGATCGCGAGCACCGAGACGGTCTGCGGCGAGGCCGTTCCGCAGCTTGCCATCGCGGGGGCCGCAGCCTGGAGGGCCTGCTCGATCGCGTCGACCGGGAGGAGCCCGACGATCTGCGGCGGGTCGAGGGTCACGCCCGTCACCGCGGGCGCGGCGGGGGTTGGCGGGGCCATCGGCGCCGGGGGCGGGTCGCGCGGCACGAGCGACTGGGGCGCCGGGATGGGGGTCATCTCCGGGGTCTGCCGCGGGGGCGAGGTCGCCTGGTCAGCCGCGAAATAGCCGATCAAGAGCGTGCCCACGCAGCACATCCCGGCGAGGCCCACCACCACGCCGAGCACGATGAGAATCACCTTCGTCGTGCTGCTCCCGCTGTTCGACGAGCCCTGCGGGACGTGCATCGTCGCGTGGTGGGGCGCGGCGAGGTTGGACGGATGCTGCTGCGGCCACGGCTGCGACGTGACGGGCGGCGGCGTCATCGCCTGCGTGCCCACCGGCGTCGACATCGCGGGGACGGCGGTGACGGGCATCGCGAGCGCGGTCGGGGCCCAGCCTTGCGCGCCCGACCCCTGCGGCGACGTGGGGAGCGAGTGGCCCCCGCCCAGCGAGCGGCGCAGCGCGTCGGCGAACGCGGCCGCCGTCTGGAAGCGCTGCGAGGGCTCCCGCGCCAGCGCCTGATCGACCACCGCGACGAGGCCGTGCGGCACGTCGGGCGCCACCTCCAGCAGCGGCGTCGGGGGCATCGTGCAGGCCTTCACGATGAGCTCGGCGGTGTTGGCGCCGTCGTACGGGAGCCGCCCCGAGAGCATCTCGTAGAGCATCACGCCCGTCGCGTAGATGTCGACGCGGCGGTCGACCTCCTTCGGGCTCATGATCTGCTCGGGCGCCATGTAGACGGGCGTCCCGATCATGGTGCCGGTCTGCGTGATCTGCTGCTGGGCGCCGCTCGGGTCGGACATCTTGCTGATGCCGAAGTCGAGCACGGTGACAAACTCCGGCGTCGCGGGGTCGGGCGTGCGGCGGATGAAGACGTTGGCCGGCTTCATATCGCGGTGGATGATCCCCGCGGTGTGGGCGGCCTCCAGCCCGTCGAGCACCTGCGTGACCAGCGCCACGGCGCGCGGCGGCGAGATGCGGCGCTCGCGGCGGAGGAGCGTCTCGACGCCCTCCCCTTCGAGCAGCTCCATCACGAGGAACGGCCGCCCGTCGGCGGTGGCCCCGCAGTCATGGACGCGGATGATGTGCGGGTTGCCCACCGTCGCCGCGGCCCGCGCCTCGCGGAGGAAGCGCTCGAGCATGTCGCCGCGCCGCGCGAACTCCGCGTGCAGGAGCTTGATCGCCACGTGCTGGTTGAGCATCGCGTGGCGGGCCTTGTAGACCGCCCCCATGCCGCCATCCCCGAGGAGCTTCTCCACCTCGTAGCGGTCGATGCGTGAGCCGCACGGGCCGCTCCCCACCGGCTGCCCGGTGCGGGGGCAGAGCGTGGCGTCGGTGGGGTGGCTGTCGCCGCAAGAGGTGCAACGCATCATCGTCGGAGGCGCGGAGCATCCCACGAATCGCGCGCAGGGAGAAACCTATGCTGCGTGGGTGCGCGGCGCGCGCTTCATTCGTCCGGTCGTCGCGCAGCCGGGGCGTGCTGCCAGGGGATCGTCGGCGCGTTGGACGGCGCGTACACGGGGGCGTAGCCAGGCATCGGTGCCACCGCCGCGCCGGTGTCGCAGTCGACGAGCTGCGGCTCCTCCCCGCAGATGCGCAGCCGCGCGCGCATCGCAGCGTCGGCCTGCATATAGGCGTCGAGCCGCGCCGCATTGGCGGTGCCGGCGTAGAACATCCCCCCGAACCCCATCGCCAGGCCCGCCAACGCGAGCAGGCCACCCGCGATGACCATCGGCCGAAACTCTTCGTCCCGCAGCCCGTCTCCAGACGCGATCCCACCGAACAGGAGCCCGGCGCCGCCGAAGGAGACGCCCAATCCGCTCAAGCCCACGATGGTGCCCGTGCGCGTGATGCGGTCTGCCTCGCGCGCCCGCTCCGCGAACGGAGTGTCGGCGCCGACCAGCGGAATGAGGTCGCTTGGCCACATCACCTCCGTCCCGTTGGCCAGCGAGATGGCGTTGGCCGTGCGGCTGATCTCCGCGCCACTGCTGCGATCATACTGCACGAGCGATTGCATCGAACGGGGTCGGTGGGCCCGGTACATCGCCGCCCGCGCCTCGACGGGCGCGCTCGCTGGGAGGGCCGCTGGCAGTCGGCGGTGGCTCCCATAGCAAGCCATCAGCGAGAACAACGGAGCGCAGTAGAACAGCGCGTGGCGCTTCATGGTGCGAACCTACCCGACGCAGCGCGCGGCGCGCCACACCCTGGTCGGGGGGCTCACTCCCCTCGCCCGTCGACCTTCGCCAGCGCCGCGGTGAGCTTCGCCCGCGCCGCCACCAGCGCGTCGCGCAGCGCCGTCGCGCGGTCGACCCGCTCCCCTCCCCCGTCGAGCCCGTGCTCGCGGAGGTAGCGCCGCGCGCCGTCGAGCGTGTAGCGCTCCTCGCGCAGGAGCCTGCGGATCACCACCAGCCGCTCGACGTCGCGCCGCGCGTACACCCGCTGCCCCGACGGGGATTTCTGCGGCCGCACGGCGCGAAACTCCGTCTCCCAGAAGCGCACCACGTGGGTCGCGACCCCGAGGATCCGCGCCACCTCGCCGATGCGGAAGTACAGCTTCTCGGGGATCTCCATCGTCCCGCCGCGCGCGCCCCGCTACTCCTTGGCGTCGCCGCCCGGCACGAGGATCTTCGGCAGCGTCGGGAGCGGCGCGACGATGGTGGCGGGCGGAGGCATCGAAGGGCGCGGCGGGGGCATCGACGAGCGGCGACCGGACACGCGGTTCATCCGCGCCTTGAGGCGGGGCGAGGGCTTGAAGCGCACCACGCGGCGCGGCGGCAGCATGATGCGCTCGCGCGTGCGGGGGTTGAGCCCCGGGCGCTGGCCCTTGTCGCGCACCGTGAAGTTGCCGAAGCCCGTGAGCTTGATCTTGTAGCCCGCCGCGAGCGCGTCCTTCATCGACTCGAACACGACGTCGACCACCGAGGCGGCCTCCCGTCGGGAGAGACCGCCGATCTGTTCGCAGATCGCTTCGATGATCTCGGCCTTCGTCATGGGCTGCGTCGCGATCCAAACACAGACCCCGCGCCGTTGCAATCAGGTGGAGCTCCGCCGGGTCCGCGCGGCGCCCTCAGCCCGCCGGCTCGCCCTCCTCCGGCGCCGGGGGCTTCGCCGCCGCCACGTTGAACATCCGCAGGAGCGCGGGGAGGAGGAAGACCCCGAGGAGCGTGCTCGACGCGAGGCCGCCGATCACCACCGTCGCGAGCGGCTGCTGCACCTCGCTGCCGGCCGACGTGGACATGGCCATGGGCGCGAAGCCGAGCGCGGCCACCGTGGCGGTGAGGAGGAGCGGGCGGAGGACGGTCACGGCCCCGTCGGCGATCCCCTCGTCCTGGGCGGCGCCCCGCTGGAGGCGCTGGCGGATCTCGCTCGCCATGACGACGCCGTTGAGCACCGCGATGCCGCAGAGGGCGATGAAGCCCACCGCCGCGGGGAGGCTGAACGACATGCCCCGAAGCCGCAGCGCGACGACCCCCCCGAGGAGCGCGAAGGGGACGCCGGTGAACACCGCGAGGGCGTAGCGCATGTTGCCGAAGGTGAAGAAGAGCATCCCGAGGATGATCGCCAGCGCGAGGGGGACCACGACGGCGAGGCGCTCCTTCGCGCGCTGGAGGTTTTCGAACTGGCCGGCCCACTCGAGGGTGTAGCCCTCGGGGAGCCGCACCTCGCGGCCCACCACGGCGCGGGCCTCGTCGACGAAGCTCACCAGGTCGCGGCCGCGGAGGTTCACCTCGACGCGCATGCGGCGGCGGAGGCCCTCTCGGCCGATCTGGGCGACGCCGTCCTCCTCGGTGATGTCGGCCACCTGGGCGAGCGGGATGAGCGCGCCGGTGTGGGTCCCGATGGGGAGGCGCCCGAGGGTCTCGGCGCGGCGATCGGAGGGCGGGAGGAAGACGCGGAGGTCGAAGCGACGGGCGCCCTCGAAGACGAAGCCCACCGGGCGGCCGATGCGCGTGGCCTCCACGGTGGCGAGGGCGTCCTCGGCGGCGACGCCGTGGCGGGCGAGGCTGTCGCGGTCGACCCGCACATTGAGCATCGGGAGCCCGAGGGCCCGCTCGACGCGGACGTCCCCCGCCCCCGGGATGCGCCGCAGGAGCTGGCCCACGCGCGACGCGATGTCGGTCATGGTGACGAGGTCGTCGCCGCCCAGGTAGGCCACCACGTCGGCGCGCGAGCCCGAGATCATGTCGTTGGTGCGGTCTTCGATGGGCTGCGAGATGGAGACGAAGGTCGAGGGGACCTCGCGCTCGATGGCCGTCTTGATGGCCTCGCCGAGGGCGTCGAGGTCGTGGGCCGTGGTCCACTCCCCGCGGGGGCGGAGGTGGGCGAGGATGTCGGTGTTGTCCATCCCGACGGGGTCGAGGGCCACCTCCGCGCGGCCGGTCGTCGCGAGGGTGGTGACCACCTCGGGGAAGCGCTTCAGCACCCGCTCGGCCTCCAGGTCGAGGCGCCGCGCCTCCGTGATCCCGATGCTGGGGATGCGGCGGATGGTGACGTAGATGTCCCCCTCGTCGATGCGGGGGACGAAGTCCGCGCCCAGGCCCGCCGCCACGGGGGCGACCGCCACGAGGAGCGCGCAGGCCCCGAGGAGGAGCGCGCCGCGGGCGCGGATCGCCCACGCCACCGCGCGGCCGTAGGGGGCCTCCAGGCGGGCGAGGAGGCCGTGGTGGCCGGGCTCCTTCGGGGGGCGGAGGAAGGTGACCGCGCCCGCGGGGAAGACGAGGAGGGCGAAGACCAGCGACCCGCCGAGCGCGAGGGCCATGGTGATCGCCATCGGGCGGAACATCTTCCCCTCGACGCCCTGCAGCGCGAGGAGGGGGAGGTACACGAGGAGGACGATCGTGACGGAGAACACCACCGGGCGCGCCACGCCACGGATGGCGTCGGCGATGGCGCGGGGGGCGTTGTCCTTCGTGATGTTCTCCAGCGCGAGGCGGGCGATGACGGCCTCCAGCATGACGATGGGCCCGTCGACCAGGAAGCCGAAGTCGATCGCGCCGAGCGACATGAGGTTGCCCGTGATGCCGAGGGCGATCATCCCGAAGAGGGCGAGCGACATCGCGAAGGGGATGCCTAGCGTGACGAGCGCGCTCCCCCGCGCCGACCCGAGGAACACCAGGAGCACCGCCGCGACCAGCAGCGCCCCCTCGAGGAGGTTCACCGCCACCGTGCGGAGCGTTCGGTTGATGAACTGGGCCCGGTCGTACACCGTCTCGATGCGGACGCCGCGCGGGAGCGAGCGCTGGATCTCGTCGATGCGCGCGTGGACGGCGTGGACGACGGTGCGGGAGTTCTCCCCGGCGAGCATGAGGACGAGGCCCGCGACCACCTCGCCGTGCCCGTCCTGGGTCACCACACCCTGCGGGAGCGCGCCGCCGATCCGCACCTCGCCGAGGTGGCGGATCTGCACGGGCGTCCCCGCGGCGCCCACCGTCACCACGGTCCGCGCGATGTCGTCCTCCGAGCGGAACTGCCCCTCGCCGCGGATCACGAACTGCTCGGCGCCCCGCTCGACGTAGCCGCCCCCGACGTTGACGTTGTTGCGCGCCAGCGCCTGGAACACCTGGGCCAGCGTCACCGCGTGGGCCGCGAGGCGGGCCGGGTCGATGACCACCTGGTACTGCCGCTTCACGCCGCCGAAGGCGTTCACCTCCACCACCCCCGGCACGCTGCGGAGCCGCGGGGAGATCTCCCAATCGAGGAGCGTGCGCAGCTCCATCGGCGTGCGCCCCTCCCCCTTCACCACGAACTGGTAGATCTCCCCGAGCCCCGTGGAGACGGGCGCCATCTGCGGCGTGCCGAACTGCGGCGGCACGTCCGCCTCGATCTCCCGCAGCCGCTCCATCACGAGCTGGCGCGCGAACCACACGTCCACCGCCTCGTCGAAGATCACGGTCACGGTGGAGACGCCCTCGCGCGTCACCGACCGGATCTCCGCGAGGTGAGGCACCCCGTTGAGCCCCATCTCGACGGGTCGGGTGACAAACTGCTCCATCTCCTCGGCCGAGAGCCCCGCCGCCGTGGTGAGCACCTGCACCTGGACGTTGGTCACGTCGGGCACCGCGTCGATGGGGAGGTAGCGCGCGGCCACCACCCCGAGCACCAGCACCGCGAGGGCGTGAGCGAGCACCACCTTGCGCCAACGGATCGCGAAATCCACCACCGTGTCGAGCACGTCGCCCTCCCGCTACCGCAGCAGTTCGCTCTTGAGCGCGAAGGCGCCGTGGGTGACCAGCGCCTCGCCGGGGTCGACCCCGCGGAGCACCTCCACCGCGTCGCCGTCCGCCGCCCCGAGCTCCAGCACGCGGAGCTCGAACTCCCCGCCTCCGAGCGCGACGAAGGCCGCGGGCCGCCCCTCCACTTGCACCACCGCGTCGCGCGGTACGGTGATGGCGTCGCGGGCATCCCCGCCCTCCCGTCGCACCCGGGCTCGCACAAACTGCCCGGGCCGAAGCGCGCCGACCGGGTTGTCGATCTCGATGCGGACGCGCGCGGTGCGGGTGGCGTGGTTCACCGAGGTGGAGACGTGGGCCACCGTGCCGCGCAACGTGGCGTCGGGGTGCGCGTCGGTCGCGATCTCCACGGAGCTGCCCGGCGCGACCTGCGCGAGGTCACGTTCGAAGACCTCGAGCTGGACCCAGAGCCTCGCCGGGTCGGCGATTTCGAGCACGGTGGTGGTGGGCTCGACCACCTGGCCGAGCACCACGTCTCGGGCCACCACGCGCCCCGCGATGGGTGCGCGCAGGGTGATCCGGGCCACGCGCGGCGCCCGCCCGAGCGACTCCGCCTCGCCCGCCGAGAATCCCGCGGCCATCAGCCGTTGGAGCGCCCCGCGCTGCGCCGCCTCGTGCCCGACGAGCTCGGCCCGCTGCTGCTCGACCTCTCGGGCGGTCACCAGCCGGTCGGCCTCCAGCCGCACGAGGCGCGCCCGCTCGGCCCGCGCCGCGCCCACCGCCGCCTGGGCCGTCACGTAGACCGCGAGGGCGTCGCTCACCGCCGCGCTCTCGATCTCCACCAGCGCCTGCCCCGCGGTCACCGCCACGCCGACGCCCACGAGCATCCGCGCGACGCGTCCCTCGACCCGGCTCCCCACCTGGGCCACCCGATCGCGGTTGAACTCGACCGACCCCACCGCGTCGAAGGTCGGAGACAACGTCCGGCGGCGCAGCGTGACCGTGGCGATGCCCGCCCGCTCTTGCAGCATCTGCGACATGCGCACGCGCCGGACGGAGGCCTCGGGGGTCGCCTGGGTGGCAGTCACGCGCGGCGCCTCACCGCGCGGGACCTTCGCGCCGACGCTGAGCCCGAGGGCTCCGCCGGTGGCGAAGCAGAGGACGCCTGCGATGACGGCCGCCCGCAGCACGGGCGCGGCTTCGCGGCGCGACGAGGGGACCATCGGCTCAACGGACATCAGCGTCTCCAGCGGCGCGCTCAAACGCCAGGCGGGCGGCCCACGCCGACTCCAACACGTCGAGCGAGCGGGCGCGCAGCGCGAGCACCGCCCGCCGCGCCGCGAGCACCCGGAAGTAGTCGAGCGCCCCGGCGTTGAAGGCCGCCTCGGAGGCCACGACGAGCCGCTCGGCGGCGGGGATGGCGTCGCGCTCGAGGGCGTCGAGCTCGGCGAGGGCACGCGAGAGCACGTCGGCGGCGCGCACCACGTCGCGCTCGATCTGTCGGCGCAGGAGGCCCGCCCCGGTGCGGGCCGCGCGCGCCTCGGCCTCGGCGATGGCCCGGTCGCCCTGCGCGCGCTGCACGAGCGGGAGCTCCCAGCGGAGCGAGGCCCCGATGGTGGCGTCGAGGTCTTGCGGCCCGACGGCCACCTGCTGGGCTTCAAACCCAACGACCAGCGGCGCCACCGCGGCCCGGGCGGCGCGGCCGGCGCTGGCGTCGAGGCGCGCCGCCTGCTCGTCGAGCGACACAGCGTCCCCACGAACCCGCGGCGCGCGGCGCACGGCCGCGTCGACCCCCTCGGGCGTGACCGCCTCGGGTCGACCGGGCGCGTCGACGACCACCGCCTCCCTCGCGTCAAGATCGAGCGCGCTTCGAAACGCCGCGAGCGCCCGGGCCTCGCTGCCCTCCACGCGGGCGACGTCGGCGGCGGCCTCCGCGCGCTCCTGCTCGGCGAGGGAGAGGTCGACGGCGGTGGCAGCGCGCGCGTCGGCGCGGGCGCGGGTGCGGACGAGGGCCTCGTCGGCCGTGGCCAGTCGGGCGCGCTGCACCTCCGCCTGCGCTCGTGCGACCGCGAGCGCCACGCGGGCGGCGCGGGCTTCGGTCACCGCCCGGAGGGTCTCATCCCCGAGCCGTGCCTCGGCCGCCCGAACGCCGCGCGCGGCCTCGCGCGCCCACTGCCCACGCACCCCGGAGACCTCGATGGGGAGCCCGAGCGACACCCCCGTCGTCCACGCCCCGAAGTCCGGGAACCCCGGTAGGATCAGCAGCCCGACGGTGGGGTTGCCGACGATCGGGCGCTCGCCGTGAACCCTCCCCGCGGCGGCGACATCCAGCGCCGAGCGGGCCTCTCGCACGCTGGGCGAGCGCGCGGCCGCGGCGCGCACCACGCGGGCGTCCGTCCACGCAGACTGGGCTGCCACGGGGTTCGTCCAGAGGATCGAAGTGAACAGGAACGTCGCAGCGTGGACGCTGGGACGGCGCGATGGGGGAGCACACAACAAGGGACCGTCATTGCGATGCATAGAGTCGGCCAGCGGATGAGCCACGGACTTCTCGCCTTGATCAGCTATCGCTTCAAGCCATTCGGTCCCAGCGTGCGGCACGATGCCGCATCGGATGCACGATTCTGTAGCCTTCTCAGCGCTGGGCGGCGCCGAAGGACTCGCGGGCGCCCTTCGTGACGGCCTCGCAGGTCGCGTCGACCTCGGCCTCGGTGAGCGTGCGGTCGTCGGCGCGGAAGGTGAGCGTGAAGGCCAGCGAGTGGTGCCCCTCGGGGAGCTCGCTCCCGAGGTAGCGGTCGAAGAGCGTCACCGACTCGCAGAGCGGCCCCGCGAGCGCACGGAGCCGCGCGAGCACCTCACCCGCCGGGACGTCCTTCGCCAGCAGCAGCGCCACGTCCCGCCGCGACGACGGGAACTTCGACGGAGCCTTCGCCGCCAGCGCCCGCCCCACGACCCCGAGCGGCCCCGCGTCGAGCTCGGCGAACACCGTCGAGCGCACGAGGTCGCAGCGCTCCACCACGTCGGGGTGCGCCGCCGCCACGTAGCCCACCGTCACGTCACCCACCCGCACCCGAGCCCACGCCCGCGGGTGCGCCCACACGGGAGCCGCTCCCTCGCGGTCGAAGCTGGCGGGGACGTTGGTGAGCCGCTCGACGAGCTCCTCGACGAGGCCCTTGAGGTCGTAGAGGTCGACCTCGTCGGGGCGCTGGAGCCACGACTCGCGCGGCCCTGCCATCACGGCACCCACGCGCGTCTGCTCGTCGGGCAGGCCCGTCTCCGTGGGCCCGAACACGGCGCCGAGTTCGAAGAGGCGCACCCGGTGTTCGCCGCGGCGGCGCGCGAGGGCGGCGGCGGCGGCGAGGCCCGGGATGAGCGACGGCCGCAGGTGCGAGCGCTCCTCGGAGAGCGGGTTGGCGAGGCGGATGGCGGCCCCCGCGTCGAGCCCCACCCGCGCGAGGTCGTCGCCCGAGGTGAACACCATGTGAATGGCCTCGTCGAGCCCGAGGGCGGTAAGCGTCTCGCGCAGCTTGCGGCGCACCTTCCAGTCGCGGGTGGCCCCGGCGCGCGCCCCGCGGGTGGGCGGGAGCGTCGGCGGGATGCGGTCGACGCCACGGACGCGGGCCACCTCTTCGATGAGGTCGACCTCGCGGGAGAGGTCGCTGCGGTGCGCGGGGGACGTCACCGTGAGCACGTCGCCGTCGTCGCGCACGACGCACCCGAGCGACGCGAGAATCTCTGCGGACTCGGCGCGCGACACGTCCACGCCGAGCAGCGCCCCCACCCGCGCGGGGCGGAGCGTGATGGGCGCCGGCGCGTAGGGGACGGGGTAGACGTCGAGGAGCCCGTCCGCCACCGCGCCGCCCGCCAGCGCGGTGAACATCGACACCGCGCGGGCGGCGACGTCGGGGACGGCGGTGAGGTCAGTGCCGCGTTCGAAGCGGTGCGACGACTCGGTGTGGAAGCCGAGGCGACGCGCCGTCCTCCGCACCCCGCGGGGCTCGAAGCTGGCGCACTCCAGCACGATGTCGCGCGTGGTCGCGTGGACGCCCGAGTGCTCGCCGCCCATCACCCCCGCGAGCGCGAGGGGGCGCTCGGCGTCGGCGATGACGAGGTCGTCGGCGGTGAGCGTCTGCTCGGCGCCGTCGAGCGTCAGGAGCTTCTCTCCCTCCGTCGCGCGACGCACCACGATGCGGGCCCCCTTCACCTCGGCGAGGTCGAAGGCGTGGAGGGGCTGACCCGTCTCCAGCATCACGAGGTTGGTGACATCGACCACGTTGTTGATCGGCCGCACCCCGAGGCGCGTCAGCCGAACGCGCTCGGCGAGGGGCGACGGGCGCACCGACACGCCGCTCACCACCGCCGCCGCGTAGCGCGGGCAGCGCCAGGGGTCGCGAACCTCCACCGCCAGCACCGACGCCGTCCGCTCGGCGAGCACCAGGGAGGCCGCGGGGGTGGGCGGAGGGTTCCACGGGAGGTGGAGGAGGGCGGCGACGTCGCGGGCCACGCCGCGGTGCGAGAGGGCGTCGCCGCGGTTGGGCGTGACGTTGAGCGTGAGGAGCGCGTCGACCATCCCCAGCAGCTCGGCGAGCGACATCCCCTTCGGGAGCGACGGGTCGAGGATGAGGATGCCCGCGTGGTCGTTGCCGAGGCCGAGCTCGTCCTCCGCGCAGAGCATCCCCGCGGAGACGATCCCTGCGACGGGCCGCGCCTCCAGCGTGAAGGGGACGCCCTTCTTGTCGAGCACCGTGGCCCCGAGCTTCGCGAGGCACACCTTGCCGCCGGGGGCGGGGACGTTGGCCGCGCCGCACACGATCTCCGCGGGGCCTTCACCCGCGTCGACGGTGACGAGGGTGAGCGGGTTCTTGCTGGTGGGGTGCGGGCGCGAGGAGACGACCTCGGCGACGAACACCCCGCGGAGGTGCGCGCCGACGTGCTCGACGTGCTCCACTTCGAGGCCGCCGAGCGTGAGGGCGGCGGTGACCTGGTCGAGACCGGGGTCGGCGCCGAGGAGCGTCGTGAGCCAGTGATACGAGATGCGCATGGTGGGTGACTCGGGGAAGGGAGAGAGTGAGGGCTACAGGCTCGCGAGGAAGCGCACGTCGTTTTCGAACAGGTGCCGGATGTCGCCGATGCCGTAGCGAAGCATGGTGAGCCGGTCGATCCCCATGCCGAAGGCGAAGCCGGTGTAGCGCTCGGGGTCGTAGCCCACGCTCTCGAACACCACGGGGTGAACCATCCCGCAGCCCAGCACCTCGAGCCACCCGCCGCCCTTGCACACGCGGCAGTGGGGGTTCTTCGCGCCGCAGATGAGGCACTCGACGTCCATCTCGGCGCCGGGCTCGACGAAGGGGAAGTAGCTCCCGCGGAAGCGCGTCTTCACCGACGGGCCGAAGAGCCGCCCGAGGAAGGCTTCGAGCACCCCGCGCAGGTGCGCCATGGTGATCCCCTCGTCGACCATCAGCCCCTCGAGCTGGAAGAACATCGGGCTGTGCGTCGCGTCGTCGTCGCGGCGAAACACCGCCCCGGGCATCACCACCTGGACGGGCGGCGGGTGCGCGAGCATCTCCCGCACCTGCACCGTCGACGTGTGCGTGCGGAGGAGCACCCGATCGTCGGGGCCGCGCGACGGCAGGAAGAAGCTGTCGTGCATGTCCATCGCGGGGTGGTCGGGGGGGAAGCCGAGGCGGTCGAAGTTGTTCTCCGCGTGGTCGACCTCGGGGCCCTCGGCGACGTCGAAGCCGAGGCTCGTGAACACGTCCACGATGTCGTGCAGCGTCCGCATGATCGGGTGCACCCGACCGAGCCGCGGGCGCCGCCCGGGGAGCGTCACGTCGAGCGCCGGCCCGGCCAGCTCGCGGGCGCGGGCCTCGGCCTTGAGCCGCGCGACGGCGCCGGCCTGGGCGGCCTCGACGAGCGTCTTCACCTCGTTGACGCGCTGGCCGAAGGGCTTGCGCTCGGGGCCGGGGAGTTCGGGGATGCGCTTCATGATGCGCGTGAGGGAGCCCTCACGGCCGGAGAAGCGGGCGGTGATCTGCCGGAGGTCGTTGTCGTCCCGCGCGGCGGCGTAGGCGTCGTCGACGCCACGCGCGATCGCGTCGAGCTCTTCCATCGGGGTGCTGGGGGTCATACGGGGGGCGCGGAGTCTACGGACCGCGACGCGCCGCGGCAATTGTGAAGCGCCGGGCCGCGAGCCACTGCGTCAGCAACGCGAGGTCGCGAGGCGTGACGGGCGCCAGGCCCTCGCCCCGGAAGCGTGGGACCAGCTCGCCGAGGCGCCGCGCCGTGGCCCCGTCGAAGTACGGAACCCCTCGCGAGCGGACGAAGTCGGGCGGCCGAAACTCCCAGTCGTCCTCGGCGAGCCGCGCGAAGGCGGGCAGCCAGACCACCGCCTCCCCGAAGCGCCGCGGCATGACCCAGCCCCCGGGCTCACACCGCGCCGTGCCGCACGACGGACAGACAGTCACCTGGACGCAGCCGTCGTCCTCCAGCACGGCGAGGTCGGTCGCGTTGAGGATCACCGTCCCGTCGGCGATCAGCGCGGAGGTGCCAAAGAGGCCGCCGCCCGCGGAGGAGAAGTCGAGCGTGACCGCGGTGAGATCGAGGTGGTGGATGCGCCACATGGTGCCGAGTGCCTCCGGCGCCCGCGCCATGCGGGTCCCGTAGGGGCGAGATTTCGGCGAGGGTACGACGGCCGACGACGGATCGTCGCGACTCTCCCTCTCAACGGGTTGATC
>JBILLV010000554.1:0-4181 GCA_044375895.1 Polyangiales bacterium | reverse complement strand
TGGTGCAGCGGGGGTTGCGCACCGCCGCACTACACTGCGTCGATGGCCCCTTCCTCTGGCGCTTCCTGCGACGGAGGAAGGGGAAACGCGCGAGCGCTAGCGAGCGGGGGATGGAGGCCACGCGAGCCCATGCGCATCCCATCCGCTCTCCGAACCCTTGGGACGTTGAACAGCTCCTCGCCCCTACCGCACGACCTGCCCTTCGGGGGCCGCGTCGAGCACCAGCTTCGCCAGCGCGCTCTCCGCCTCCACCACGTGCCGCACGTCCCCCAGCGGGCGCCCGAAGAAGCGCGGCGCGTGCGCCCCGAAGGCCGCGAGGTCACCCGTGCAGTGCACCTCGACGCGCCCGCCCCCCAGCGCGTCGTAGCCCGGGTGCTGCGCGAGCCACGTCACCAGCCGCTCGGCCACCGCGGCGCCCGGGTCGAGCAGGAGCGCGTCGGTCGCCTCGCGCAGCGCGTCGAGCAGCAGCGGGTAGTGCGTGCACCCGAGGATGATCGCCTCACACCCGCGGAGGTCGGCGAGGTAGCGGGCGCAGGCCGCGCGGGCGACGTCGGTGTCTTCCCACCCCTCCTCCACCAGCGGCGCGAGCAGCGGCGCGGCCCGCTGGACGACGTCGTCGCGACCGAGCTTGGCGAGCTCGGCGACGAAGGTTCGGCTCTGCACCGTGCGCTGTGTGGCGAGCACCCCGATGCGGCCCCGCACCGCGGCGACGGCGGCCTCCGCGGCGGGGATGGTGACGCCGAGGATGCGCCGCGCCGACCCCGGGCCGCAGTACCGCCGCTGGAGGTGGCGCAGCGCCACGCACGACACCGTGTGGCAGGCCACCACCACGAGCCGACAGCCCGCGTCGAAGAGGTGCTCGACGCACTGCTCGGAGAAGTCGAGGATGGTGTGGGCGTCACGGCCGCCGTAGGGCGCCCGGCCGCTGTCGCCGAGGTAGAGGAAATCGCGCGAGGGCAGCGCCGTGACGAGGTGACGGAGCACCGTGAGGCCGCCGTAGCCCGAGTCGTAGACGCCGATCACGGCTCAGTCCACCGCGACGTCGGGGGTCGCGGGGAAGTACGTCCCCTTGGGGCCGAGCGCGTGACCGGCGACCATCGGGGTGCCGAGCTCCTCGACGCGGAAGACGGTCTCCGGGAGCTGGAGCGACACGCGCAGCCGCTCCATGGTGTCGGGGACGAACGGATAGAGCATCACCAGCAGCGTCTTCAGCACATAGAACGACGTGAAGAGCGCGTCGCGGCGAGCTTCCTCCGGGTGCCGGTCGTCGTGGGGCTTGTGCTGCGTGAAGAGGCTGTTGATGGTGCGGGCGTAGCGCTCGATCTCGAAGAGGAGGCTCGGGTGCTCGGAGCGCTCCATGCACTTGAGGTAGCGCTGGACGAGGCGGGCGGTCTCCGCGGGGACGGGGTCGAGCAGCTTGCCCTCGGGGACGCGCCCGCCAAACTTCGAGTGGGCGGCCGAGAGCGGCTTCTCGAAGGCGGCGTTGAGCGGCCCCGCGAGGAAGCGGTTGCGCTCGTCGAGGGTGGCGAGGTCGAAGTCCGAGGGCTTCTCCGCGAGGCCGAGGTGGGCGAGGTGGTAGCGCACCTGATCGGCGGTGTAGCCCTTCTCGTCGAGCAGCTGATCGCCCGTGAAGAAGTTGCCCCGCGACTTGCTCATCTTGTCGCCGTTGACCAGCAGGTGCGCGCAGCCGAACACCTCCGTGAGCTGGAGGTCGCCCTTCTGCGGGAGCGCGTGCGGGTCGCGCTGCGTGCCGAGCCAGAGCGCCCCCTGCATGAGCACGTAGAAGAAGACGTTGTCCTGCCCGAGAAACTGGTAGATGCGGGCGTCGGGGTCGCGCCAGAAGTCATCGAGGCGGGCGGGGTCGGCCCCCTGGTTGCGCAGCGCCACCTCACAGAACGAGATCGGCGCGATGAGCGAGTCGGGCCAGACGTAGAGGGTCTTGCCCGCGAGCTCGGGGTCGAGGTCGGGGACGGGGACACCCCACGCGATGTCGCGGGTGATGGCGCGGTGGCCCCACGCGTCGTCGAGGGTCGTCGGGATGCCCTGCGCGGCCATCGTGGCGCGGGCGGCGTCGAGGTCGTCGCGGCGCTCAAACTGGACGATCACCTGCTTGCCGGGCGCGTACTTGCTGCGGTGCTTCGGGAGCGTGGCCTTGAGGGCCTTGAACGCGGGCTCGTGCTCGCTCGCGAAGCGGAGGGCGGGCTGCACGCGGTCGAGGACGTCGGCGAGCACGGACGGGCGCCAGGACTTCTGCTTGCCCTGGAGCCACGTGCGCATCGTGTCGGCGAGGGCCGCCATGTCGAGGTGCCAGTGGGTGGTGTCGCGGAGGACGGGCGTAGCGTCGCTGACGGTGCTGCGCGGGTCGAGGAGCGAGGCGGGCTCGTGCTGGCTGCCGCAGCGGTCGCACTCGTCGGAGTACGCGTCGGTGTTGTCGCACTTGGGGTTGGGGCAACGCCCACGGACGAAGCGGTCGGGGAGAAAGCGCTCCACCTTCGGGTCGAACCACTGCCGCGACGTCCGCTTCTCCAGCAGGCCATTGGCGTGGAGGCGGCGGAGGAAGTCCTGGCAGCGGTCGCGGTGGGCGGGGAAGGTGTCGGGGCGCGAGGTGCCCGCGTAGACGTCGAGGCCGATGTGGTAGCGGGCGAGCGTCTTCGCCTGGCGGTCGTGGACGCCGTCGATGAAGTCGCGCGTCGTGAGCCCGGCCTGCATCGCGGCGATCTCGCTGGTGGAGCCGTGCTCGTCGGTGCCGCAGACGAAGAGGACGTTCTCGCGGCCGATGAGCATGGCCATCCAGCGGGCGTAGATGTCGGCCGGGAGGTGCGCGCCGGCGAGGTGCCCGAGGTGGACGGGCCCGTTGGCGTAGGGCATCCCCGCGGTGACCACCGCGCGTCGCGGGCGCTGCACGCGGGCGAGGAGGGAAGGGATGTCCGTGGGGGGAGCGTGGGGAGGGGCCATGACGGCCCGGACGTCTATCAGCGACCGGTGGTGGCGCGCACGCCCCTTCGCGCGCGGCGCCCGAGGGCCGCGAGCGCCAGCGCCATCGCGAGGAGCGCCGTCCGCCCGCCGCCCGTACGTCCCGGCGCGGTGCAGCCGCAGCCGCCGCTGTCCTGAGCCACGTTGGGGTTGCCAGCCTCCGGCGCCGCGTCGGCCACAGCGTCGGGCGGCGGGTTGGGCGTCGCGTCGGGGGTCACCGCCGCGTCCAGCGCCACGTCCAGCGCCACGTCCAGCGCCACGTCCAGCGCCACGTCCACCGGAACGTCATCCGCCACGACCTCCACGGCGATGTCCTTCGCGACGTCCGGCGCTGCGTCTTCCACTGCGTCGGCCATCGCATCGGGCGTCGCGTCGGGTCGCGGTCCGCCGCACACGCCCAGGAGGCACTCGCCCATGCGGCACTCGGCGGTCGTCATGCAGGTCGCGCCGTCGGGCCGACCGCAGACGCCGTCCATCCCGCAGGCGCCCGACGCGCAGCGCGTGCTCACGCCCTCCGCGCACGGCCCCGGCGTCGTGCTCCCCGGGTCGGACGGAACCGCCGCCCCGTTGGCCCCCCGCGGCGCGCACATCCCCGTGCTCATCCCCGCGGCGACCGCGCACCAGCGCCCCGCCTCGCAGTCGGCGTCGACGCGGCACATCGCACCGCAGGCCCCCATCGCGCCGCAGATCGGCCCGCCGTGGGTCGCCCCCATCGCCCGGCAGTCGGCGTTGGTCGTGCAGCGCCCGCAGCTCCCGTCGGCCGCGCAGAAGGGTTGGGCGGGGTCAGCGCACGGGGCCGCGTTGGCGGCGCTCGGTGACGTCCCCTGGTCGCCGCTGCACCGCACGCAGTCGCCGCGCGTGAGGTCGCAGACGGGCGTCGCGCCGGTGCACACCGTCGCCGCGTTGCGCTCGGCGCAGCGGACACAGCGGCTCCCGCCCATCGCGTCGGGCGCGCAGATGCCCTCGCGGCACTGGGCGTCGGTGGTGCACGCGCCGCCGAGCGCCGCGCCGCAGCGACCGTCGGCGCCGCACGCGTTGGAGCGGCAGCGGGCGTTCATCCCCGCGCAGCCGGAGGCGCCGTTGAGGAGGCCGCAGCGGCCGTCGGCGTCGCACACCCCCGAGGCGCAGCCGTCGGAGGTGGCGGGCATCCCCATCGCGCAGGCGCGCATCCCCGCGGGGAGCTCGCCGTTGGGCGCGCGGGCCACGCA
>JBILLV010000020.1:0-54573 GCA_044375895.1 Polyangiales bacterium | reverse complement strand
GGCGAGCGTCGCCGCGTCGAGGCGACGGTCGCGTTGGCTCGCGACGGCGAAGGTGTCGATGGCGCGCGCCCGGGAGGCCGCGACGTGGTCGATCTGTTCGTGGGCGCGAAGGAGGCTCGCGGGCTCCGCGCCGGGCGCGGGGGGCGTCAGGAAGAAGCTCCGCGTGATGGCCTCCTGCGCCGGGAAGCGAACCTGCCACGCGAGCCGCACGTAGCCCCGCGCTTCGAGCAGCGCCGCGGTGGCGTCGAGGAGGTGGGCCACCGCGGGCGTGAGGCTCGTTCGCTGCACCTCGGGGTCGCCGTAGGCTTCGAAGCGCGAAGGCGCGGGCGCGCGGATGGAGCCCGTCGCCAGCCCCTCGACGAGGACGAAGTTGCGCGCGGCGTCGACGACGGGTTGCCAGATCGTGGACTGCGGCGGGAGCGCGTTGAGCGCCCGCAGCGCGTCGGGGCCTCGGTGTGCGGTCGCGCCGAGGATCACGCACGCGGGGGGCGCGCCGGGGCGCGTCGCGAGCGCGAGGGCCCGGGTGGGAGAAGGGGCGGCGCCGTCACGCGCGAAGGCGGCGATGCACGCGACGGATTCACGCACGCTGTCGGGTGCCGCGGCGAGGACGGCGCCCGCGGTGTCGCCGGGCGGCGCGACCGAGCTCAAGAAGAGGGAGGCGGCGGTGACCTCCGCGACGACGCTCGGGTAGCCCGCGCGCGGCATCGCGGCCGCGAGTTCGAGGAGCCGATGGTAGCGGGCCGCGGCGAAGCACTCGCGGATCGCGTCGACGTACGACACCGCGTCGCCCGGTGTCACGCGCAGCTCGGTGGCAAGCGCGGGCCACCCCATGGCCAGCGCGATCGAGCGACCCGTCGCGCGCGGCGTCGGGTCGGCGAGGCGGGCGGGGATGAGCGCGTCGAGCAGGACGTTTTCGGACAGCGTCAGCGTCGGGGCGCACTCCTCGCGCTCGATGCCCCAGCGGGCGGGCGTGAGCAGGCGAAGCGGGCAGGTGGGGTCGAGTTCAGTGGCGACGCGGTCGAGCACGACGTGGCGGTACGCGATGGAGCGCACCTGCAAGCGCGGGACGCGGGGCGGACGGGACAGCACCCGCGGGAGTACGACGGAGGGCACGACGACGCCGACGAGCCCGCCGAGCGCGGCGCCCACCAGCGCGAGGGGGAGGGCGTAGCGGAGCGGCAACGACGCGCGAAGGACGGTGACCGCGAGGGCGTCGCCGTCGGCGGTGATCGCGTGACGGGCCGACGCGCTGCGGTACGCCTCCGCGCTTTCGACGTCCGTGCGGCGACGGTAGACCCCGCGGACGATCACGTCGGTTCCCTTCGCGCGCAGCGCTGCGACGGCGAGGGGCCGACCGTGGGCGCGGACGTCGAGCGAGCCCTCCAGCGCGAAGGTCGCATCGGCGGTGCGGAGCGTGAAGCCTTCGCCGTCGGGGAGGAGCGTCCCGCGTTGTACCGTCATCGCGCCGTCGGTGAGCGCATGGTTTGGGGGCTGACGGTGGGTGCGCCAGCGGTCGTCGAGCCACGCCCCGACGCCGCCGAGGAGGTAGCGCAGCAGCAGCGCGCCCACCGCCGCGCAGGCCGCCACCGAAGGGACCCAGAGGGCCGTCGGCAGCTCGTTCCAGAGTGCGAGCAGGGAGGGCACGGCAGGCTACACCAGGGATTCGACGCGCAGGGTGGCGCCCGCCGCCCAGGCCACGCGGTCGCCGGGGAGCGCGATCACGCCGCGGTGGTCGTGGCACCCGTCCAGCTCGCGCTCGCCCCGCACGGCGCCGGTGTCGGCGTCGAGCGTGACGAGCGTGAGGTGCGCCGCCTCGCCGTCGCTCCAGCGCACGGGGACGTGAACCGACGCGCCCGTCACGAAGGGCCGCCCCATCACCACGGCCTCGTCGGGGTCGGCTTCGTCGAGGGCGAGCGTCGAGCGCCACGCCACCGGGAGCTTCCCCTCGCCGAGCGTCACGCGCGCCACCAGGGGCTCACCCTCGTCGAGCGTCGCGGCCACCACGCTCGTCGCGTCGAGGGCGGCGCCGAGCACGAGCGCGCCGCCGTAGGGGGCGGGCGCCACGAGCTGCACGCGTCCCGCCGACGCGCCGCGGGCGGGTTCGAGCAGCGCCACCACCCCCTGCTCGCCGAACACCACCACCCGGTCGCCGACGCAGACCACGTCGGTGGCGCCGTCCCCAGGCGTCGCCGCCGCGCGCCAACGGAGCGCGCGGGAGCCGAGGTCGAAGGCGTAGATGAAGCAGTCGGCGGGGGCCGCGAAGCTCCCGTGGGCGAGGTAGACGGTGGTGCCGTCGGCGGAGAAAGCGAGCGCGTTGGCGGCGCTCGTGGGGCCCTTGAACGCCGCCCCCGCGACCTTGCCCGACGCGAGGTCGACGAGGCACGGCGAGCGCGCGCCGAGGAGCACCGAGGCGCCATCGGGGGTGACCCCGCACGCGTAGACGACGCCGCTCACGGGGCCGCTGCCCGTCGCTGCGAGGGAGGCGACGTCGACGTGGGTGAAGGCGGTCTCGTGGACGGCGACGAGCTGCGCGCCGTCGGCGGAGCGGGCGAGCACGCGGATGGGGGCGGGCAGGGTGAGGGAGGCGCTCATGGCGACGCGACCGTAGCGCACTTCGCGCGGGCGCACAGGGCCACTTCCGCGCGCGCCGCGTAGCCGACGGCTCAGCCGCGCGAGGTCAGACGCGCCGGGCGCTTCGGGAGCCGACGCAGGCCCATCCAGGCGAGGGCGGCGAGGTGGGTGGCCACCTCCTCGACGGGGGGCTTGCGTGACTCCGTCCACCACTGGCCGACGAAGGTCACCATCCCGATGAGGGCGTGCGCGTAGATGGGGGCGGCCTTCGCGTCGTAGCCCGCGCTCTTGAACGAGGTCGCGAACACCTCGCCCACCCGCTCCGCGACGTCGTTGAGGAGCGACGACATCCCGCCGCGCGCGGAGGCGACCGGGGTGTCGTGGGTGAGCACCGCGAACCCGTCGGGGTGATCCTTCACGTAGGTGAGGAAGGCCAGCGCCGCGTGCTCGACGCGCTCGCGGGGCGTACCCGACGAGATCGACTCGGAGATGCGGCGGACCACGTACTCCATCTCCCGGTCGACGATCACGGCGTAGAGCCCCTCCTTCCCGCCGAAGTGCTCGTACACCACGGGCTTCGAAACCCCGGCCTTGTCGGCGATCTCCTCCACCGAGGTCGCCTCGAAGCCGTGCTTGGCGAACACCGCGCGGCCCACGTCGATCAACTGGGCTCGGCGCGCGGCGGCAGGGAGGCGTCGATGGGTCAGGCTCATCGCCCGCGATCGTACCGCGTCGCTCCGCCGCGCGGCGCCCCGATTCGTCGGGCGGGACCTTGACGCGTTACCTACGCATGGGTAAGTTACTGATGCGTAGGTAACACGCCCTCGACGCTGCGGCTTCGAAGGGACACGGAGGAGGACGGACATGGAGACGGTTCGTACGGCGGCGCCCGCCTGGGCGCGCGGCGGCGGGAGCTTGCTGCGCGGCGTAGCGGCGCGGCTGCACCTCGACAAGGCGGCGGATTTCTGGCTCGGGGAGCTCGACGCGACGTGGTCGCTCGGCGGGCGGCGGGCGCGGGTCGAGCGGGTGATCGACGAGACCCGCGACGTGAAGACCTTCGTCCTCGCGCCGCACGGGGCCTGGCCGACGCACCGCGCCGGTCAGCACGTGGCGGTGGAGGTCGAGGTCAACGGGGTGCGCACCCGGCGGTGCTACTCGCTGTCGTCCGCCCCTTCTGACCCGCGCCCGGCCATCACGGTGAAGCGCGTCGCGGGGGGCCGCGTCTCGGAGTGGATGCACCGCAGTCTCCGGCCCGGCGCCGTCGTGGGCCTCGGCGACCCGGCGGGGGACTTCACCCTCCACGAACCTACGCCAGCGAAGGTTCTGCTCCTCAGCGGCGGGAGCGGGGCGACGCCGGTGATGTCGATGCTCCGCGAGCTGGCCGCCCGCGACGCCCTGCGCGACGTCGTCTACGCGCACTGCGCCCGGTCGCGCGACGACGTGATCTTCGCCGCCGAGCTCGATGCGCTGGCGGCGCGGCACCCCGGTCTTCGCGTCGCGCTCCATCTGGGCGGCGTCCTCGACGAAGCCGCCCTCGACGCGATGGCGCCCGACCTCGCCGAGCGCGAGACCTTCCTCTGCGGGCCGGCCGGGATGATGGCGGTCGTCGAGGGGGTCTGGGAGGTCCGCGGGGCCTCCTCACGGCTCCGTCGTGAGCGCTTCACCGCGCCCCGCGCCGTGGCCGGAGGCGCGAAGGCGCGGCTGCACCTCGCGGTGTCGGGGCGCGCCGTCGACGCCGAGGCGGGGGTGACGCTCCTCGAATCGCTCGAGCGCGCCGGCGAGCGCCCGGCCTACGGGTGCCGGATGGGCATCTGCAACACCTGCCGCTGCCGCAAGCGATCGGGGACGGTGGTCGACGCGGTGACGGGCGCCGTGTCGAGCGAGCCCGACGAGGACATCCGGCTCTGCGTCTCGGTCGCACAGACCGACCTCGAGCTCGCGCTCTGAACACCGAATCCCCCAACGAACGGAGAGACCATGAACCACACGAGCAGAGAGCTGACCGACGAGGAAGCCGAGGACTTCGGGCGCGCGCTCGACGCGATTCGCCGCGAGACGCTCGCCGACCTCGGGCAGCACGACGTCGACCACATCCGGGCGGTGATCCGCGCGGTTCGGTACTGCGAGGCGGCGGGCCGCGGCCTCCTTCACTTCGGCTTCGGTCCGGTGAGCTTCGGGCTCGGCGTCGCGGCGCTCGCAGCCTCGAAGATCCTCGAGAACATGGAGGTGGGGCACAACATCATGCACGGCCAGTACGACTGGACGCGCGACCCCGCCCTCGACGCGCGCACCTACGAGTGGGACACCGCGTGCCCGGGCGACGACTGGCGCCACTCGCACAACTACGAGCACCACGCGTTCACCAACGTGCTCGGCCGCGACCGCGATGTCGGCTACGGCTTCCTGCGGGTGAACGAGGCCCAGCCCTGGCGCGTCACGCACCTCCTCCAGCCCGTGTCGGCGGCGGTGCTGGCGCTGGCGTTCCAGTGGGGGGTCGGCACGCACGACCTGCGGGTGGCGGAGACGCTGGCGGGGCAGCAGTCGCTCGGCGAACTCCGCGAGCGGGCGCGACCCTTCCTCCGCAAGGCCGCGTGGCAGATCGCGCGCGACTACGTCCTCTACCCCGCCCTGGCCCTGGCGAATGCGCCGCGCGTCGCGCTCGGGAACCTCCTCGCCAACGTGGCCCGCAACCTGTGGACCTTCGCGATCATCTTCTGCGGGCACTTCCCGGCGGGGACGCGGGTGTACCGCGAGGAGGAGGTGCGCGACGAGGGGCGCGGGCGATGGTACCTGCGCCAGCTCAACGGCTCGGCCAACCTCGAAGGGGGGCGTCTGTTTCACATCATGACCGGGCACCTGAGCCACCAGATCGAGCATCACCTCTTCCCCGACGTGCCCGCGTCGCGGTACCCGGAGATGGCGGCGCGCGTCCGCGAGCTCTGCGCGCGCTACGGCCAGGCGTACAACACCGGCAGCTTCGCCGTGCAGTTTGGGAGCGTCGTCGCGCGCCTCCTCCGCAACGCGCTGCCCGAGCCCGGCGCGGACGAGGCTACGACGGCGTAGAATACGTGCCTGGGGGCGCGTTCGATTGCGGCAAAGCGCGGCCAGGAGTGCTACGCCATCGCCCCCGCCGATGCCCTCCGATCCGCCTCCCGCCGCCGCGGTGCCCCCTCCCGCCATCCGATTTCCCCCGGAGCTTCCCATCTCCGCGCGGGTGGCCGACATCGCTGCGGCCATCGCCCGCCACCCCGTGGTGATCGTCGCGGGGGCCACTGGGTCGGGCAAGACCACCCAGCTCCCCAAGATCGCCCGCTCGATGGGGCGCGGCGCGAAGGGGCTCATCGGCGTGACGCAGCCGCGGCGCATCGCGGCCACCAGCGTCGCTGCGCGCGTCGCGAAGGAGCTGGAGACGCCCCTCGGCGCTGACGTGGGCTACCAGATTCGCTTCGAAGACCGCACCACGGCCCGCACGTCGATCAAGTTCATGACCGACGGGATCCTCCTCGCGGAGATCCACGGCGACCCGCTCTTGCGGCGCTACGACACGCTCATCATCGACGAGGCGCACGAGCGCAGCCTCACGATCGATTTCCTCCTCGGGTGGCTCCGGCGCATCCTCCCGCGGCGCCCCGACCTCAAGGTGGTGGTGAGCTCGGCGACGCTGGAGACCTCGCGCTTCGCCGAGTTTTTCGGGGGAGCGCCGGTGATCGAGGTGGAGGGCCGCACCTTCCCCGTCGACGTGCTCTACGCGCCGCCCGCGGAGGACGTCGACCTCGCCGACGCGGTGGCCGACGCCGTCGTCGACGTCACCTCCCTCGACCCCCACGGCGACCTGCTGGTGTTCCTCCCCGGGGAGCGGGAGATCCGCGAGGCCGAGAACGCCCTCAACGCCCGCAACCTCCGCCACACCGTGGTGCAGCCCCTCTACGCGCGGCTCTCGGCGGCCGACCAGGGGAAGGTGTTCGCGCCCATCTCGCAGCGTCGGGTGATCCTCGCGACCAACGTCGCGGAGACCTCCGTCACCATCCCGGGCATCGTCTACGTCATCGACACGGGCATCGCCCGCCTCTCGCGCTACGACCCGCGCTCGGGCACGACGCGCCTCCAGATCGAGGCCATCTCCTGCGCGAGCGCCGAGCAGCGGAAGGGGCGCTGCGGGCGCGTGCGCGACGGCGTGTGCGTGCGGCTGTACGACGAGGAGAGCTTCGCCGCGCGGCCGGCCTTCACCGACCCGGAGATCAAGCGGACGGGCCTCGCGGCGGTGATCCTGCGGATGAAATCCCTCGACCTCGGCGACGTGGAGGACTTCCCCTTCCTCGACCCGCCGCAGCCGCGCTCGATCACCGAGGGCTACCGCGTGCTGGAGGAGCTCGGCGCCATCGACGCCCAACGCGCCCTCACGCCCCTGGGGCGACAGCTCGCGCGCTTCCCCGTCGACCCGCGGGTGGCCCGGATGATCCTCGCGGGCGCCGAGCGGGGGTGCCTCGACGAGGTGCTGGTGATCGCCGCGGGGCTCAACCTTCAAGACCCGCGGGAGCGCCCCCGCGAGCTGCAGCAGCGGGCCGACGAGCTGCACCGAAGGTTCCGCGACGAGCGCTCGGATTTCTCCGGGCTGCTGAAGCTCTGGGACTTCGTCCGCGAGGCCGAGCGCAAGGGGACCTCCCACCTGCGGCGGACATGCAAGGAGTCGTTCCTGTCGTTTCTGCGGGTGCGGGAGTGGCGGGATGTGCACCGGCAGTTGGAGGAGGTGGTGCGCGAGCTGCGGCTGCCGGTGGCGAAGGCGGTCGTGCGCAACGCGCCGAAGGGCGACGAGGCCGACGACCCCTCGTACGCCGCGCTGCACACCGCGCTGCTCACGGGGCTGCTCTCGAAGATTGGTCAGTGGCACACGCAGCACCGGGTGTATCAGGGCTCGCGCGAGACGCGCTTCGCGGTGCACCCGTCGTCGGCGCTGGCGAAGAAGGCCGCGCCGTGGGTGATGGCCTTCGAACTGGTGGAGACCTCGCAGCTCTTCGCCCGCATGGTGGCGCGCATCGAGCCCGAGTGGATCCTCGACGCGGCGCCGCACCTGGTGAAGAAGAGCTACTCCGACCCGCACTGGTCGGAGCGGGCGGCCCGCGCGTCGGTGCGTGAGAGCGCCACGCTCTTCGGTCTGCAGATCTTCAAAGACCGCAGCGTGGACTACGCCAGCGTGTCGCCTGCGCAGGCGCGGTTGATGTTTCTCGACCACGCGCTGGTGCGGGGGGAGTACAAGACGCGGGGGCTCTTCCAGGCGAAGAACCGCGAGGTGATCGAGCGCGCCGAGCGCCTGCGCGACAAGGCCCGTCGGAGCAGCATGGTGATCGACCAGGAGGCCCTGATGGACTTCTTCGATCAGCGCGTTCCGCTCGACGTCGTCAACGGCAAGACCTTCGAAGCGTGGCGCGAGAAGACCGAGCTCCAGCGCCCCGACGTGCTCCACCTCTCCGTCGAGGACGTGCTCAAGGGGGAGACCGACCTCGTCCCCGCGGACTACCCCGACACCCTCACCCTCCACGGCGTCGCGCTGCCGCTCACGTACCGCTTCGATCCGTCGGCCGACGACGACGGGGTGACGGTTACCGTGCCGCTCGTGCTCCTCCCGCAGATCGCGCCGGGCGAGCTCGACTGGACCATCCCCGCGTGGCACCGCGACAAGATCGCCGCCCTCCTGGGGCGCGCGCCGAAGGCCGTGCGCAAGAGCCTCGGGTCGGTGGTCGAGCTCGCCGCGGCCCTTGCCGATGAGCTCACGGCCTTCGACGGGCCGATGCTCCCCGCGCTCGCCCGCGCGGCCTCGGCGCTCACGGGGGTCGAGGTGACCGAGGAGGCGCTCCAGGCCGACGCCGTCGCCCCCTTCCTCCGCCTCACGCTCCGCGTCATCGACGAGAACGGCAACACGGTGGCGCAGGGCCGGGACGTCGACGAGCTCCTCGCGCGCTACGGGGCGCGGGCGCGGGCGGTGTTCAAGAGCGCGGCCGCGCCGCCGGATTGGGAGCGCAAGGGGCTCACGGCGTGGGAGTTTGGCGCGCTGCCTCCATTCATCACGCGCCGGGTGGGAGGCGCCGAGGTGCGCAGCTACCCCGCCCTCGTCGACCGCGGGAGCGCCGTCGACCTCACGCTGTTGGAGTCTGCTCCCGCCGCGGAGAGCGCGACGCGCGGGGGTGTGCGTCGGCTCGTCTCGATCGCGACGCGAGGGGTGCTGGCGAACGCGGCGCAGCGCATCCCGGCGCCGCTGCCGAAGCTCGATGGCTCGCCGGTGTCGCGCGCGGAGACGGACGCGTTTCGTGGGATGGTGCTGGCGCGGGTGGTGGAAGACGCCTTCGGGATCGGCCCGGACGCCGAGCTGCCGCGCTCGCGGGAGGCCTTCGAGAAGACGGTGCGCGAGGGGGCGCCGAAGGTGGACGCCACGGCGCGGCGCTACGCCGACGTGCTGGAGGCGACGGCCGCGGAGCTCGCGAAGACGCTCCAGGCGATGCGGGCGGCGTCGAAGCACCCCAGCGGGACGGGGGCGATGAAGGAGATGCGCGCGCAGTTGGAGCAGCTCTTCCCGCCGACGCTGCTGGAGCACTGCCCGCCGGCGCGGCTGGCGCACTTCCCGCGGTACCTGAAGGCGGTGCAGGTGCGGCTCGGGCGCGCCGTCGACAACCCGCAGAAGGACGCGGGGAAGCTGGAGCCCTTCGCGCCGGTGTGGGCGGCGTTTCTGGCGAAGTTCGCGGGGGCGAGGGATCGGGAGGCGGCGTGGGCGCTGCGGTGGTCGTTCGAAGAGCTGCGGGTGTCGATCTTCGCACCGGAGCTGACGACGCCGGTGTCGGTGTCGCTGGCGAAGGTGGCGGCGGCGGTGACGGCGCTGCGGTGAGCGCGTGATGGCCCGTCCGTCGGAGACCTCTCACACGTTCTCCCTCAGGGGCCACGGACGACTTCACGCTCCGCGCTTCGGGCGGTGCGCCGCGAGCGCGAAGCCCACCAGCGCCAGACCCGCCGTCGTCTGATACGAAGCCATCAAGAAGGGCGCAAAATACAGGTACGGCCCCGGCATCGGGTAGCCGATGAGCCACCCGAACGCGGCGACGTGCGCGACGTTGCCCGCGACCGCGGCGACGAGCGGCGCCCAGGCGCGCGCGGCGAGCGTCCGCCAGGATCCGCCGCTCACCCGGTGCTCCAGCGCGCCGAGGCCGTAGGCGATGGCGGCGGCGAGCAGCACGTTGCGGACGAAGAAGGACTTGCGGTTGATCGAGCTGGCGTCGAGCCCGCCGCTCAACCCGCGGTACGCCGCGAGGTAGCCCACCACCACCGCCGCCCCCCACCCGAGCGCGCGCGCCCGCTCGCCGCGAGCGACGGCGCGGCGCAGCGTCTCCGCTACCGCGAGCGCCCCGAGGAGCAACGCGAAGCCGCCGCGGAGCAGTTGCGGAAGTCGGGCGCGGTCGTCGCGCGCGGACCAGTCGCCGCCCTGCTGTGCGATGTGCTCGACGCTGCGGAGGCGCGCGTCGAGGTAGGCTGACCCCACGACGGCGCGATCGGCCATGGCCTCGATGAGCGCGCGCGGGCTCCGTCGCACGCCCGCGTGGTGAGGGATCGCCACACCGAGGAGCACTGCGAGGGTCGGCGCGAGGTCGGTGGTGCTCGCGCGGAGTTCGTGGAGGTCGCGGCGTACGCCCGCGCCGCCGAAGCAGGTGAGCACCTCCGTGATGACGGGCTGGGGGCCGCCGTGGCCGCCTGCGTCGCGGTGGCCGTGGTCGGCGGTGACCACCACGAGGTCGCGGGTGAGGTCGAGGCCGTCGAGGGCGGCGGAGAGCTCGCGGTCGGCGCGGGTCACTGCCGCGCGCTGTTCGGCGGAGCCGACGCCGTGATCGTGGGAGGCCTCGTCGACGTACACGGGGTGGACGAGCGTGAGGTCGTCGGTGAAGGGGGCCGCGAGGAGGTTGTGCGACGTCGGGAGCACCAGGGCGGCATCGAAGCCACGAGGGAAGAGCTGCCCCCACCACGGGAGCTCGCTGCGATAGGTCACGCGGAGCCCCGCGGCGCGGGCGCGCTCCCAGAGCGAGTCGACGGCCACGGGGGTGTCGTCGTCGTTGTTGCGGGCTCCGGTGCGCGCCTGCTCGACGCCGCTGCTGATCGCGGCGTACACGGGGCGGGAGACGCTCGGCACGCCGACGTCCGTGACCGCGCAGCGTCCGGCCGCCCGCACCCGCGCGATGGAGCCGAGGCGTCGCGCGTCGTCCTGGCGGAGGCCGTCGACGACGACCACCACGGCGCGCCGCGGGCGTCGGGTGGGGGCGACGGTCACGCGGTCGTCGTGGGCGAGGAGGAAGAAGCCGCGGTGGTCGGAGAGCCGCGGGACGACGCGCTCGGCGAGGGCGTAGCCCGCCGCGGCGAGGAGGAGCCCGGCGGCGACGGTGGGGGCGGTGCGCGCGGCGGGGGCGGTCATGGCGCGAGTGTACCGTCGCCGGTCGGCGGCGTTGCGCGGATGCGCTCAAGTCGGCGCGGCGGTCGCCGATAGTACCGACGATGAAGACCGATCAGGTGCTGGTGGTGGACGACGACCCGTCCACGGTGGCCACCCTGCGGGAGGCCCTCGCCGAGCTGCGGTGCGAGGTCACCTGCCACGAAGACGCGATGGGCGCCTGGGAGCACCTCCAGATGCACGATCGCCCCGGGGTGATCGTCATCGGGTGGGTGATGCGGGGCCTCGACGGGATCGCGCTGTGTCGCGCGCTCCGCGAGCAGTCGGGGCGGCAGCGGTACGTGATCCTGCTGGCGGGCGCGTGGCGCCAGGACGACCTCGTGGCGGCGTTTCGGGCGGGGGCCGACGAGCACGTCCACCAGCCGATCGACGCGGCGGACGTGAGGCGGCGCGTGCAGCGCGCGCTGCGGCAGGTGGAGGCGCGGGAGCACCCCGATCGGGCGGTGGTGTTCGAACCGAAGGCCGACGCGACCCCCGTCGAGCCCGGCGATCCGACGACGGCCAGCGCGGCGGGGAGCGTCGTGGCGGGGCGTTACCGTGTGGTCGCGCCGCTGCGCTCGGACCAGGGCTCCGCGGTGTGGGAGGGCGTCGACGCGGCGACGCGGGCGCGGGTGGCGATCTGGTTCACGCGCCTCGGCGGCGGTCGCGAGCTCGCGCTGCACGAGCGCGCGGGTGGCGATCGTCGCTCGCTCACCGACCCGCGGACCGACGACGAGGTGACGGTGCTGGAGTTCGGCGTCACGCCGGGCGGCGTCACGTACGTGGTCACTTCTCTCACGGCCTCGCTCGCGCCGCCCCCCATGGCCGACGACGATGCGATGGGTGCAGAGCCCACCGTCCGCCTCGACCTCGCCCACTTCCGCGATCGTCTCCCGCTCGACCCCACGCCACTTCCTGCCGCCAACGAGCGCGCGCAACTCCGTCAGCCCCGACCCCTTCCTCCGCTTCTCGCACCCGCTGATGCCCGCCGACGAGTCCTTCGCGCGCGTGGACTCGAAGGCCGCGAACGCGGGGCGGCGCTCGGCGCGGCGGTGGGCGGGCCGACCGCTCCAGGTCGCGATGGTGCTGGTGAGCGTCTGCGCGGTCGGGGCCGGGTCGGCGTGGATGCAGCGCCCCCGCGAGCGCGCCAGGCTCACGTCGATCCCGCCGCCCGCGGACCCCGAGGTGGCTCACGAAGCGCCGCCTGCCGTCGAGGCGGTGGCGCATCACGAACCGGCGTCCGCCGACGCCGCGGTCGCAGGCGACGCGGCCGCGCGGGCTGCGGCTCCTGCGGTCGCGTCTCATGCCACGGACGTGGCGCTGGAGCGCGCGATCTGGTTCGGGCGGCTCGGGGAGGCGGAGCGGATGCTGCTGGCGGCCATCGCGGCGCAGCCTCAGGACGCCTCGGCCCACGCGCGGCTCGGGTTCGTGCGGTTTCAGCGCGGCAACCTCCGCGGGGCGCTGCAGGCGTACCGCGCGGCGTCGGAGATCGACCGGGTGAACGTCTCGTACCTCCGGTCGCTCGCGCGGCTGCAGGAGTCCACCGGCGACCGCGCCGGGGCGGTCCGCTCGCTGCGGAGCCTGCTCGCGCTGACGCCCCGAGACGTGGCCGCGCGGAGTTCGCTCCAGCGGCTCGGCGGGGCGTAGCGCGGACGCGGCCTTCGGGGTGAGGTGTTAGGCGATGTGAGGCGCGCTCCCCTGGCGCCCGGCGCTACACGTCGACGCATGAGACCCTCGCGCCCCCTCCTCCTCGCGCTCACGCCCGCGTGGGCCGTCCTCGCGTGCGCCGACCTCGCGCCTGCGCCCGCCTCGGACGCGACCGTCGACGTCTCCGCCGACGCCCCGCCCCCTGACGCTGCGTCGCCCGACGTCGCCTCGCCCGACGTGGCTCCCGACGCCCCGACGCCGCCCGCCGTGACGTGGGAGCCGTGCCCCCTGCACAGCGAGGGCAACGGCCCCGACGCCGAGTGCGCGACGGTCGCGACGCCGCTCGACGCGCGCCGCCCCGACGGCCCGACGATCGACGTCTTCGTGAAGCGCTACCGCCCCAAAGGGGGCCGCGGGCTGCGCGCGATGTGGATGCTCCAGGGGGGGCCGGGCGCGTCGGGCTACGCGTTCGAGGGGCTCTCCGAGGTGATGGCGACGCGCTTCCCCGACGTGGACTACTACATGCCCGACCACCGCGGCACGGGCCGCTCGACGCGCCTCACCTGCGCGGCGCAGGAGGGCGACGGGACCGAAGGCGGGATCGCGATCACCGAGGCCGAGTGGCCCGCGTGCATCGCCGCCGTGCGCGCGCAGTGGGGCGATCGCCTCGCGGCCTTCAACCCCACCAACGCGGCCAACGACCTCGGCGTGCTCATCGCGGCGACGCGGCGCGCGGGGCAGCCTGTGTTCGTGTTCGGGGTGTCGTACGGGACGTACTGGGCGCACCGGTACCTCCAGCTCTATCCCCGCCAGGCCGACGGGGTCGCGTTCGACTCCGTCGCGCCGCCGGGCACGAGCCTGTACCGTCAAGACGAGGACGCCAACGAGGCCGCCCGTGATTTCTTCCGCGCGTGCGGGGCGGACCCGTTCTGCGCCGAGCGCCTCGGCCCCGACCCGTGGGCCACCGCCGAGCGCCTGTTCGCGCGGCTGCGGGACGGTCACTGCGCGGAGGCCGCCGTGCCCGCCGCGCCGACGCGGACGCTGCTTCGCCGCGCCTTCGGCTCGATGCTCATGGACCCTGGGCTGCGCGCGTACATCCCCGCGGTAGTGCGGCGGGCGACGCGCTGCGAGCCCCGCGACGTCCTCGCGCTCCGCGTCTTTCTCCGCGCCGTCTCCACCGAGCAGCCGCCCGACGAGAACCTCCGCCTCTGGAGCTGGGTGCTCACCCACAACATCATCAACTCGGAGTTCAACGAGGCGCCGCCGCCGACGGTCGCGCAGCTCGAGGCGATCCGCGAGGGCGCGGTGGCCTCGCGCGACGTGACCGCGGGGCTCCAACTCACCCTCGGCCGCTGGCCCACCTACCCCCTCGACGCGTACGCCAACCGCTACGCCGACACGGCCACGCCGCTGCTCTTTCTGCAGGGCGGCCTCGACCCGGCGACGCTCTTGCGCAAGGCGCGCCCGATGCGCGAGCGCTTCGCGCGGCCCCACCAGACCTGGGTGGAGTTTCCCACGGCGACGCACACGGCCATCGCCTCGTCGCCCTTCGTCGACGAGGCGGGCGAGTCGCGCTCTTGCGGCACACGGCTGCTCATGCGCTTCATCGAGAACCCGACGGCGCCGCTCGACACGGGCTGCGTCGCCCGCGTGCGCCCGCTCGACTTCATGCTCCCCCGCACCGACCTCAACCAGGCCCTCTTCGGCACCCGCGACGCCTGGGAGTAGGGCGGCGTCAGGCCGTCGCGCCCGCACGGCTGCTCCACGCGCAGCCCGTGGTCGTGCTCAATCGCTTCATCGCCGTCGCGGATTTCTACCACCTCGCGCGACTGCTCCGCGACCCGCCCGCGACGTGAGCTCCGCGGGGCACCGTTCGCGCGGTGGCTGTACATCCTCCCCTCGGCGTCCTAAGCCCTATGCCCCGATGCAGCCCGGCGAAGCTCCGCCCCTCGACCTCCCCGAACACGTGCTCCCGCGGCCCGGGCCTGCGCTGCGCTGGCTGGTGCTCGCTGCCGCCGCGGCGTTGGTGGCGATCGACTTCGTGACCACCGCGCTCTCCCCGGCGCTGGCGGCGCGTCAACCGCTGCTGCTCCTCGCGTTGGAGGCGCCGATCCGCAACATGCTGCTCGCGAGCCGCGTGGCGCTGCTGCCGTTTCTCGTCGTCGTCACGCTGCGGCGGGTGTTCGGCGCGACCGTCTTCTTCTTCGTGGGGCGGTGGTACGGCGACGCGGCGGTGCTCTGGCTGGAGCGTCGCGCGGGAGCCCACGGCGCCAAGGTGCGCCGCATCGAGCGCCTCGTGCGCGGGGCCGCCTACCCGATGGTGTTCGCGTCGCCGACGGCCCTGGTGTGCACCGTCGCGGGGGCGATGGGCGTACGACCGCCGGTGTTCGCCGCCATCGTGGCCGTGGGTTCGCTCTGCGTCGGCGCGCTCGCCCACCTCGCGGGCGACGCGCTCCGTCAGCCCATCGCGGACGTGCTGCACGTGTTCGACCGGCACCTCCTCGGGGCGACGATCGCGGCGACCCTCCTCGCGGCCGCCTTCGCCGCGCGCCACTGGTGGAACGGACGCCACCCGCCAGAAGCCCTCTGACCTCGACGCGAGCCCCGCGGGTGCATCGTGCGCACCTGGGTCGGCGCGTGGTGCATCGTACAGGCACCATGAAGCACGTCGCCCTGCTCACCGCGCTCGCCATCGCCTGCACGCGCACCCCGTCCCCGCCGCCGCCGGAGGCGCCCGTCACCGCGCCGGCCCCGGTCGCCGCGGCCACGCCGACGGTCACCGCCCCGACGCCTCCCACCGCCCCGACGCCTCCGACGGAGCTCACCGTGACCTCCGCCGCGCGCACCGCTCCCCTCGCGGCCGGGGACGCAGCGCCGTCGTTTCGCGCGCCCACCCACGACGGGCGCGCCGTGACGAGCGACGGCGCCGCCCGGGAGCGCGTGCTGGTGGTGTACTTCTACCCGCGCGACGAGACCCCCGGGTGCACGCGGGAGGCGTGTGCGTTTCGCGACGCCTTCCGCGCGTACGGCGAGGCGGGCGCTGACATCGTGGGCGTGAGCACCGACACCAAGGCCGCCCACGAGGCCTTCGCGGCGAACCACCAGCTCCCCTTCGGACTCATCGCCGACCCGCAGGGAGTTTTGGCCCGCGCCTTCGGCCTCGACGCGTCGGGTGGCTTCGCCCCGCGGTACACCTTCGTCATCGGGCGCGATGGGCGCGTGGCGCGGGCCTTCCCCAACGTGCGGGTCGACGGTCACGCCGACGAAGTGCTCGCGGCCGTACGCGCCGCCCGCTGACGCTACGACCGGCGCGCGAAGGCGGCGGCGAGCCGCGCGCACGCCGCGGGACCCTGCACGAAGAAGAGCGACGGCTCGATGAGCTCCAGCTCCATCACCTGCAGCGCGCCACCCGCGTCGCGCACCATGTCGACCCGCGCGTAGGTGGGCATCGCCCCCGTGATCTCCCCCGCCGCCCGGACGGCTGACAGGGCGAGCGTGCGCTCGTCGTCGGCCACGGGCACCGCTTCGGAGACGTGCTCGCTCTGCCCGGCGAGGCGCGGCGACTTGCGGATGCTGTGGGTCACGGCGCCGTCGATCCACACCACGGAGCGCTCGCCGTACGCCTCCACCGAGCGCACGTAGGGCTGCACCATCATCTCCCGCGCGACGAGCACGCCGTCGAACCACGCGGCCTCCGCGCGCGCCGTCGCCTCGGTGAGGGCGCGCGTCTCGAACGACCCGGCGGACACCGCGGGCTTCGCGACCGCGTGCGACCAGCCCCGCGCGGCCATCACGTCGGCGACGCGACGGCCCGAGGCGCGGGCGACGTACTCCGTCGGGATCACCGGGACGCCATGCGCGGCGAGGTCGGCCAGGTAGCGCTTGTGGTGGTTCCATCGGACGATGGCGGCGGGGTTGACGACGCGCTCGCCGAGGCCGTCGACCCAGGTGAGGAAGGCGTCGAGGTGGTGGACGTAGTTCCACGTCGAGCGGAGGAGGATGAAGCGCGCGTCGGCGAAGGGGGCGTCGGGGTCGTCCCACGCGAGCGAGCGCGCGGACAGGCCCGCGGCGGCGAGCGCGGCGAGGAGCGGGGACGCGTCGGGGTCGTCTTCGGGGAGCGTGTGGCAGGTGGCGAGGGCGACGTCGAGGCGGGTCATGGGCGCGGATGCTACCCCGAGGCGGTGGGTGCGCGAGCGGGTCCAGTCGATGCGCCCGCTACGGCCGCACGCTGCGGAGCGTCGGGTCGTCGTCGACGAAGCGCTGGATCCACGCGTCGTAGCCCGGCGGTCGGATGAGCTGGATCTCCGCGACGTGCGAGATGCCCGGCGTGATGAAGTACCGCGCACCGGGCCAGGTGGCGTCGACGCGGTCGGCGAGCGCGCGGAGGCGCAGCCCGAAGCCCTGCGCGTCGTGGCCCATGAAGGTGCGGATGACGAGGTCGTTCTCGTAGGAGACCACCGCGATGCGGACGCCGTCGAGGCGGCGGCGGAAGGTGTCGACGGCGACGTCGATGCTGGTCGCGCAGGCCGCGGGGCACTCGGGCGGGAAGCGCACGCCCCACGTCGCCGACCACGTCGCCCAGCGATCGCCCGCGGGCTGTATGGGCGGCCCCGAGTCATCCACGCCCGCCACGCGCGCTCGGGGGAAGGCGTCGCGCACGCGGTCGAGGTTGAGCGCCACGCCGAAGCCGCCCGCGCTGTCACCCGCGAGGAAGACGCGCTCGGCGTCGGGGAAGGTCGCGGCGATGCGCGGGAGGAAGAGCCCGAGGTTGTGCGCCCCGCGGTGGTGCGTGGGGCGGCGGCCGAGCCAGTCGTAGGTCGCGACGCGGTCGCCCGCGTGGACGTCGCCCGTGCAGTACGGGACGTACACGAGGTTGAAATCGCGGAAGGGGTTCTCGCGCGCGTCACGGCGGAGGAAGAGGGAGGCCGGGCGGAGGATGTCGGTCGCAAACTGGAGCCCGCCGTAGCCCGTGGCGACGTAGAACGACGACGACACCGGCCCCCAACACGACGGCCCGTCCCAGCACGCGCCGCCGCCCTGGAGGAAGATCATCACCGCGCGGGCGCCGGGTCGACGGTTGACGCCGAAGCCGGTCGGGGTCCCGTTGGCGCAGGCCGAGCCGGGGATGTCCGTCCAGCGCCACTGGTTGTCGGTGGTGGCCACGGGCGGCGCGTCCGGTGCGCTCGGGGCGTCCGGCGTCGCGGGCACATCCAAGACAGCGACGTCGGGGAGCGCGGTCGCGACCTCATCGAGCGGTGGCGGCGCGTCGGGTGTTGTGATGATGGTGTCGAGGGAGGCGTCGGGGAGTGGCGCCGCGCCGTCCGGGGAGCCGCCGCAGGCCGTGAGGGTGAGCGCGGCGAGCGCGAGTCGAGCCGTCTTCATCGTCGGCGCACCTTCGCACGCGTCACGCCCGCCCGTCTCCCCCGCGCGTCGAAATCCCAGCGCTTCGCGAAGGCGCGGTGGAAGTCTTCCCGCGTCTGCGCGCGCCGCAGCGTGAGCACGCCGGGGTGGAAGAGGTCGTGCGGCATCACCAGCTCCAGGTCGTCGACGGTGAAGTACGACGTGTGCTCGGGCAGCACGTCACGCCACGCCCGGAGGTACGCCTCCACGCGCGGGAGGTCGTCGAGGTGCTCCGCGGGGACGAGCTCCAGCTCCTGCTGCTTGCTGTCGCGGGGCGTCCCGTCGGCGAGGACGCTGAGCTCGAACGCGGCCACCACGCCCGCGTAGCGCACCCGCACGCCGCCGCGGGAGGGGCCCGGCGGGGGGTCGTCGTTCCACGGGGTGGTGAGCGCGCGGAGGAGGAGCGTGCGCGTCTCGAGGATGGGCGGCGCCTCCATGAGCACGCCGTGGACGAGCGCGAGGGCCTCCTCGGCGCGGGCCGCGGAGGTCGCGTAGAAACGACCCAGGTGCTTGCGGGCGGCGAAGGCCGCGGCGAAGTCGTCGACGGTGCGGAGCGACGGATCGGCGAGCGTGGCGGCGAGCGCGACGGGGTTGCCGAGGTCCATCGGGCCGAACCACGGCGGGTCGGGGAGGGACGAGGTGGTGAGGTCGTGCCAGGCGCGCCGCACCGAGGCGCACCACGCGCGGACGAAGGACTCGACGCGGGGGCGGTCGACGGTGTGAGCGACGGTGACGAGCGAGAGGTCGCGCGCGTGCGGGGGCGGCGCGTCGTAGGGGGGATCCTCGGGGCGGGCGGGGGCCGTGAGGCGGAGCGAGGCTGTGATGTGAACGCCGTCGCACGCGGTGTCGGCGAGGGCCAGCGCGTAGGGACCCACCTGGAGCGGGAGCTCGGCGCGGAGCGTGGCCCCGAGCCACGCGGCGAGTGAGTCACGATCGTTCGGCACCGGGGGGCGACGCTACCAGGAGAGGCGCGGGCGCGTCACCGGGGAAGGGCGCCCCTGACGCCTCGCGCGGGCCACTGCCTCGTGCGAAGCTCCGCGCCATGCTCCACCCCTCGCTCACGCGCGTCGTCGTCGGGCAGGCGCGCGATCTCGGCCACGGCGTGCACGTCGCCCGCGTGCTCCCACAGGCGGTCCAGCGCGCCGTCGGTCCGTTCGTGTTCCTCGACCACATGGGGCCGATCGAGGTGCCGCCGGGGGTGGGGTTCGACGTGCGCCCGCACCCGCACATCGGCCTCGCGACGGTGACCTTCCTCTACGAAGGCGAGGTGGTTCATCGCGACAGCCTCGGGGTCACGCAGGTGATCCGCGCCGACGCGCTCAACGTCATGGTCGCGGGTCGCGGCGTGGTCCATTCGGAGCGGGCGACCCCCGAGACGCGCGCGCGGGGCGGACGGATGCACGGCCTCCAGCTCTGGATGGCCCTCCCCCTCGCGGAGGAGAGCTGCGCGCCCCGCTTCGAACACCGCGACCCGCACGAGCTGCCGACCTGGGCGGCCGATGGGGCGCGCGTTCGGGTCGTGCTCGGGGCGGCGTCGGGGCGCAGGGCACCGACGGAGGTGCCGGGCGCGCCGTTGCTCGTCGACGTCGTGCTCGACGACGGCTGCTGCTTCGAGGTGACGCCCGACGGACCGGACGACGTCAACGAGCGCGCGGTGTACGTCAGCGTCGGGGCCATCGCGCACGAGGGGGTCACCTACGGCGTGGGCTCGCTCCTCGTCGCGGCGCCCGGCGCTATGCTCGCGCTCACGGCCGTGGGTGCAGCGCGCGTCGCGGTGGTGGGCGGCGCGCCCCTCGACGCCCCGCGCCACCTCGAATGGAACTTCGTCGCCTCCACCCGCGAGCGCCTCGCGCAGGCCCGGGACGACTGGCGGGCGCGGCGTTTCCCGACCATCCCCGGCGACGACGTCGAGTTCATCCCGCTGCCGTGACCGTCGCCTCCTCGCGCCGGTAGAACTCCACGTAGAAGCGCACCGGCCCGACGAGCTCGACGCGGTGCGGGCGCTCGGCGACGACCACCCCCGCGACCTCCGGGGTGAGCTTCTGCGCGGGGAGTTCTGGCGCCTCGACGCAGTAGCGCAGGGCTCCCTCCTCGACGTGGATCTTCGCCCACACCCCCGCCTTCGTGGTGTGGGCCGCGCGGAGGGCCGCGGGGACGGTCGCTTCGGTGAAGGTGGGCGTTCGCTTGTAGGCGACGAAGCCCGCGGGGAGCTCGAAGCGGTCGCAGCGGAGGCAGTCGACGGCGGTGCCGAGCATCGACGCGCGGCCCTCGGCGGTGAGCGTCCAGGGGCGCGCGGTCATCGGGGGCCGGTGGCGCATGTGGAAGCCGTGGCCGCAGACGAGCTCGGCGACGAGGTCACCCGCGTCGTCGGGGTGGTAGCCGGTGATCGCGCGCTGCATCGGGCGCGATCGTAGCGCAGGGAGGGCGGCGGTTTTGCGCTATCGTCGGCGCATGAAGGCACCTCCTCGTTCGTCGGCGGGTCGCGCTCCCCAGCTCACGGAGGCGCTCGCGCGGCACCAGTCGTCGTGGGCGCCGGTGTTCGTCGCGCGGGCGACGCTCGGCCTGCCGTCGGTGCTCGTGGTGCCTGAAGACGTCGCGGGCGCCGTCGCGCTGGTGTCGCCCGCGGAGGCGAGCGCGTGGCTGAAGCAGCGCGGCGACGCGAAGGCGGCGGCGAAGGTCGTGGGCACGGCGACGCCGGGGAGCGCGTGGGCCGTGGCCGTCACGCCGGAGGGGGCGGTGGTGTCGCCGGTGGCGGTGGCGCCGTTCCTCGCCGGGTGAGGCCCGCGCCTGGTTGCGCAAAAGCTCTCCCCGCGGCCACGCACCCCATGCGAGCATCCCACTCCCCACGATGCTCAACACCGGCGACCTCATCCCCGACATCTCCCTCGACGGCCCCGACGGCAAGGCCGTTCGTGTGCGCGACCTCGCCAGCGAGCGTGCGCTCGTCCTCTACTTCTACCCCAAGGACGAGACCGCGGGCTGCACCGCGGAGGCGTGCTCCTTCCGCGACCACTACCAGGATTTCACCGACGCGGGCGCCGACGTGGTGGGCGTGAGCGCCGACGGCAAGGACTCGCACGCGCGCTTCGTCGAGCGTCACAAGCTCCCCTTCAAGCTGCTCACCGATCGCGGGGGCGAGGCGGCGAAGGCCTTCGGCGTGAAGAAGTCCTTCCTCGGGCTCATCCCGGGGCGCGTGACCTACGTCATCGACCGCGAAGGGCGCGTGCGGCACGCGTTCGACTCGCAGATCCGCGCCACCGCGCACGTCACCGAGGCGCTCCGCGTGGTGCGGGAGATTCAGAAGAAGGCGTAGCCCCTACGCCTCGGGCGTCCCGCGGTACAGCCGCTCGGGCCCCGGCGCGCCCGGCGGCGTCGGCGTCGTCACGATGCGCGCCCGCACCCCCAGCACGGCCCCCAGCGCGAGGAGCGTGGTCGCGAGGTTCGACCCGCCGTACGACACGAGCGGCATCGGGACGCCCACCACCGGCAGCATCCCGAAGGCCATCGCGGCGTTGACCGTCACCTGCAGCGCGAGCAGCGACCCGACGCCCGCGGCGAGGGCGAGGTCGTAGCGCTCCGTGGCGCGGCTCGCCGTGTCGAAGGCGCGCTGGGCCACCACCGCCTGGAGCACCAGCACGGCGAGCGTGCCGAGGAGCCCGTGCGCGCTCCCCCACGCCACGAGCGCGAAATCGGTGTGCGCGCCGGGGAGCAGGTGCGACGAGAGCCACGCGTGCGTCCCGAGCGCCCGGCCCGCCGTCATCGCGTCGAGCGCCTGCGTGAGCTGCCACGACGTCCCCGGGTGCGCGTCGGGGTCGAGGAAGGCGCGGATGCGCGCGAGCTGGTAGCCGTGCAGCAGCGTGCGGCCCAGCAGCAGCGCGGGTGTCGCCACGATCGCGACGAGCAGCGGCAGCGTGCGCCACGCCTCGGGCGCGAAGGCGAGCGACGCGGCCCCCACCAGGAGCAGCAGCACCCCCGTCCCGAGGTCGGGCTGCGCCGCCACCAACGCCGCCGGAAACACCACGCACAGCAATACGCCGAGCAGCGCGCGCCCGAAGCTTCGTGTGCCGATGGGCGCGTCGCCGAACCACCGCGCCACCGCCGCCACGACGCCGAGCTTCAAGAACTCCGAGGGCTGCACCACCAGCGGCCCGAGGCGCAGCCACCGTCGCACGCCGCCGATGCTCTCCGCGAAGCCCGCGAGCGTGAGGAGAACCGCCCCGAAGGCCGCCACGTGCACCCACCCGAGCGCGCGGTGACGGTCGCGCCGCGCGGTCACGAAGGAGGCGAGGCCCGCGGCGCCCCCGAGGACCACCCACACGAGCTGACGCGCCGCGAGGCCGCCGTAGCGCGAGGGCTGGAGGTCGCCGAGCGTGTGGAGGTTGGCGATGCCGACGGCGACGAGCGCCGCGGTCGCGCCGACGAGCCACGGGTCGACGCCGCGGAGTGAGTAGGCGGGAGAGTCGCTCATGGGTGCTCCGAGGAGAGGCGGTGCCAGGCGCGAACGATGCGGAGGGCGACGGGTTCGGCGTCGTGCGGAGGCGCGGGGGCGTGGACGACGAGCACCACGCGCGGCGCGTCGGCGGGCGCGACGGCGACGAACCACGCGTCCTCTTGCGCGAAGGCGCCCATCGGGGGGAGCTCGGCGTACGCAGGAGAAGCGCGGCGCGCGTCGGCCCAGTGCGCGAGGGAGGCCAGCGTGCGCTGCGACTCGCCGCTGGGGAGCTCGACGCGGTCGGCGACGACCGGCGTGGTGCGCGATTCCGGCGAGCCGTCGGGGTAGCGCACCTCGTGGACGATGCGGGGCTGGTAGACGGTGCCGCCGTTGACGATGGTGGCGTAGGCGACCGCGAGCTGGAGGGGTGTGGCGCTCACGTCGTACGCGTGGGCGCCCGGAGGGGGGGCGTCGCGGAGATAGAAGCCCTGGTTGGCGAACCCGATCGGCTCTTCACGGAGGTCGATCCCCGTGGTCCTGCCGAAGCCCACCTGTTGGAGCGCGGCCCTGACATCCATCCAGGCCGGGTTGAACAGCGAGGGCGTCGAGGCGACGCAATCGTTGGCGACGACGTCCCCGAGCGGAGAGCCGCCGCGCGCCGTGCATCGGGGGTGACCCTCCGAAGGCCCAAGTGAGCTGCGCACGCGCGCGCCGAGCGGGACGCCGTGGGCCCTCGCCTGCGCCACCAGGATCGGCGCGAGCATCCACGTGACCGGCCCCGCGTCGTCCGCATAGCCCTCCCCGACGCGCCCGGGGTTCCCGTGCTCCCACGCGTTGGGGTCGGGCGAGGGGCGGTCGACGTACGCGAGCACGCGCCCGTCGCGTGGGTCGAGCGCCACCGCCGCGCCGCGCACCCCGTCGAGCGCGTCCCAGGCCGCGCGCTGGAGCCGCAGGTCGAGGTGGGTGACGAGCGTCATCCCCTCGTGGGTCGGCGCGAGCGTGGAGTTGCCGCGGAGCGTGAGGTCCCACGAGCGCTCGATGCCGTTGAGCCCGATGCGGTCGCCGAGGCGGTAGCCGTAGGGTCCCGGCGCGTCGTCCGGGGCCACGTCGCGCATCCCGCCCACCACCGCGCCGGTGATCGCGCCCTGCGGGTAGAACCGCATCTCCACCGGGGTGAGCCACACGCCGGGCAGCTCGCGCGCCTCGCGCCGCACGCCCTCCACTCCAACCTCGTCGAGGTGGCGTCGCACGCGCACCACGCGCTGCCCGCGGCCTTCGAAGAGCGCGTCGAGGGAGGCCTCCGTGACGCTGAGGATCCGCGCGAGCCGCGCGACGCCGTCGTGCCGCTGGCGGAGCCGCGCGGGGACGACGTCAAGCTCCTGGCAAAGGACGTTGCTGGCGAGCGTCTCGCCGCGCGCGTCGACGATGCGCCCGCGCGTGGGACGCGCGGGGAGGCTGCGCGCCGCGGGCGTCACGGAAGACGGGCGGCGGGCGAGCTGGAGCTGCGTCGCGCGGGCGCCGAGCGCGCCCACGACGACCACGAGGGCCATCATGGAGGCACGGGCGCGCGTCTGGAGCGTCGGCGGATCCTCCATGGGGTACCCACCGGGACTATCACGGTCGGCGCGGCGCGTCACCCTCCCGGCGAGGCGCGCGTGTCGCGCACCGTGTCGTCGCTGCAACGCTTGCCGCCGTGCGAGGCGCGCGAATGCGCGGCACGCGCGACGTGGTACGCCCGGTGCTTTGACGGAGCCCGCGTGGCAGTGCGCAGAGAGGCATAGGCAGAGCGATGGGTTGGACGGGCTGGTCGGATCTTGGCGGCGGGCTTCAGGGAGGCCCCGCGGCGTGGACGCTCGGCGGCGTGACGCACGTGCTGGTGCGGGGCAACGACAACCGCGTCCACACCCGCACCTCCGCGGACGGCGCGAACTTCACGGGCTGGCAGGCGCTCCCTGACGGCGTGATCACCTCGGCGCCGACGCTCTGCGCGACATCGTCGAGCGAGCTCCGCGTGGCGGCCCGCGGCGGCGACGGGGCGGCCTGGGTGGCGCGCTACACCAACGGCGCGTGGCAGCCCTTCAAGTCGTATGGGGGCTCCATCACCGGTGAGGTGACGATGGTGGTGACGCGGCGGCGCATCTCCACGGTGCTCGGCCCCGCGCGCTACCAGACCATCGTCCACCTCTTCGCGTGGAGCCCCGACGGCAAGGTGCTCTGGGCGCGCGACGGCGGCGCGACGGGCGGCGTCAGCCCCTTCGAGCCCATCGGCGCGGACATCCCCCTCGCGGCGGCGCCGACGGCCTACGCGCTCGACGACGGGACGATCGTCCTCCTCGGCACGAGCCCCGCGGGCCAGGTGTGGTCGCGGTCGTGCTCCCCTGTCACGGGCGCGTGGGGGGCGTGGCAGCTCACCTACAAGAGCGTCGTGCAGGGGGCGGTGCGCGCGCGGCGCATCGACGGGTCGGTCACGCTGGTGGGCGCCGGCACCAACCGGGTTGCGCAGTACTGGGAGGGCGGCTTTCACTACGAGGTGGCGCGCGCGTCGGGGACGACGCCGGTCTCCGCCACGCCGAGCCTCGACTCGCGGGCCGCGGGGCAGCGCCAGCTCTTCGCGCGCTCCGAGGGGGGAGGGCTCATCTGGTGCCGCAGCGAGGGGAGCCCGTTCGAGGGGCTCGTGCTGGTCATCGACGCGCCGATTCTGCCGATGCCGGGGTTCTGACCGCGCCGCCTCACCAGGCGCGCGGGTGAGCTTTTAATACAGCCCGGGCTGCGTGAGCTGCACGCGGTAGAGCCCCGTGCGCGCGGTGACGAAGAGCGTGCGCCCGTCGTCGCCGCCGAAGGCGCAGTTGGCGGGCTGCTCGGGGAAGGCGATGACGCCCCACCGCCGCCCCGTGGGGGAGAAGCTCTCGACGCCCGCCCGGGTGGTGACGAAGAGGTTGCCCGCGCGGTCGACGGCCATCCCGTCGGGGTTGCCGCTCGTCGTCGCGTGCACGCGCACGTTGGCGAGGGAGCCGTCGGCGGCGACGTCCCACGCGCGGACGTTGCCATCGGCGGTGTCGGCGACGTAGAGCGTGCGCGCGTCGGGGGAGAGCGCGACGCCGTTGGGGCGCGAGGTGCGCGCGCCGCGCCACTCGACCGTGAGCTCGCCCGCGGGGGTGATGCGGTACACGCCGTTGAAGCTGAGCTCCTGCTGCGCGGCGGTGATGCCGTAGGGCGGATCGGTGAAGTACACCGTGCCGTCGGCGCGCACGATGAGGTCGTTGGGCGAGTTGAGGCGGCGGCGCGCGCCGCCCACGACGACGTGCGAGGCGAGCGTCTCCCGCGACCCGTCCGGGCGCGTGCGGGTGACGCTGCGCGAGCCGTGCTCGGCGGCGTAGAGCCGGCCCATGGCGTCGACCGCGAGCCCGTTGCTGTTGTCGCTGGGCTGACGAAACGTGCTGAACATCCCCGCGGTGGTCATCCGGAAGATGGTGTTGGCGGGGATGTCGGAGAAGACGAGGTCGCCCTCCCGCGCGCGCCACTGCGGCCCCTCGGTGAACATGAACCCGCCGCGCAGCCGCGTCACCGAGCCGACGCCGTCGAGGGGGTTGCCGAGGGCGACGTCGGGGGAGGCGACGTCGGGGGCGGCATCGAGCAGGACGTCGGGGGTGGCGTCGAGTGTCGCGTCGGGTGTCGCGTCAGGTGTCGCGTCGGGTGTCGCGTCGGGTGTCGCGTCGAGCGTTGCGTCGGGTGTCGCGTCGAGCGTTGCGTCGGGTGTCGTCGGCGCGTCATCAGCGCCGCCCTCGACGGGTTGATCCGCGGCCGCGTCGCGCAGGGGCGTGGTGCCTGGCGCCGGGTCAGCGTCACAGGCGGCGACGAGCATGGCCACGCACCAGGGCCAGCGATGGGGGATCATGCGCTGGACCCTACCAGATCAGGCCTTGGGCGCGACACCGCCCTCGCGCCCCAGAACGAGGTGCGTGGCGCCCGCCACGCCGATGGGGAGCACGAGCAGCCCGACGAAGGGAACCATCAGCCCGAGGGCGCCGAGCGCGCCGAAGGTGACGACGGCGCGGAGGTTGGCGCGCACCCAGGCGAGCCGCTCGCGGACGCGCATCTTGCGGAGGCTGAAGGGGTAGTCGAGGAGGTCCCACGCGACCATGAGCGCGGTGATGAGGAGCTTGAGGGGCATCGTGACCACGATCGCGATGGGCACGAAGAGGTCGACGACGGCGAGCGCGCCGAGCAGGGGCATGCCGACGAGGAGCGCGGTGAAGGTCACGCGGAGCCCGCGCCAGAAGGACTCCAGGAGGTCGTCGTCGCCGCGTTCGGGCGCGCCGAGCTCGGCTTCGAATCCGCGCGCGAGCTTCTCCAGCGCTGGCCCCGAGAGCGGCTGGGCGAGGGAGAAGCCCACCACCACGGAGACGAGCACCGCGACCGCCCCGAGGAGCACCTCGGCGATCACCGTGGCCACCGCGCCGAGGCGCCCGTGGAGGGAGTCCGTGAGCCGGTGCGAGACCGACACCGCCCCCCACAGGCCGAGCGAGGCCACCGCGCCGATGACCACCATCGCGACGAGCACCGGCACGATCGCGAGGGGCCAGCTCTTGGGGCGCATCACGATGAAGCGGGCCCCGGCGAAGAACGACCGCGGCCCGTCGAGCACGGACACGGGGGCGAGCTCGTTCATGGCGTCTTCCGTGAGGAGAGGCGTTGGAAGAGGGAGCGCACCGACTGGTTGATGTCGCCCGCGCCGAGGGCGATCACCATGTCGCCGCGCTGGGTGAGGGCCTCCAGCCGATCGACCACCTTGGCCTTGTCGGGCTCGTACACCACGTGGCGGTGGCCGTGGCGGCGGATGGCGTCGGCGAGGCGCTCGCCCGTGGCCCCCGCGATGGGCGCCTCCCCCGCGGCGTACACCTCCGTCACCACCAGCACGTCGGCCTGGTTGAAGGCCCGCGTGAACTCATGGAACAGGTCGCGCGTGCGGGTGTACCGGTGCGGCTGGAAGGCTGCGACCACGCGGCGCCCGAAGCCCGCCTTGGCGGCCTGGAGCGTCGCCTCCACCTCGGCCGGGTGGTGCCCGTAGTCGTCGACCATCGTGAGGCCGTCCACCTCGCCGACGATGGTGAAGCGGCGCTGCACGCCCTGGAAGCTCGCGAGCGCCCCGCGCACCGCGTCGAGGGGCACGTCGAGCTCGTCGCACACCGCGATGACCGCGAGGCAGTTGAGCACGTTGTGCTGCCCCGGGACGCGCACCTCGAAGCGCCCGAGGGGCTCCCCCCGGCGGGTGACGGCGAAGCTGGTGGTGGTCCCCATGAAGCGGGGATCGGTGGCGACGTAGTCGGCCTGCGGGTTGGTGCCGTAGGTGACGTGGCGGCGGTCGATGCGCGGGAGGATCTCCTGCACCGCGGGGTGGTCGAGGCACACCACCGCGAGGCCGTAGAAGGGGACGCGCTGCGCGAAATCGACGAAGGCCGTCTTGAGCGCGTCGTAGGTGCCGTGGTGGTCGAGGTGCTCGGCGTCGATGTTGGTGATCACCGCGATGGTGGGCGTGAGCTTGAGGAAGCTCCCGTCGCTCTCGTCGGCCTCGGCCACCAGCAGCTCGCCCTCACCGGCCTTGGCGTTGGTGCCGATGGCGTTGAGCTTGCCGCCGATGACCACCGTGGGGTCGAGGCCCGCGGCGGTGAGCACGGTGGCGACGAGCGAGGTGGTGGTGGTCTTGCCGTGCGACCCCGCGATGGCGATGCCGTACTTCAAGCGCATCAGCTCGGCGAGCATCTCGGCGCGGGGGATGACGGGGATCCCCTTCTCGCGGGCGAGCTTCACCTCGGGGTTGTCGGCGGCGACGGCGGACGAGTAGACCACCACGTCGACGTCGGCGAGGTTCTCCGCGCGGTGGCCGGCGTAGGTGAGCGCGCCGAGGCCGTCGAGGCGGCGCGTGGCGTCGCTGGCCTTCAGGTCGCTGCCCGACACCTGGTAACCGAGGGAGAGGAGCACCTCGGCGATGCCCGACATCCCGATGCCGCCGATGCCGATGAAATGAATGTGCCTGACGCGTCCGCGAAACATGTGGGGCGGCGAGTGTTACCCGTTCGTCGCGGCGCGCGCCACCATGCGATGGAAGGCGTGCACGCCCACGTCCCAGTCGGGGGCGTAGCGGCCCCGGCCGTAGAGCCGCGACGCGAGGCCCCGCTGCACCGACTCCACCGCGGCGTCGTCCTCGCGCTCCACCGTGTCGAGGTCGCCGCCCGCGCCGCGCCCGAGGAGCGACGCGTCCCACACGTAGCGCAGGTAGTCGATGCGCGTCTGGTCGGGGGCGAGGGGGACGACGACGTTGACCGAGAGCCCCCACGGGTAGAAGTTGAGCATGAGGTTGGGGAAGAGCCAGAGGTAGAGCGCCGCGTTGCGCGCGTCGGGGCGCGCGGGGTCGGGCGGCAGCGCGACGTCGCCCGCGGGCGCCGGGCCCACCTGGAGGGTGCCGTGCGCGAGCAGCTCGGTGCGGTACGAGGGCATGTCGAGCGCGCCCCGCAGCGTCGGGTGGATGAACGGGACGTGGAGGCCGTCGAGGTAGTTTTCGACGTACGCCGCCCAGTGCGCGCGGACGGTGAACGAGCGCTCGCCGGAAGGGTCGCGCTGAAGGGATGCGACCGGGAGTGACGCGAGGCGCGCGCGGGCGTCGCCGCACCACGCGTCGAAGGCGAGCGCCGGGTCGACCGCGGCGAAGGGGAGCCCGTCCCACCAGGCGACGGCGGCCTCGCGGAGGTGGTCGCTGTCGTCGATCACGTCGAAGCCCGAGGCCGCGCGGCAGCGCCCGTCGAGGCCGAAGCGACGGCCGTGGTAGGCGCAGCGGATCGTCGGGAGCGACGTGCGGGCGGTGACGAGCTCCATGCCGCGGTGGGTGCAGGTGTTGGAGAGGCAGCGGAGCGTGGCGCCGTCGCGCGCGGCGAGGAGCGGCTCGTCGAGGGCGCCAGGGAGCAGCGTGAAGGGGGCGACGTCGCCGGGGGAGGGGACGTCGGCGAGCGTCGGCGCGAGCTGCCACGAGCGCGCGAAGAGGGCCTCGCGCTGCCAGTGGAACCACTGCGCGTCGCGGTAGAAGGGGGCGGGGGGCGTGCGGGCGACGCGGAGGTCGGCGGCGATGTCGAGGTCGGACGGGGGGCGCATGGCGGGGCCGAGGTGATGCCACGAAGGGCGGTGGGACGTCACCCGCCACGGCGCCCCTCGCCGACTCCGCCGCGAATCCCCCACGACCGCACCGCCCGCGCTCTGGTAGCGTCGGCTCTGTGACTACCACCCTCCGCGCGACGCTGGCGCTTACGGCGCTGGCCATCGGGTGCGCCTCCGAGGCGCCGCCTTCCCAGGACGCCGACAGCGCCACTGACAGCCTCGCCGCCGACCTCGCAGCGCCCGACGTCGCGGCGACCGAGGACGCGCCCGCACCCTCCGAAGCCGCCTCGCCCGACGCTGCTGTCGACGAGGAGGTCACGGTCGACGTCGCGGCCGACGTCGCGACCGACGTCGCGGCCGACGTCACGTCGCCGGACGACGTCCCTGACGCCTCGCCTCCCCTCGACGCCTCCCCCGATGCGCCCGCCGATGCGTCGCCCGACCGTGTCGACGCACCCCTGGACGCCCGCCCCGACGCGCCGCTCGACGCACCCCTGGACGCCCGCCCCGACGCGCCGCTCGACGCACCCCTGGACGCCCGCCCCGACGCGCCGCTCGACGCACCCCTGGACGTCCGCCCCGACGCACCGCTCGACGCCCGCCCCGACGCGCCCGCGGACGTCCCCGGCGACCTCGCCCCCGACGCCCCCACCGGCCCGCGCGTCGACCGCACCAACCCGCAGCTCTACAGCCTCACCTTCCGCGCCAACGAGGCCGACCCCGCGGCCCGCCTCGCGCTCGGCACCGAGACGGCCTTCCTCGACACCCGCGTCGCCCCGCGCGGCCGGCTCGTGGTGTACCTCCACGGCGCCGGCGCCCCCACCACGTGCGGATCGAACGAGCACGAGCGCCTCCTCTCGTCGTGGGGCTTCCACGTCATCGGCCCGTGCTACGTCAGCGACTACGGCGTCAACAACTGCGGCGCCGACATCGGCGGGTGCCGCCTCGAAGCCTTCGAAGGCGTCGACCACCACCCCTTCGTCAACATCCCGCCGCCCGACGCGATCGAGACGCGGGTGGTTCGCGCGCTGCAGCTCCTCCAGCGGCGCAACCCCGCGGGCGACTGGGCGTACTACCTCGACGGGACGCGCCCGCGCTGGTCGGCCATCATCATCTCGGGCATCTCGCACGGCGCGTCGACGTCGGGTCTCATCGGTCAGGTGCGATCGGTCGACCGCGCGGTGATGCTCTCGGGGCCGCTCGACACGAACCAGGCCTGGCTCGCCCGCGCGGGGATGACCGCTCGCTCGCGCTACTGGGGCCTCACACACCGCGGCGACCCGCAGCACCCTGGGCACCTCGCGGCCTTCACCACGCTGGGGCTGCCGGGCGCGGCGGTGTTCATCGACGCGATGACATCGCCGTACGGCGGGTCGCACCGGCTCGCCTCCGCGGCCATGACGACGGACGGCCACAGCTCGACGCAGGCCGGGGGCGCGTCGCCGCGCGACGCGATGGGGCGCTACCTGTTCGATCCCGCGTGGCGGTTGATGTACGGCGTGACGCCGTGACCCTCGCCCATTCCCTCGACGGCCGCGGCCCGACGCACGTCCTCCTGCTCCACGACTGGCTCGGCGACGCGAGCAACTACGACGCCGCTCTCCCCTTCTTCGACCTCGACGCCCTCACCCTCGCGCGCGTCGACCTCCCGGGCTACGGAGCCTCGCGCGCCGTCCCTGTCCCCGGCATGGATGCGGGAGCGCTCGAAGCCGCCGTGCTCGCGGTCACCGATCACCTCGGGTGGGAGCGCTTCCACCTCGTGGCCCACTCCATGTCGACGGTGATCGCGCAGCGCCTCGCCCGCGCGCACGCCGAGCGACTCGCCAGCGTGACGCTCACCACGCCGGTGGCGCCGGGGACGCACCTTCCCGACGAGGCGATCGCGTTCCTCCGCGCGCTCGGGCGCACCCCCGGCATCCGTCGCGAGGCGCTCTCCGCGCGGGGCAACCCCCACCTCGGCGCGCGCTGGCTCGACCAAAAGCTCGCGCGCTGGTCCGCATGCGCCGACCCCGAGGCCGTGGCCGCGTACGTCGACCTCTTCGCGCGCCCGCAGCTCGCGACGACCCGGGCGGAGGTGAGGGTGCCCGTGCTCGCGCTCACCGGCGCGGACGACGGGGAGCCCTTCCGCCGCGCCGCCGTCGAACCGGCGCTGCGCGCGGTGTACCCCGACGCGGTGGTGGAGGAGCTGCCGACGGGCCACTACCCGATGCAGGAGATGCCCCCTCGCTTCGCCGCGCGCGTCGAGCGCTTCGTCCGCACGCTCGCGCCGCGCTGAATCCGAGGGGGCAGAGGAGGGTCAGGGGAAGCCGGCGACGAGGCCCGGGGCGGCGCGGCTGCTCGTCGTGCCGTCGCCGAGCTGGCCGTTGCCGTTGTAGCCCCAGCACAGGAGCGTGCGGTCGGCGCGGCGCGCGCAGGTGTGGTAGCGGCCGCCCTCGGCGAGCTCGATCGCGTCGGTGAGCCCGAACACCGCCGTCGGCACGAGGCGGTTGGTGGTGGTCCCGTCGCCGACGCCGCCGTAGCCGTTGTAGCCCCAGCAGCGCACGGTGCCGTCCGCGAGACGCGCGCAGGTGCGGTCGGCCGCCGCGCCCGCCCCCGAGGCCCGCCACACGTCGTCGCCCGTGGCGATCTCCACCGCGTTGGTGATCCCGGGCACGACGCCGGGAACGGGGCGCGTGACGGTGGTTCCGTCGCCGAGCTGACCGTAGGCGTTGTAGCCCCAGCAGCGCATCGACCCGTCGGCGAGCCGCGCGCACGAGTGGGCCGTGCCGCAGGTGACCTCGACCGCCGTGGAGATGCCCGACACCGCCACCGGGGTGAGCCGCGTCGCGGTGGTGCCGTCGCCGAGCATGCCGTGGACGTTGTAGCCCCAGCAGCTCACCGCGCCGCTGCGGAGACGCGCGCACGTGTGGAGGTAGCCCGCGCTCACCTCGACGGCGTCGCTGATGCCCGCCACGAGGCCCGGCGCCACACGGTTGGCCGTGCTCCCGTCGCCGAGCTGGCCGTAGGCGTTGTAGCCCCAGCACCAGACCCGACCGTCGGCGCCCACCGCGCACGCGTGCGCCCAGCCGCCGCTGAGGTCGACGATGTCGCGCAGGCCCACCACCGCCACGGGCTCGGTGCGCTGCGCGACCATCGAGCCGTCGCCGAGCTCGCCCGCGCCGTAGTGAAGGCCCCAGCCGACCACCGTCCCGTCGACCAGCCGAGCGAACGACGACCCGCCCGAGGCCGCCACCTCCACCGCGTTGGTGATGCCGCGCACCTGCCCGAGGGCGAGGCGCGCGTTGGTGCTCCCGTCGCCGAGTTGGCCCCAGCCGTTGTAGCCCCAGCACCACACCGTCCCCGTGCCGCGGATGGCGCAGGTGTGGTCGTTGCCGAGGGCCACCGTCGCCACCGAGCCCGCGCGGCAGGCGCCCGCGAGGCAGTAGCTCCCCGACGCGCACGCCGTCCCGCAGGCGCCGCAGTTGGCGCCGTCGCGCTGCGTGTCGACGCAGGCGCCGCCGCAGAAGGTGAGCCCCGTCGCGCAGCGGTCGCGGCACACGCCCGCCGTGCACTGCTGCGTGGAGGGGCACGCCCGCCCGCAGGCGCCGCAGTGGGCGTCGGCGGTGGTGAGGTTCACCTCGCAGCCCGTGGAGGCGTTGGTGTCGCAGTCGCCGAAGCCCGTCGCGCAGGTGACGCCGCAGCGCCCCGCGGTGCAGGTGCGGGTGGCGTTGGAGCCCGTCGCGCAGGCGTTGCCGCAGGCGCCGCAGTTGAGCGGGTCGGTCTGCGTCGAGGTGCACGAGCTCCCGCAGCGCACCTGGTCGGCGGCGCAGCCCGAGATGCACGACGGCGACGGCCCGGCGCCCGAGCAGAGCGGTCGGTCGGTGGGGCACGCGCGCCCGCACCCGCCGCAGTTGGACGCGGACTCCAGGGACGTCTCGCAGCCGTTGGCCGGGTCGCCGTCGCAGTCGCCGTAGCCCGGGTTGCACGCGATGCCGCACGAGCCCGCCGCGCAGGTGGTCGCCGCGTTGGCCCGCGCGGGGCACGCGCGGCCGCAGGCGCCGCAGTGGGCCGTGCTGGAGAGGAGGTTCACCTCGCAGCCGTTGAGCTCGAGGCCGTCGCAGTCGCCGAAGCCGACGTTGCAGGTCGTCCGGCACCCGCTCGCCGCGCACGCCACGGTGGCGTTGGCCCCCGCCCGACACGCGTTGCCGCAGGCGCCGCAGTGCGACGCGCTCACCTGTGTGTTGATCTCGCAGCCGTTGGTGGCGTCGCCGTCGCAGTCGCCGAAGCCCGCCGCGCACGACTGCCCGCACGCGCCTCGGGTGCACGTCCGGGTGGTGTTGCTGCGCGAGGGACACGCCATCCCGCAGGCGCCGCAGTGGTCGACGTCCGTGGTCGTGTCGACGCAGCTCCCGCCGCACCGAACCTGCCCTCCGGTGCACCCGCTCGCGCACACCGGCGAGGCGCCCGGCGGGGCCTGGCACACGGGGGTCGCTCCGCCGCACGCGCCGCCGCAGCGGCCGCAGTTGGTGTCGGTGTCGAGCGGCGTCTCGCAGCCGTTGGCGGCGTTGCCGTCGCAGTCGCCGAAGCCCGGATTGCACGCGAGCCCGCACACGCCGCCGCCGCAGGTGGGCGCGCCGTTGGCCCCCGCCGGGCACGCGCGGCCGCACATCGCGCAGTTGCCCGCCGACGCGAGCACGTTGACCTCGCAGCCGTTGGCCGCGTTGCCGTCGCAGTCGGCGTAGCCCGTCGCGCAGGCGATGCCGCAGCGCCCCATCGCGCAGGTGGCCGTCGCGTTGGGGCCCGTGGGGCACGCGTTGCCGCAGGCGCCGCACGCCGCGGGGCTGGTGTTGGTGTTCACCTCGCAGCCGTTGGCCGCCATGCCGTCGCAGTCGGCGAAGCCCGCGCTGCAGGTGAGGCGGCACTCGCCCATCGCGCAGGCCGCGCGGGCGTTGGGGCCCGTGGGGCACGCGTTGCCGCAGCGGCCGCAGTCGGTGAGGTCGCTGTTGAGGTCGGCGCACGACATCCCGCAGCGGGTCTGCCCGGGGTCGCAGCCCGACGCGCAGCGCGACATGCCGTCGGCCGTCGCGCAGAGGGGCGTGGCGCCGCCGCACGCGCGCCCGCAGGCGCCGCAGTTGGAGGTTCCTTCGAGGGAGGCCTCGCAGCCGTTGGCGGTGTTGCCGTCGCAGTCGGCGAAGCCCGGCAGGCACCGCCGCGTGCACGCGGACATCACGCACGCGGGGGCCGCGTTGGCCGCGCCGGGGCACGCGTTGGTGCACGACCCGCAGCGCATCGGGTCGTCGGTGACCCCGAGGCACGCGCCGCCGCAGCAGGCCTGGCCCGTCGGACACCCGCGGCGGTCGTTGCAGCCCGCCGCGCACGCGCCCGCCGTGCACACCTGCCCGAGGGGGCACTGCTCGTCGGCGGTGCACGCGACGCAGGCGTGACGGGCGACGTCGCAGCGGAGGTTCATCCCGCCGCCGGCCGCGCAGTCAGCATCCGTCTGACAGCCGTCCTCGCAGCGGTTGGCCGCCGTGCAGTACTGGCCCGCTCGGCACGACCCGCGCGCCGTGGCCGTGCACGCGACGCAGCGCCCGGAGGCCACGTCGCACACGGGGTTGTTGAGCTCGCTGGAGGCGCAGTCCATGTTGTCGCGGCAGCGCGTGTCGGCGTCCATCCCGCCCTCGCCCGGGACGTCCGGCGGCGGCGGCTGCTCGGGGGTGACGTCCGCGGGGGGCTTGTCGGCGGGCGCGTCCATCCCCGGCGTGTCGGGCGCGAGGTCGGCCGGGACATCGCCGGGCGCGTCGGGCGGGGGGGTGGTGCCGGGCGGCGGATCGGACCCGCAGCCGGCGGCGAAGGCCGCGACGAGGGCTGCGACGAGGCTCAGGCGAAGAGGGGGCATCGCGTCTCCTTGGGGGCGGTGCGGGGGCACACCCCGCGCGGCGCCGGGCCAGGAGCATACGACAGTCGAAGGGGCGGGGCGGCGATTCGAACGGGCGCTGACGGGCGCTCGCTCAGCGCGCGTACCAGGCCTGCACCGCGGGGTGCGCGGCGACGGCCTCGCACAGGCGGATGAGCTTCGGCGAGCCGTCGAACACCGTCGTCGGGATGTAGTCCATCACGCCGTTGCGGAAGGCGCGGACGCCCACGTACAGCTTCACGTCCGCCACGCTCGGCTTCGCCCCGGCGAGGAACGGCCCCTCCCCGATCTGCGCCTCCACGAAGGCCCCCCAGGCCGGCAGCGTCGTCGTCGCCAGCTTCTCGCGCGCCTCGCGCTTCGCGTCGTCCGGGAGCCGCGCCGAGGGCTGCACCGACGCGCGCAGGTCTTCGACGGCGGCCATCACGGCCTCGTGGCGCGCGGCCTCGAAGGGGTCGCTCGGGTGCATCCCGTGGAGGCGACCGATGAGCGCGAGGATGGCGTTGGACTGCGCGATCGGCGGGTGCCCCTCCACCTCCAGCACCGGGAGCGAGCCGAAAGGTGTGTTGGGCTTCAGCGCCGGCCACGCGTCGCGGGCGATGCGGTGGTCGTCGAAGTCCACGCCGGCGAGCACGAAGGCGAGGCGGCACTCCTCGCCGCGGCTCACGGGCATGTCGAAATAGGTGAGGCGGGGTCGGGTCATGGCGCGGACGCTACCAGCGGCCGCGGCCCCCGTCAGCAGGGGATGCAGATCACGGTGGAGCCGAGCATGTGGATGTCATACTGGCCGTTGTCGCACATCGGTCGGCACTCCCACACCTCGGACTCGAAGGCGTAGTGCGGCGTCTGCCCGCGGGGGCAGGTGACGTTGGGCCGCTCGGCGCACACGATGAGCCCGTCGTAGAGGTGGCCGTAGGTGACCACCACCTCGCAGCCGCGCTCGCAGCGCCACGTCCCGGCCAGGGTGTAGTACGGGTGCAGGTCGGGCGGGCACACGCGCGGGGGAGCCACGCAGCGGTACACGTCGGGGCGCACCTCCACGGCCACCTGGTTCGACGGGCAGCGCATCGCCTCGCACATCGGGAGGAGCGTCGGCAGGTTGTCGCCCGGCGACACCATGCTGCGGTCGCCGCGCATGTGGAAGTCACGGCGGTGGTACACCAGCGTCTGACCCGCGGGGCACAGGCACCAGTCGGCGTCGACCTCGCCGTCGCAGTCATCGTCCACGCCGTTGCACGACTCGGGGCGCGGCTCCACCGCGCCCACGCAGCCCGACCACGCCCCGCTCGTCACGCACCCGATCACGCCCGCGCGGCAGGCCCCGACGCCGATGGCCGCCGCCGGGCCGTTGAAGCACGGGCGCGTGAGGCCGGGCGGGCAGGGGCAGCCCTCGTCGATGCGGCCGTCGCAGCTGTTGTCGCGGCCGTCGCACACCTCGGCGGACGGGAGCGCCGCGCCGACGCACGCGCCCCAGTCGGAGGTGCCGTCGGGGTTGGCGTCGCAGCGCTGCGTCCCCGAGGCGCAGGCGCCGATGTCAGCTGTTCCCGCGGGTCCCGGGTAGCAGCCCCGCGACTCGCCCACGACGCAGCGGCAGCCCTCGTCGATCATGCCGTCGCAGTCGTTGTCGATGCGGTCGCAGCGCTCGATCACGGGGAGATACTGCTCGCGGCACACGCTCCAGGTGGCGCCCGCGGGGCAGGTCTGGGTGCCGGGGCGGCAGACGCCGACGCCGGAGGTTCCCATGGGGCCGGCGTAGCAGGGGCGGGAGGCGCCGGGGGTGCAGGGGCAGCCCTCGTCGACGTCGCGGTTGCAGTTGTTGTCGAAGCCGTCGCAGGCCTCCGTCATCTCCGGCCGGCCGAAGCCCGCGCAGGCGTCCCACGCCCCGCCGCCACCCGCCGCCGCGACGCACGACTGCGTCCCCCACGCGCACGGGCCGATGCCCGCCTGCGACGGCTCGCCGGGGTAGCAGAACTGCCGCTGCCCCACCGTGCACGGGCAGCCCTCGTCCACCTGCCCGTTCATGTTGTCGTCGAAGCCGTTGCGGCACACCTCGCCGGGCACCGAGCTGTCGAAGTCCTCCGCGTCGTCGCCCGTGTCGGCGCGGGGTCCGTCTCCGCTGGCATCCGCCCCGCCCTCTGCGACCGAGCCATCACCGCCCGCGCCGTCCATCGCGCCGCCGTCCATCGCGCCGCTGTCCATCGCGCCGTCGACGTCGCCGTCCCCCGCGCCGCCGTCCGTGTCCGCGTCGCTCGCGCCGCCGTCCATCCCGTCGCGCGGGCGGCAGGCTCCCTCCACGCAGCGTCGGCTCGCGCACTGGTCGGCGGAGTCGCACGCGGCGCCGTCCGGTCGCATCCCCGCCACGCCGGTCGCCGAGCACACCCCGTCGATGCAGAACCCGCTCGCGCAGTCCGCCGCCGTGGTGCACGCCGCGCCGTTGCCGCGGCCCGCGCCCGTCCCGCTCGCCTGACACACGCCGCCGACGCAGTACCCGCTCGCGCAGTCGGCGCCCGCGGTGCAGGGCGAACCGTTGCCGCGCCCGACGCCCGTCGCCGTCGCCTGACACACGCCGCCGATGCAGAAGCCGCTCGCGCACTCGCTGCCCGCGGAGCACGCCGCGCCGGTGGGGCGGCCCATCCCCGTCGCGCTCGCCTGACAGACGCCCGCGACGCAGTAGCCGCTCGCGCACTCCCCGTTGCTGCTGCACGATGACCCGTTCGATCGACCCATCCCGCCCGCGCTCGCCTGGCACACGCCCGCCACGCAGTATCCGCTCGCGCAGTCGCTCGCCGCGGAGCACGCCGCGCCGGTGGGTCGCCCCGTCCCCGTGGCGGTCGCCTGACAGACGCCGCTCACGCAGAAGCCGCTCGCGCACTCCGACGGCGCCATGCACAGCGAGCCCGTGGGTCGCCCCATGCCCGTCGCGGTCAACTGGCAGACGCCCGCGACGCAGAACCCGCTCGCGCAGTCCGAGGGCGAGCCGCACGTCGCCCCCGCGGGACGGCCCGTACCTGTCGCGCTCGACTGGCACGCGCCCGCGACGCAGAAGCCGCTCGCGCACTCGCTCCCTGCAGCGCACGCGGCGCCCGTGGGACGACCCGTTCCGGTCGCGCTCGCCTGACAGACGCCCGCGACGCAGAAGCCGCTCGCGCAGTCCGTGGCCGCGGCGCACGACGCGCCGTTTCCGCGCGCGGTGCCCCCCGCGGTGGACTGACAGACGCCCGCGACGCAGAAGCCGCTCGCGCAGTCCGCGGCCGTCGCGCACGACGCGCCCGGCATCCGCCCCATCCCACTCATGGCGCGCTGGCACACACCGCCCGTGCACACGCCGCTCGCGCACTCCGTCGCGCTCGCGCACGCCGCGCCGTCGGGGCGAGCGCCGCCCGCGCCGGGGCGACACGCGCCGTCGGTGCACACGCCGCTCGCGCACTCCATGGCGGTGCGGCACATCGCGCCGTTGGCGCTGCCGTTGGCGCCCACCCGACGCTGGCACACGCCGCCTTCGCAGACGCCGCTCGCGCACTCCGTCGCCGCGCCGCAGCGGGCGCCGTTGGGGCCGCCGCCGCTCGTGGAACTCGTCTGGCACACGCCGTTGGTGCACACGCCGCTCGCGCACTCGGTGGCGCCCGCGCAGGGGAAACCGTTGCCGCGCGCGCTGCCGTTGGGGGTGGCCTGACACACCTCGCCGACGCAGTAGCCGCTGGCGCAGTCCGCCGGGGCCGCGCAGCCCTGCCCGTTGGCGCGTCCCTGCCCGTTGGGCGTCGACTGACACGCGCCCGCGTTGCACACGCCGCTGACGCACTGCGCCCCCGTGGTGCACGCCGCGCCGTTGGGACGATCGCCCTGCGGCGTCGGCGTCGCCTCGTCGTTGCGCGAGCAGGCCAGGAGCACGAACGTGAGCGCGAGGAGTCTCGTCCAGCGGAACATACAGCGGCTCCCTGTGGGTGGGGTGGCGACGCGTGGGCCGTCGCATCGACAGATACGCGACCCCGGCCCGCGCCGTCCATGACCGTCGCACTACCGCGGCGGCTTCGCGGCGCCGCTCACCCGCGCGACGAGGTCGGCGACGCGGTCGGCCACGAGGCGAACGGCTGCGCGGCTCGCCGCCTCGGGGGCCAGCGCGAGCCAGAGGGGGCGCGGCTCGCAGGCGGCGATGGGGAAGAGGTGCCGCAGTGAGGGGACGCGCGTCCCCCAGGCGTCGTTGAGCACGCACAGCCCTGCGCCCGCCACCGCCGCCGCCAGCAGCGCCGACATGCTGCTCGACTGGAACACCACGCGCACGCCCGGCCGTGACGCCAGCCAGCGCGCCTCTGGGAGCGCCGCGAGCTCGCCCGCGGGGAGCAGCACGTCGTGGCCATCGAGGGCCTCCTCCGTGGTCGGCGTGCCGCGCCGTCGCACGTACGACTCCGCGGCGAAGAGCGACGGGGTGAACGACGCCAGCCGCCGCACCTGCACGTTGGCCTCCCGCACCGGCGCCACGCGGAGCGCGAGGTCGGCCTCGCCGCGCGTGAGGTCGAGCGGGCGGTTGCCCCCGAGGAGCTCGAGGACGAGGCCCGGGTGACGTTCGCGCAGGTCGAGGATGCCCTCCTCCACCAGCAGCACCGCGAGCGCTTCGGTGGTCGCGAGGCGCACGGGTCCCACCGCGACGCCTCCTGCGTCGGCGGCCTCGGCGGTGAGCATCCGCGCCTCGGCGGCCATGCGCTCGGCCCGTTCGAGCAGGCGCTCCCCCGCGGGCGAGAGCCGCAGCCCCTCGCGCGTCCGCAGGAACACCTTCGCCCCCAGCGCGGCCTCCAGCCCCGTGATCCGTCGGCTCGCGGTCGAGCGGTCGAGGCCGGCGTCGCGCGCCCCGCGGGCGAGGCTCGCGGCCCGCGCCACGGCGAGAAACACCCGAATGTCGTCCCAGTCCATGCGGCATTCTTGCACCGCCGCGGTGTGAGGTTGCGGCTTTCTTCGCCCCCGCCCGGTTCGCATGATGCGGCCCATGACGACCTGCAAAGCCGTGATGCTGACGAAGAAGGGCGGCCCCGAGGTGCTCGAGGTGGTGGAGGTTCCGGTGGCGGAGCCGGGGGCCGGGGAGGTGCGCATCGCCGTCCGGGCGACGGGAGCGGGCGGGACGGACGTGACGATGCGACGGGGGACGTACCCCTACGCGCCGCCCATCCCCTTCGTGCCGGGCTACGAGGTGGTGGGCGACGTCGAAGCCGTCGGCCCCGGCGTCACCGATCTGCGCGTGGGCCAGCGCGTCGCGGCCCTTCTCGTGCACGGTGGGTATGCGGAGAAGGTGGTGCGGCGCGCGGAGGAGTTTGTCCCCGTCCCGGATGGGCTGGGTGACGCCGAGGCCGTGGCGCTGATTCTCAACTACGTCACCGCGTACCAGGCCATCCACCGCTCGGCGAAGGTGCAGGCGGGCCAGCGCGTGCTCGTCACCGGGGCCAACGGCGGCGTCGGTTCGGCGGCGCTGGAGCTGCTCCGCGAGGCCGGGGCGACGGCCTACGGGGCCGCGTCGGCGAAGAACCACGACATGGTCCGCGCGCTCGGCGCGACGCCCGTGGAGGGCCGCGCGGGGCCGGTGGACGTGGCGCTCCGCGCGGTGTGCCCCGAGGGGGTCGACGCGGCGCTCGACGGGCTCGGCGGCGACTCGATCACCCAGTGCATCCGCGCGACGCGGAAGGGCGGGGTCGTGGTGGCCTACGGCTTCAGCGCGACGATGAAGGACGGCAAGAGCGACAACCTCGCGGTGGGCCTCGGGATGGCGTCACTCTTCGCGGGGGCCTTCCTGCGCGGGCGGCGCGGGACGTTCTACGGCATCACGGCGCTCTACCGCGACGACCCGAAGCCCTTCCGCGAAGACCTCCCGAAGCTCTTCGCGATGGCTGCGGGGGGGAGGCTGAAGCCGCTCATCGCCGCGAAGCTCCCGCTGCTCGCGGCCCGCGAGGCCGCCGTGATGCTCGAGCGCGGCGGCTTCCAGGGGAAGATCGTCCACCTCGCGGCGCTGGCGGGCTAAAGGTCGTGGCGACGGGGTGACGAAGCGCGCCAGCAGCGTCTTCAGCCCCACCGCGGCGAAGTCGACCGTCACCTTCATCTCCTCTCCGCTCCCGCTCACCGCGCGCACCACGCCCTCGCCGAACTTCGCGTGCCGCACGATCGACCCTTCCTCGAAGCCCGTACGCGCGGTGGCGCCGAAGCGCTCGCGCCCGTTGACGTCGTAGTGACGGTGGCCGAGGGCGCGGTCGATCGCAGTGACGTCGTGCGCATCGGGGGACGCGCCCGCGGCGAGGAGGCGCTGCGCCCAGGCGCTCTGGCCGAAGTACACCGCGTGCCAGAGCCCGGTGGCCCCGTGAGCGGTGCGGGCGTCGAGCGTCCCGGCGCGCAGGAGGGCGTCGAGGGCGGGCTCGTTCCAGGCGGAGAGGAGGTCGTCGGTGAGGGCGGTCACGCGGGTGAGTCTATCGCGCAGAGACCACCGGGCGCGCGTCGGACCTTGTTGCGCGGACAAACGCCCCCGTGCGAAAGAGTCCCTCACCCGCACGATGCCCCGCGTCTCCATCGAGCGCTTCCGCCAGCACCGCGAGCGACCCCGCTGCGGCCTCGGCGCGTGCGTCGACGCGGTCGACCTCGAGCAGCGCGGCCGCCCCGTCGTCCTGAAGTTTCTCCCGCCCATCGGGGCCGACGACGTCGCGCGCTTCGACGAGGTCGCCCGCTCGCTCGAACCCCTCCGCCACGCCGCCATCGTCCAGACCCTCGGCCACGGGCTCGACGGCGCCCGCCCCTTCCTCGTCCTCGAACCGCCGGAGGGGCGCGTGCTCACCGAGCTCCTCGTCGCGCACAACGACGGCGCGCGCTGGCCCGAGCTCGCCGACGTCCGCGCCATCGTCGACGCCACCTGCGCCGCGGTCGCCGTCGCCCACCGCATGCGCGTCATCGCCGACGCCCCGGTGCTCCACGGGCTCCTCTCGTCGCACAGCGTGTTCGTCCAGCGGGCCTCCGCCGACGCGGGCTGGGAGGTGTCGGTGACGGACTTCGCGCTGTCCACGCTGCCGGGCGTCGCGTGGCGCTCGGCGCACGACGACCTCGCGGGCGACCCGCGCGCCCCCGAGCTCCTCGCCGACCCGACGGCGGTGTCGTGCGCGACGGACGTGTTCGCCCTCGCGGTGCTGGCCGTGACGTTGCTCGTCCCCTTCGCCTTCCCGGTGAAGCCGAAGTCCTGGGCCCACTTCATCGAGCAGCGACCCGACGAGGTGCGCGCGCTCCTCACGTCGATGCGGGCCGACCTCCCGCCCGCCCTCTGCGACGAGCTGGTGAAGGCCCTCGCGCTCGACCCCGACGACCGCCACGCCGACGCCGACCGCCTGCGCTCGGCGCTCCGCCGCGTCGCCTGGGAGCCGGTCCGCGAGATCGCTCCCCCGCAGCGCCCCGTCGCCCCGCGCGCGGAGCTGCCTCACGACCCGGAGGCGTCGTCGCCGCAGATGCGCCTGCCGTCGGCCCTCGTCGCCGAACCCGAGCGCGCCGCCCGCTTCGTGCGCACCGTGGCCGCACCCGCCGCGCCCGTCGCCGACGAGGTCGACGAGACCGTCGTCCCGCTCGACGAGCCCTTCGCCGAGAACACCGTCCCCTCCACGTCGGCCATCGACGCCCTGCGCGCGCTCCGGCAGATGGAGCGGGCGCGCGACCAGACCGTCATCGCCCCGGCGCCCACCCGCAACGACCGAACCGTCGCGGTCCCGCTCCCCGCGGGCGACCTCTTCGCCGACAACCCCTGGGGGACGCCCCCGCCTGCGCCCGTCGCCGTCGACGACGAAGACGCCACGCTCGCCGAAGGTTCGGTGCCGAACGATCTCAGCGACCACACGCTCTCCGAGGCCTGGGAGAGTGACGCTTCGGCTCCCGCCGCGCCGGTCGATCGCACCCGCATCGGCCGCGCCCCCACGCGCCCCGACCGCGCCCCCGTCGCCCCGTCGCCGCGCCCCGCGACCCTCGCGCCGGCCCCGCCGCCCGCGTGGCAGCTCCCCACGCTCCCGGGCGCGGCCCTGCTCGCGGAGCACACCATGGAGATCGAGGCGCCTCCCGCGTGGCAGGCATCTCCCCCCGCAGCCGCCCCCGCGCCGACCGCGCCCTCGTCGCCGCCGCGCGGCCTCCTCGTCGCGGCCATCACCGCGGCCGTCGGGATCGCCGCGTTGCTCCTGTGGTGGTCACTGCGGTGAAGGTGTGGGTGGTCACTCCCGTGAGACCGCCGCCCCGCGATTCCCCGCCGATCGGGCGTTCCGTGCGTGGTCCCATTTTATCGCGCCGCGGCGCGGGTGTTGCGTAGGATCGACCGCCCCCGATGGACACCCCTGACGCGATCCTCGCCAACGTTCTCCCCGAGCCCACCGCAGACTTCTACGGCGCCGACGGGCTGCCCTGGCAGGTGGTCTACCTCGCGCATCGGGAGGCGCTCTCCGAGCCCTTCGAATGCACGCTGGTGATGACGCTCCCGGTCCCCGGCGCCGAGCCCGACGCGCTCCTCGGCGAGCGGGCGCGGGTGGAGATCCGCCGCGGCCTGCACGCCCGCCGCGTCAACGGCATCGTGCGCCGCGTGGAAGACCTCGGGAGCACCGCGACGCACCGTTACGTGCGCGCGGTGGTGGTACCCGCGCTCTGGGCGCTCTCGCAGCGCGTCGACTCGCGCATCTACCAGGACATGCCCGTGTCCGCGATCGTGCGCGAGGTGCTGAAGTCCGCGGGCGTGTACCAGGGGGAGGGCGGGGCCGACATCCCGGGCTCGCTCGACGGGCTCCCGCCGCGCATCTACTGCCTCCAGCACCACGAGACCGACCTCGCCTTCATCTCCCGCCTGCTCGAAGAGGAGGGGATCGCGTACCACTTTCGCCACGAGGGTGACGACGGGGAGACCTTCGCGCTCGTCGACGACGCGCCGCGGTGGCAGCACCTCGCGGGCGACCGCGGGGCCTTCGCGGTGAGCGACGCCTCGGCCCACGTGCGCCGCGAGGAGAGCGTGCAGTGGTTCGACCTCACGGGCGAGCTCCGGCCGACGGGGCGCACGGTGCGCGACTACGACTTCACGAAGCCGCGCGCGACGCTCCACCTCACGCAGTCGCACCCGGGGTCGCAGGGCGAGCGGCCGGTGTACGACCACCCCTCGCGGCTCGGCATCTACCAGTACAGCGAGGGGTCGAAGACGCACGAGGCCCACGACGGCACGCGGCAGGCGCGGGTCCGCTACGAGGGGGCGCACGCGCGGGCGAAGACGGGCCGCGGCGCGGGCAACGTCACGGGCATGATGCCGGGCCTCACCTTCGACGTGCTCGGGCACTCGCGCGACGACGGCGACGGGCGCTTCCTCCTCACCCAGGTCGAGCACGTCTACCAGGCGTGGAGCGACCTCCCGGAGGACGTGCGGGCGAGCGAGCACCTCGCGGGGGCCCTGCGCGCGGCCGGGGTGACGCCGCAGCACGGGCGCGAGGCGGCGCGGCGCTACCTCAACCGCTTCGAGTGCGTGCCCGCGGCGACGCCGTGGCGGCCCGCGAAGGTGACGCCGCGGCCGGTGGTGCAGGGCTCGCAGTCGGCGCGCGTGGTGGGCCCGCCCGGCGAAGAGATCTACGTGGACTTCCACGGGCGCATCAAGGTGCAGTTTCACTGGGATCGGCAGGGGTCGGAGGACGAGAAGAGCTCGTGCTGGATGCGCGTGTCGCAGACGTGGGCCGGGCCTGACTGGGGCTTTGTCTTCACGCCGCGCATCGGGATGGAGGTGCTGGTGACCTTCCTCGACGGCGACCCCGACCGCCCGGTGGTCACGGGCTGCGTGTACAACGGCGAGAACCACACGGCCTACGAGCTCCCGCGGGAGAAGAGCCAGAGCACGATCAAGACGCGCTCGACCCCGGGCGGCGGCGGGTACAACGAGCTCCGCTTCGAGGACCACAAGGGGAGTGAGGAGGTGTACCTCCGCGCCCAGAAGGACTTGAACGAGTGGGTGCTCAACGACCAGAGCACCAAGGTGGACCACAACCAGGCCCTCTTCGTCGGCAACAACCGCATCAAGACCATCAAGGCCAACGAGCGCAACATCATCGAGAAGAACCGCAACTCCCTCGTGCGCGAGAACGACGCGCTCGAGGTGATGGAGAACCTCGACATGGTGGCCCACGGCTCGCGCGGCGCCACGCTCCAGGCGGACGAGACGCTCTACCTCCGCGGCGACAAGCGCGTGGTGATCGAGTGCGGCGAGAGCAAGATCATCATGACGCCCGAGACCATCCTCCTCACGTCGCAGACGGTCACCGTCCTCGGCGACAAGGAGATCGTGATCCGCGGCGGCATCGTGAAGATCAACTGAGGGAGCGCGCCATGCCCGACGCCTGCAGGATCACCGACCCCTCCCACTGCCCGGCGTGCTCGCACGGGTGCCCGAAGTGCCCGCACGACGTCACCGGTCCGGCGACGAGCGGCTCGGTCAACGTCCACATCAACGGCATCTACGCCCTCCGCAAGCAAGACCGCGGGATGCACGCGGCCTGCTGCGGCGAGAACGCGTGGGAGGTGACCGACGGCGCGCCCGGGGTGTTCATCAACGGGCGCAACGCCGCGCGGGTGGGCGACCCGGTGGAGCACTGCGGCGGCAACGGGCAGCTCTCCGGCGGCAGCGGCAACGTCATCATCGGCAACTACAAGAAGGGCGAAGGCCCCCCGGAGCTGCCCTTCTGCGGCGGATTCGAACTCGAGGACGAGCACGGCGAGCTGCTCCCCTTCACGCGCTACGTCATCCGCACGAAGGACGGCAAGGAGATGGAGGGGCGCTCCGACCACCGCGGCCAGACGTGCCTGGTGTTCACGGACGCGGAGGACGACCTGGAGGTCGAGATCCTCCCGGATGACTGCACGGACTACGAGGAGCCCGAGGGCTGACATGGCGCCGGTGAAGAAGAAGAGGAAGAAGTCCACCCACGGCCAGCACCGCACCCGGCCCGTGAAGGGAGGCCGCAAGGGTCGGCGCAAGCGGGCCACGCGCCCGGCCGTGGCGGTCGACCCGGCGAAGCCCGCCAACGCGGTCTACAGCACCCTCGACAAGCACCCGGTGTACGGCGCCGAGTTCAAGTTCGACTGGACGGTGGGCGGGTGCTTCAACGCCTCGTGCACGCAGAAGCACGCCAACATCACCACCGCCGGGTGGAAGGAGAAGTACATCGTCTCGGTGAAGGTGGCGGGGATCCCCAACCTCGGCGCGATGCGCCTCCACAAGCGGATCGCCGTGCAGTTTGAAGCGTTCTTCAAGGCCGCGATCGTCAAGGGCCTCGCCAACAAGGTGCTCAACTTCGAGGGCGCCTTCACCGCCCGCACCATCACCAACAACCAGGCGCGGCTCTCCAACCACGCCCTCGGCACGGCCATCGACATCAACACTGTGCAGAACGGCTACGGCGCCCAGCCCGCCGCGCGCGGCGCCACGGGGAGCCTCAGCGAGTTCGCCGATTACTGCACCGACTTCGGGCTCTATTGGGGCGGCTGGTACGAGCGCAACAAGGACGCGATGCACTTCGAAGCGGTGAAGGTGCTCACCGCCGCCGAGCTCCAGGCCGCTTGCACGACGCACGGCGTGGTCTACGCGACGCTCACCAACGCCCCGGCGGGCCCGACGACGCCCCCCGTCATGGGCCCCCGCTGACCGGGCGCATCGCCGCATTGACCGCGCGGCACCCTGTGCACGATCCTCAGCGCCATGTTGCGCCCTCCGGCCCTCGCTGCGCTCCTCTGCCTCGCGTCGTGCACCTCCGCTCCGCGTCCGGTCGCGCAGCCTCCATCGCCTCCCCCCATGGTGGGGGTCGTCGCCCTCCCGTCGGCTCCTGAGCCCCTCGCCAACGGCCGCCTCCCGCCCCTCGCGCGCCCCGTCCGCTACGCCCTCTCGCTCACGCTCGACCCGCGCCGCGAGGACTATCGCGGCGAGGTGGCCATCGACGTCGAGGTGCCCGCGGAGACGCGCGCCATCGTGCTCCACGCGCGCGGGCTCACCATCAGCACGGGCACCGTCATCGTCGGCGAGCGCTCCTTCCCGGCCATGACGACGACGCGCCGCGCGGTCGGCGGGAGGGAGGCCGACGAGGAGCTCGTCGTCCTCACGCTCGAGCCGATCCCCGCGGGCCGGGCGCGCCTCGTCATCCCCTTCACGGCCCCCTTCGCGGCCGACCTGCGCGGCGCCTTCCGCGTCCGCGTGGGCGACGACTGGTACGCCTTCTCGGACTTCGAACCCACCGACGCGCGGCGCGCCTTCCCGTGCTTCGACGAGCCGTCGTTCAAGGTGCCCGTGGAGGTGAGCATCACCGCGCCGACGGGGATGACGGCCCTCGCCAACATGCCCGAGCGCGCCCACGAGGACGTCGCCGACGGCGTGATCCACCGCTTCGAAGCGACCCCGCCGACGCCCACGTACCTCGTCTCCTTCGCGGCGGGGCCCTTCGATTTCTACGAAGGCCCGCGCGAGCCGGTGCCCGTGCGCGTGGTGACGGTGCGTGGCCGCTCGGCCCTCGGTCGCATCGGCGCGGAGACGGCGGCGGCGCACCTCCGCGTGCTCGGCGACTACTTCGGGCGCGCGTACCCGTACCCCAAGCTCGACCTCATCGCCGTCCCCGACTTCCTCCCCGGCGCGATGGAGAACCCCGGGCTCATCACCTTCCGCGACACCGCGCTCCTCCTCGACCCGGTCCGCGCCTCCACGCGCGCGAAGCACTACACCTACGGGATCATCGCCCACGAGCTCGCCCACCAGTGGTTTGGCAACCTCGTCACGATGGCCTGGTGGGACGAGCTCTGGCTCAACGAGGGCTTCGCCACCTGGATGGCCACGCGCGTGATGAACACCTGGCGCCCCGAGCTCGGCGACCGCATCGAAGAGGTGGGGAGCTCGACCTGGGCGCGCACCTCCGACAGCCTGGAGAGCACGCGCCCCATCCGCATGCCCGTCACGACGACCAGCCAGGCGATGGAGGCCTTCGACGCGATGGCCTACAACAAGGGGGCCGCCGTCCTCCGCATGATCGAGTCGCACATCGGCGAGGATCCCTTCCGCGACGGCGTCCGCGCCTACCTCAACGCCCACGCGTGGGGCAACGCCACCGCCGCCGACCTGCTCACGAGCCTCTCGGCCGCCGCCGGGCGCGACCTCAACCCCATCGCGACGTCCTTCCTCGATCAGGCGGGCGTTCCGCTGGTGGAGGCGCGGCTGGTGTGCGCGCCGGGGGCCGTCCCCCAGGTCGCGCTCCGGCAGTCGCGCTTCACCGGCGGGCGCGGCGCGGACGCGTCCCAGACGCGCTGGTCGATCCCGGTGTGCGTGCGCTACCCCGCGGGGACGTCGACGCGCGAGCGCTGCGCGGTGCTCTCCGACGTCGAGCACACGGAGGCGCTGGAGCTGCCCGCGGGCCAGTGCCCGGCGTGGATCCACCCCAACGCGGGGGCGCGCGGGTACTACTGGCACAGCCTTCCCGCGCCGACGCTCCGCGCGCTGCTCGCGGCGCCGTCGCTCACCACGGAGGAGAAGCTCGACGCGCTGGCGAGCCTCCACGCGCTCTACGACGCGGGCTCGCTCTCGGTGGACGTCTGGCTCGCCGCCATCGAGCGCCTCGCGGCCGACCGCGACCCGCACGTCGCCGAGCGCGCCATCGGGCAGCTCGGCTCCATCGAGCGTCAGCTCGTCACCGAGGCCACGCGGGCGGGCTTTCGCGCGTGGGTGAGCCGCCTCCTCGGCGCCCGCGCGCGCGCCCTGGGCTTCACCGCGCGCCCGGCGGACAACGAGGCCACGCGCGACCTCCGTCGGGTCGTGCTCAACACGCTCGGGATGTTCACGGACGACCCGTGGGTCCACCAGCAGGCGGAGGCGGCCGCGGCGCGCTACCTCGCCGACCCGGCCAGCGTCGACGGCGACACCGCGGCGATCGCGCTCCCGATCGCGTCACGCCACGCGGGCGCCCCGCGCTTCGAAGCCCTCCGCGCCGCCGTCGACCGCGCCGCCACGCCGCAAGACCGCGCGCTCCTCTTCGGCGCGATGCTCACCTTCGACGACCTCGCGCTCGTGCGGCGCACCTACGCGCTCACCCTCACCGACCTCGTGCGCGCGCAGGATCTCCGCGTGCTCTTCGGCCGCGTCGGCGCGTCGCCCGCGCACGCCGCGCTCCTCCTCGACTGGGCCCGCGAGAACTTCCCGGCCCTCCAGCAGAAGCTCGGGCGCCACCTGCGCGCGCTCATCGGGGGCCTCTCGTGGCGCTGCGACGAGGCGTCCATCGCCGCGGGGGAGACGTTTCTCCGCGAGGCGACGGCGGGGATGGAGGGCGTCGACCGCGGGCTGCGTCAGGCGGGCGAGTTCGCGCGGCGCTGCGTGGCGATTCGCGCGCGTGACGGGGCGGCGGCGGGGCGGCGGTTTGGGGCGCGGGTGGGGGCGAGGTAGCGGACGACTGGTGGCTTGACGGCGCGCCGCGGGCTGGCGCAGCTTCGGGCGGTGACCGTTCGCCTGCGACGACTGAAGATCCACCACTTCCGCGAGGTCGCGGCGGGCACGGAGCTGCGCTTCCACGACGGCATGAACGTGCTGCTCGGGCTCAACGCGTCGGGCAAGACGACACTGCTGGAGCTCGTCGCGGCGATCCTTCGGGGCGATCTCTCCAAGCTCGGGCGCTTCCACATCGAGTTCGACCTCGAATCAGAAGGCGCCCGCCTCGAAGTCGAATGCGGCTTCGAGTCCGGGATGATCGGAGACGAAGTCGTCTGGCGTGAGCTCGCGAACGGGACCCTCTGCGCACGCGGCTTTGAACCTGACGGCAGACGTGTCGGGGAAGTGAAGCTCGCTGATGAAGAGCACCTCCGATGGCGAGTCGCGTGGGGCGACAGGAGTGGTGAATCGCCCGCGCCTGACAATCTCTGGGCGTCACTTGTTGAGCGTGTGACGGCCTCGATCTGGGAGTTCGAGAACATCGAACCACGCTTCTCCACACCGGGCTGTCAGCGCGTGGACGAGTCCCTCATCTGCTTCGACGAACTCCATGGTGGCGCGAGCGATCGCGCGGCGTCGCTCCGCGCGGTCTGGCGCAACGGCGACCCGGTATCCCTCGACGCGCGCAACGTCGTCGCCGACCTCGTCGAGCGGGCCGCAGCGCACCTCCCGAAGGCGAGCCCGCAGCCTCCGGTCGTCACCGTCGACCAAGGCGAGTCTCCCTTCCTCGCAGACATCGCGCAGAAGCTCGACTTCATCGGGTGCCAGTGGCGCGCGACGCCGCGTACGCAGCAACGCGTCGGGCCCCGCACCATCGCTGAGTACGCGCAGTTCTCCTTCGCGTTCACGCGCGAGGACGGGGCCTTCGTCGACGACGCCATCCTCAGCTACGGCCAGAAGCGCATGCTCGCGCTGCTCTACCAGATGCGCGCCCACGACGGACCCTTCGTCGCGGACGAGCTCGTCAACGGCCTGCACCACGCCTGGATCGACCTCTTGCTGGAGGAGCTCGGACCGCGGCAGTCGTTCGTCAGCACGCAGAGTCCGCTGCTGCTCGACTACCTCTCGTTCGAGTCCGCGGAGGAGGTGCGGCGTACCTTCGTCTTCTGCACGCGGCGACGAGAGGGAGCGGAGGGCGCCACGGCCCTCGTGTGGCAGGGCCTTTCGGACGAAGACGCGCGGGCCTTCTTCGAAGCGTACCAGGTTGGCATCCAGCACGTGAGCGAACTCCTGCGCACGCGGGGCCTCTGGTGAACGAAGGTTCTCTCACCGTGTACGCGTTGAGCGAGGACTCGGCGGGCGACGCTCACGCCGTGATCGCCTCGCTCGTGCGCGCCTCGCTGCGACTTCTCCACCCCGGCGCGCGGCTCGATCGGGCCCGATTCGAACCCGACGCGCCGGGACACGCCGCTGTGAAAGCCAATCGCTGGAAGAGCCACGCCCGCGCCGACCAACGCCACCGGGTCGACCTGTTGCGCACGCTCGCGACGAACCTCTCCCGCTCGGACTGCCTCGTGGTGTTTCACTTCGACGGCGACACCCCGTGGGCCGAGCGCGAGCGCTCCGAGAACGTGCGAAAATTTCATGACGAGCTGGTGCTCGGGGTCAGGCGTGTCCTGCGCGATTGCGGCCTCGAACCTGAACGCGCCGAGCGCGCACTGCGGCGGCTCGTCGCGTTCGTCCCGCACTACACCCTGGAGTCATGGCTCTACCAGAACACCGCGGTCGCCATCGCCCTCTGCCAGCAGCGCCGCACCACGGACGAAGTTGCGGTCTTCGAGGCATGGGCGCGCGACCGACCCCAGCTCGATGAGGTCGAGCAGCCGTGGAAGCTCGTCTCCCTCGGCAAGGGCCACAATGCCGCGCTTGCAGCTTCGTTCCCCGCGAATGAGGTGTACGCGGTGGGGAAGTCCTTCGCGGCCTCCGTCGAACGCCTGCGAGAGCATGGCTTCGTGATCGAGTGGCTTCGCTGGAGCGCAGAAGACGGCGCCCGCCACGCGACATAGCCCCGTAGCGGGACTTCGCGTGGGTCAGTCCTCGTAGCCCAGGAAGCCCCCCGTGTCGCCGCCCGCCCAGCACCCCGCGCGGCACGAAGGGATCACCTCCGCGCACTGCCTCGAGAACGGTGAGGTCGGCACCGAGATGTCCGCGCCCTCGTGCCCCGTCGGGCGGCAGACGCGCCCGCCGTAGCGACCGGGCACGCGCACCAGCCCGTGCACGTAGATGTCTCCGCCCACCGAGTAGGCCGCCCCCTCGGCGCGGTGCGCGTAGCAGGCGACGTAGCAGCCCGGCGCGCCCCGGAAGGTGCTGTCGGTGGGCACCGGCGCGCCGTCGACGGAGAAGTCTGCCGGCAGCAGGTCGGCGGTGCTCTCCGGCACCACGGTCACCTCGCACGGGCCGTCCGCACGGTACGGAGCGGTCGGGTGGCAGGCGCCTCCCTGCATCGTCTGCCCGTCGCACCCGCAGTACGGTCGCATCACGGGGAGCCTGCCGCAGAGCTCGTTGCTCTGACACACGCCGCTGCGCTGGTCGCAGCCGGGCGCGAAGCCGCACGACATGCCCGACGGGCAGGGCTGCGTCGCGCTGCACGCGATGGGGCCGTTGTGCGTCGCGGGCGAGCCCGACGACGTGCAGCCCGCGAGCGCGACGATGAACAGCGCGTGTCGAATTGAGCGAACGGTCATGACTCCACCTCGGCGAGAAACTCCCCCACGTGCGCCGCCAGCGCGTCGGGCGCCGTCCAGTGCATCATGTGGCCCGCCCCGTCGATGTGCCGCCGCCGCGCGCCGCGGTAGCGCTCCGCCCGCTTCGCGAGCTCTTCGAAGCCCGCGATCTCGCTGCCGGTCACCAGCAGCACCGGGCACGCGATGCGGTCGATGTACGCTTCGAAGGCCCCCGCGTCGAAGCGCCCCGGCGACGTCGTCTGGTGCAGCGGGTCGAAGCAGAACTCCCACCCGCCCTCCACCGACCGCACCGAGCGGGCGACCATCGCGCGCAGCGTCGCCTCGGGCATCTCCGGGTGCGACATGCGCATCCGCCCGTACGCGTCGTCGAGCGAGCCCATCCGTCGCGGGCCGCGGGCGCGCACCTTCGCCGCCGTCTCCAGCCAGCGCGCCGTGCGGTCGGGGGCGACGTCCTCGGGCATCGCGGGCGGCCCCACGCCGTCGAGCAGCGCGAGCGAGCGGGCCCGCGCGGGGACAGCGCCCGCGAGCATCGTCGCCACCGAGGCGCCCATCGAGTGGGCGACGACGTGCGCCCGCGCCACCCCCAGCGCGTCGAGCACGCCCACCGCGTCGGCGAGGTAGTCGGCGAAGTGGTAGTACGACCCCGGGGGGCAGCGGTCGGTGTCGCCGTGGCCGCGGAAGTCCAGGGCCAGCACGCGGTGGCCGCGCGCGCCGAGGCGCTCGATCACCCCTTCGAAGGTGCGGGCGAGGTCGAGGTAGCCGTGCAGCAGCAGCACGGGCTCGCGCGCGCCGCCGGGGTGCTCGATGACGTGGTGGCGGAGGCCGTTGGCGGAGACGGTGAGGTCGCGGAGGTCGGTCATGTGGGGACGATGGCGCGGAGCGGGGAGAGCGACGCGATGGCGCGGCGCGTGTGGCCGCGGGTGATGAGGTCGCGGACGATCTCCGCGGTGATGGGGGCGAGCAGGATGCCGCTGCGGTGGTGGCCCGTCGCGAGCACGAGCCCTTCGATGCCGCGCATCCCGACGATGGGCGTGCGGTCGTCGGTGTAGGGGCGGAAGCTCGACCACGACCGCCCCACGTTGGCGCCGCCGAGCGAAGGCACCGTCTTCGTCGCCGTCGCGAGGAGCTTCGCAAGACCCTCCGCCGTGACGCCGCGCTGAAAGCCCACGAACTCCAGCGTGCTCCCGACGACGACGCGCCCGTCGCCGCGCGGGACGAGGTAGCCCCCGTGGGCGTACACCACGCTTCGAATCGGTGACGGGCAGGTCTCCAACTCGATGAGCTGACCGCGCGCGGGCCGCACGCTCGTCGGGTCGCCGAGGCCGTGGCCCACCATGCCCGACCACGCCCCCGCGCAGAGCACCACCGCGTCGCCCTCCAGCAGCCCGTCGTCGGTCTCGACCCCGGTGGCCCGGCTCCGCTCGATGACGACGCGGCGGGCGGTCACGCCGCTGCGGAAGCGGACCCCCGCGCGCGCGGCGGCCTGCACCACGCCCGCGGTGAGGCGCGCGGGTTCGAGCGCGCCGTCCTCGGGGAAGAGAACACCCTGCACGAAGCCCGCAGCGAGGGCGGGTTCGCGTTGGCGGAGCGTCTTCGCGTCGAGGACGTCCACGGCGAGCGAGCGCGCGCGCTGCCAGGCGCATTTGGCGACGAGCGCGCGGGCCTCCACCTCGGTGCGCGCCACCTCCAGCACGCCGCGGCGTTCGAAGCCCACGTCGACGCCCGTGCGCCCGCGGATCTCCTCCGCGAGGGGAGCGTGCATCTGGCGGCTCTCCAGCGTGAGGTCGAAGAGGGGCGACGGGGACGTCGCCTCGGCCTGCGCGGCGAGGATCCCCGCGGCGGCGCTCGACGCTTCGGCGCCGGGCGAGGCGCGGT
>JBILLV010000553.1:0-4195 GCA_044375895.1 Polyangiales bacterium | reverse complement strand
TGGCACTCGATGTCGGCGTGGTGCACCACCGTGATCGGGCCGCGCAGGCCGTGGAAGAGCCCGCGGTACATCTCCTTCTGTTCGAAGAAGTTTCGCCACCCCGTGGGCGGCCGGTAGCTGAAGGCGATCGAGCCGCGGTGCTCGGTGGGCACGGCCTTCGCGGCGGCCAGCTCGGCGCCGCTCGGCGGGGGCTTCACGGGCTCGCGTCGGGCGGCGCCGAGCGTGGCCGCGCGCAGCAGCAGTTCGAACGGGGCGTGGGTGAGCCGGTGCTGGAGCCGCGCCAGGAGCTGAACCAGGATCGGCGGCGGAGGCCCCGCGCCCTCGCGGTTGAACGAGAGGTTGAGCTGCCGCGTGCGCAGCGCCGCCGGGCGCGTCGAGCGCGGGCTCACCGACACGGTCATCGCGGGCACCGCGTCGCCCCCCACCGACAGGCGCACGGTCGACTCGTGGAGGGAGAACTCCGCCCGCGTGAGCTCCGCCCCCGGGAGCAGGTCGCGGATGGTGAGCACCTGACGCAGCGCCGCGAGGCCCCGCTCGCTCGCGGGGTGCCACGCCGCGGCGGGCGCCTCGTCCGCGCGCTCGTCGTCGTCGTTGAGTTCGGGGAAGAGCTCGCTCATCGGCTACGCCTCGAGGTCGGCCGGGCGCAGCTCGCGGGCCTCGCGGGGGAAGGCGCGCTGGAGCCGCTGCAGGGCCTCGCCCGCGCTGACCCGCCCGAGCCGCACGGCCCGCACCCCCGCGCGCCGCTCGGACTCGTAGCGCCGCCGCCGCGCCTCCTGGGCCTCAGGGCCGTCGTCCGCGCCGCGCCGCAGGGCGACCAGGCCCTCCGCCGCGGAGCCCTCCGCCGCCGCGGGCTTCGGGGCGCCGACGCCGCCCTCGGGGACGACGAAGCGGTGCTGCGTGAGCGCGTAGAAGGTCTGCTCGTCGAGGGGCGTCGGGAGCGGGAGGCTCCTGGCGTCGAGGGCGAGGATCTGCTCGCCGAGCTCCCGCAGCGTGCGGGTGATCGCCGCGCCCGGCGCGTACTCGGCCACGGTCATGCGGCGGTACTCGGCCTCGCGCACGAGGGGCTCGCGCGGGATGTACCCGAGCACCTTCGTGTTGATGAGCTTCGCGAAGCGCTCGACGGGCCCCCGGTCTTCGCTGTTGTCGCGGAGGTTGACGATGAGCCCGGCGAGGGAGACGCCGTTGGAGGCGTAGTGGACCACCGCGCGGGCGATGTTGTTGGCCGCGTAGAGGGCCATCACCTCCTCCGAGGCGACGATCACCACCTTCTCGCCGATCCCCTTGCGCAGCGGCGACGCGAAGCCGCCGCACACCACGTCCCCGAGCACGTCGTACACGCACACGTCGTAGCGCTCCGGGGAGAGCAGGTTGACGCTCTGGAAGATCTCCAGCATGCGCGAGATGCCGCGGCCGCCGCAGCCCACCCCGGCCTCCGGCCCGCCGGCCTCGACGCAGTCCACGCCGAGGTGCGAGCGCGTCACGACGCTCTCCGCCGTGAGCCCGGCCAGGCTCTGGATCCGGTCGACCACGGGCTGGATCATCGTCCCGCGGAGCAGGGCCACGGTGGAGTCGTGCTTGGGGTCGCAGCCGACGTGCAGCACGCGCCGCCCGTCCGCCGCGAGCGTCGCGCTGATGTTCGAGGCCGTGGTGGACTTGCCGATCCCGCCTTTGCCGAAGAAGACGATTCGTTCCATGACAGCGTGCGGCTCCGTGGTGGGTGCGCCGCAGGCTACCACCATCGTCGGCCCTTGCGCGCCAGTGGTTGTTGCGTCCCTAGCGGGTGGTCAACCTCTGGGAAACCCGCGTAGACTCTACGGCCATGTCGCGCCTCCTCCGCTTCGGGCTCCTCGCGTCGCTCCTGGCCGCCTGCACGCAATCGACCCCCCCGACCAACAACACGGCGCGTGACGTGCCCTCCGACAGCCGGCCGAACGCCTGCCCCGCCGGACAGGTCGAGTGCGGCGGCGCGTGCGTCGACCCGTCGATCAGCACGGCGCACTGCGGCGGCTGCGGGCGCGCCTGCCCCGTCGGGCAGGCCTGCGTGATGGGCGCCTGCGCGGCGCCGCCCCCCGACGGCGCCGTGCCGCCCGACGCGATGATGATGCTGCCCGACGGGATGATGGTCCCGATGGACGGCAACATGATGATGCTGCCCGACGGGATGATGGTCCCGATGGACGGCAACATGATGATGCTGCCCGACGGGATGATGGTCCCGCTCGACATGCCGCCGCCCCCGGACGCGCCGCCCCGCTGCCCCGCTGGGCAGATCGAGTGCGGCGGCGCGTGCGTGGACTTCCTCACCAGCGAGGCCCACTGCGGCGGCTGTGGTCGCGCCTGCGCCGCGGGCCAGAGCTGTGTCGCCGGCGCCTGCGTGGGCGCGCCGCCTCCGATGGACGGGGGCATGGCCTGCGGCATGGGTCTCACCCTCTGTGAAGGCTTCTGCGTCAACACCGCGGTCAGTACGGCCCACTGCGGCGGCTGCGGTCGCGCCTGCCCGAGCGGTCGCGCCTGCGTCGCGGGCGCCTGCGCCGCGGGCATGGACGCCGGCGTCGACGTCACCTGCCCCACCGGGCTGGTGCAGTGCGGCGCGGTGTGCGTCGACACGCGCGGCAGCATGGGCAACTGCGGCGCCTGCGGCAACTCGTGCCCCGTGGGGACGGTCTGCGGCAACGGCATGTGCGTCACGCCGGGGCCGACCGACGGCGGCGTCGACGTGGCCTGCCCGGCGGGGCAGATTCGCTGCGGCGACCGCTGCGTCAACATCACGTCCGACCCGGGCCACTGCGGCGGCTGCGGCAACACGTGTCCCGTGGGGATGATGTGCGCGAGCGGCGTCTGCCAGTCGATGACCATGATGTCCGACGCGGGCAGCGGCGGCATGTGCGCCGTCGGGATGCTCTCCTGCGGCGGCGTGTGCGTCAGCATCGGCTCCGACCCGCGCAACTGCGGGATGTGCGGCCGCGTGTGCCCCCCGGGTCAGACCTGCCTCGGCGGCGGCTGCGGCGTGAGCGGCGACGGCGGCATGGGCGGCGGGGACGGCGGCTCGTCGTGCACCGCGGGGCTCTCGGCCTGCGGCGGCGGCTGCACCAACACAGCGACCGACGCGCGCCACTGCGGGCGCTGCGACAACGCCTGCCCCTCGGGCCAGGCCTGCGTGGGCGGCGCGTGCTCCTCGGGCGGCTGCATGCCCGGCTGGGGCTTCTGCAACGGCGTGTGCACGGACATCCAGCGCGACTCCAACCAGTGCGGGGCGTGCGGGCGGGCGTGCCCCTCGGGCCAGGCCTGCGTGAGCGGCGTGTGCACCACGCCGACCGGGTGCATGGGCGGCTTCACGATGTGCCCCGGCGGCGCGTGCGTGGAGACGCAGCGTGACCCGCGCAACTGCGGCGGGTGCGGGCGGGCCTGCGCCACGGGCCAGACGTGCACGGCGGGGGTGTGCGGGGCGGCGACGGCGTGCATGACGGGCTTCACGATGTGCCCGAGCGGCGCGTGCGTCGACACGCAGCGCGACGTCAACCACTGCGGCGGGTGCGGGCGGACGTGCGCCGCGGGTCAGACGTGCACGGCGGGGGTGTGCGGGGCGGCGACGGCGTGCATGACGGGCTTCACGATGTGCCCCGGCGGCGCCTGCGTCGACACGCAGCGCGACCCGATGAACTGCGGCGGGTGCGCGCGGGCCTGCGCCTCGGGCCAGGTGTGCACGGCGGGGGTGTGCGGGGCGGCGACGGCGTGCATGACGGGCTTCACGATGTGCCCGAGCGGCGCGTGCGTCGACCAGCAGCGCGACCCGCGCAACTGCGGCGCGTGCGCGCGGGCGTGCGCGACGGGCCAGGAGTGCTCGGGCGGCGCGTGCGTCACCGCCGGCGCCTGCCCGGGCGGCGGGACGCGCTGCGGCTCGTTGTGCGTCGACCTCTCGGACGTGGCCGCCCACTGCGGCGCGTGCTTCCGCGCGTGCCCGTCGGGCCAGGTGTGCCGCGCGAGCGCCTGCGTGCCGTGCCCGTCAGGGGAGACCTTCTGCGCCGACCCGGAGGGGATCGACTCCGCGTGCTTCAACCTCCAGACCAACCCGGAGAGCTGCGGGGCGTGCGGGCGCGCGTGCCCGTCGTCCGCTCCGCGGTGCGTCGCCGGCGTCTGCCGTCTCTGAGCGGCGCGTGGCCCGCACGACGACGAGCGTCCGCCTCGGCGCGCCTTG
>JBILLV010000551.1:0-4200 GCA_044375895.1 Polyangiales bacterium | reverse complement strand
CGCGGCCTGCGGGCCATCCTCGAGAACGCCATGCTCGACGTGATGTACGAGGTGCCCTCCAAGAGCGGCATCAAGGAGGTCATCGTGAACGAGGAGGTCATCCTCAAGCACGAGCCGCCGCTCATCGTGTACCAGAAGGAATCCGCCGAGAGCGCCTGACGCTCCCTCGCGCCGCGCGCCGCTCCTGGGGTACTCTCCGCCGCCCCAAAGCTCCCTCACCCCACCACAGGTCAAGACCCGCCCATGCTGTTCACCAAGGGTGACGCGGCGAAGCTCACGCTGCCGCTCCTGCCGCTCCGCGACATCATCGTCTTCCCCTACATGGTCGTGCCGCTCTTCGTGGGGCGCGAGAAGAGCATCGCGGCGATCGACGCGGCCCTCCTGCGCGAAGGGAAGGAGCTCTTCCTCGCCGCGCAGAAGCGCCCGAAGACCAACGCCCCCACCGCCGACGACATCTTCGAGGTGGGCACCATCGGCACGATCCACCAGTTTCACCGCCTGCCCGACGGCACGGTGAAGGTGCTGGTGGAGGGCAAGCGCCGCGCGAAGATCAAGCGCTTCGTCGACCACGAGGAGCACTTCGTCTGCGAGGTGGAGCCCATCGTCGAGCCCACGGAGGTCTCCGTCGAGGTCGAGGCGCTGATGCGCTCGGTGCAGACCACGTTCGAGACGTACGTAAAGCTCAACAAGCGCGTCGCCCCCGAGATGCTGATGACCGCGCAGAGCATCGAGGAGCCGGGGCGCCTCGCCGACACCGTGGTGGTGCACCTCGGGTCGATCAAGCTCGCCGACCGCCAGGGCATGCTCGAGACCGCCGACCCCGTGAAGCGCCTGGAGCGCCTCCACGAGGTGATGCAGGCGGAGATCGAGATCCTGCAGGTGGAGAAGAAGATCCGCTCGCGCGTGAAGCGCCAGATGGAGCGGACGCAGAAGGAGTACTACCTCAACGAGCAGATGCAGGCGATCCAGAAGGAGCTCGGCGAGCGCGACGAGTTCAAGAGCGAGCTGCAGGAGCTGGAGGAGAAGCTCAAGGCGAAGAAGCTCTCGAAGGAGGCCCTCTCGCGCGTCCGCAAGGAGATCAAGAAGCTGCGGATGATGCAGCCGATGAGCGCCGAGGCGACGGTGGTGCGCAACTACGTCGACTGGATCCTCTCGCTCCCCTGGGGCGAGCGCACGCAGGACCGGCACGACACCGTCGAGGCCGAGGCCATCCTCGACGAGGACCACTACGGGTTGAAGCGCATCAAGGAGCGCATCCTGGAGTACCTCGCGGTGCAGGCGCTCACGCAGAAGCTCCGCAGCCCGGTGCTGTGCCTGGTGGGTCCGCCCGGCGTGGGCAAGACCTCCCTCGCCCGCTCCATCGCCCGCGCCACCAACCGGAAGTTCGTGCGGCTCTCGCTCGGCGGCGTGCGCGACGAGGCGGAGATCCGCGGGCACCGGCGCACGTACATCGGCGCGCTCCCGGGCAAGATCGTGCAGTCGCTCCGCAAGGCCGGCACGCAGAACCCCGTCTTCCTCCTCGACGAGGTGGACAAGATGTCGACCGACTTCCGCGGCGACCCCGCCTCGGCGCTGCTGGAGGTGCTCGACCCCGAGCAGAACAACGCCTTCAACGACCACTACCTCGACCTCGACTACGACCTCTCCGACGTGATGTTCATCACGACGGCCAACACGCTGAGCGGCATCCCGCTGCCCCTGCAAGACCGCATGGAGATCATCGAGCTCTCGGGCTACACCGAGTTCGAGAAGCTCAACATCGCGGTGAAGTACCTCGTGCCGCGGCAGCGCCGCGAGTGCGGGCTCGAGGCCGTGAAGGTCGACGTCACCGAGGGCGCCATCCGCACGGTGATCAACCACTACACCCACGAGGCCGGCGTGCGCAGCCTGGAGCGCGAGCTCGGGAGCCTCCTGCGCAAGATCGCCCGCGAGGTGCTCGCCACGGGGCGCGAGGCCGAGCACGTGGTGCAGGCCCGGGACGTCCCGCGCTACCTCGGCGTGCCGAAGTACCGCGTCGGCAAGAAGGAGGAGCGCGACGAGATCGGGCTCACCGCGGGCCTCGCCGTCACGGCCTTCGGCGGCGACCTGCTCGCGGCCGAAGTCGCAGCGGTGCCGGGCAAGGGGAAGCTCATCATCACGGGCAAGCTGGGCAACGTGATGCAGGAGTCGGCGCAGGCCTCGATGAGCTACGTCCGCTCGCGCGCGAAGGACTTCGGGCTCGCCGAGGACTTCTACTCGAAGCTCGACGTGCACATCCATTTCCCCGAAGGCGCCGTGCCCAAGGACGGGCCGAGCGCCGGCGTGACGATGTGCACCTCGCTCGTCTCCACGCTCCTCCGCGCCCCCGTGCGCCGCGACGTCGCGATGACGGGCGAGATCACCCTCCGCGGCCGCGTGCTGGCCATCGGCGGGCTGAAGGAGAAGCTCCTCGCGGCGCACCGCGGCGGCATCCGCACCGTCATTGTCCCGCGGGAGAACCGCAAAGACCTCCGCGACGTCCCGCGCCGCGTGCTCAAGAGCCTCCGCGTGGTGCTCGCCGACCACATCGACGACGTGCTCCGCGAGGCCATCGTGAGTGATGAGCTGCAGCGCCTCTTCGCCGACCGGCCCCACGCGATGGAGTACCGCGACGGCGCCCTCGTCGAGCCCGACGCCGCGCCCGTCCGCCCGGCCGAGACCGCCCCCGCCCACCACTGACGCGCGTCCGCCACGCGACGCCTGCGCGCGTGACGGACGCCGCGACCTGATTTCGAGTGAAGGCTACGGGAGCGGGCCGCGGTGCGGCGGCCCCGCTTGATCGAGCGCCGCGACCTCGTCGTCGTCGAACACCCGCGAGCGGATGAGGAAGCGGACGCCGCGCGGGGCCTCGAGCGAGAAGCCCGCGCCGCGCCCCGGCACCACGTCGAGCGTGAGCTCCGTGTGCTGCCAGTATTCGAACTGCTGACCGCCGATGTAGAAGGCCGTCCCCTCGACCACGCCGAGGAGCACGTCGTTCTGCCCGATGCGAAACTCGCTCGCGGGGAAGCACATCGGCGCGCTCCCGTCGCAGCACCCGCCCGACTGGTGGAAGACGAGGGGGCCGCTCTCCGCCGCGAGCTCACGGACGAGCGCGGCGGCGGCTTCGGTGATGCGGACGCGCGGGACGGTCACGACGGCCCTCAGAAGAACCCGAGCGCCTTGGGGCTGTAGCTCACCAGGAGGTTCTTGGTCTGCTGGTAGTGGTTGAGCATCATGCGGTGGTTCTCGCGTCCGATGCCCGACTGCTTGTAGCCGCCGAAGGCCGCGTGGGCGGGGTAGAGGTGGTAGCAGTTGGTCCACACGCGGCCCGCCTGGATGGCGCGGCCCGCCCGGTACGCGGTGTTGCCGTCGCGCGTCCACACGCCCGCGCCGAGGCCGTAGAGGGTGTCGTTGGCGATCGAGATGGCCTCGTCGAAGCCCGAGAAGCGCGCCACGCTCACCACCGGGCCGAAGATCTCCTCCTGGAAGACGCGCATCTTGTTGTGGCCTTCGAACACCGTCGGCTCGACGTAGTAGCCCTTCGCCAGCTCGCCGCCGAGCTCGGCGCGGCGCCCGCCCGTGAGCACCTTCGCCCCCTCCTGCTTGCCGATGTCGATGTACGACAGGATCTTCTCCAACTGGTCGTTGGAGGCCTGCGCCCCGACGGTGGTCGCCGGGTCGAGGGGGTTGCCCGGCGCGCTCTGCTTCACCCGCGCGACCGCGGCTTCCATGAAGGCGTCGTAGATCTTCGCGTCGACGAGGGCGCGCGACGGGCACGTGCACACCTCCCCCTGGTTGAGGCAGAACATCGCGAAGCCTTCGAGGCTCTTGTTGAAGAAGTCATCGCGCTCGGCCATCACGTCGGCGAAGAAGAGGTTGGGCGACTTGCCGCCGAGCTCCAGCGTCACGGGGATGAGGTTCTCCGACGCGTACTGCATGATGAGCCGGCCGGTGGTGGTCTCCCCCGTGAAGGCCACCTTCGCGATGCGGGAGCTCGACGCGAGGGGCTTGCCGGCCTCGACGCCGAAGCCGTTGACGATGTTGAGCACGCCGGGCGGCAGCAGGTCGCCCACCAGTTCGGCGAAGAGCAGGATGGTCGCGGGCGTCTGCTCGGCGGGCTTGAGCACCACGGCGTTGCCCGCGGCCAGCGCCGGGGCGAGCTTCCACGCGGCCATGAGGAGGGGGAAGTTCCACGGGATGATC
>JBILLV010000552.1:0-4200 GCA_044375895.1 Polyangiales bacterium | reverse complement strand
GCGTCGAGGTCGACGCGTCGGCCGCCCGCGTCGAGCGCGAGGGCGAGGTCGAGCAGGTCGCCGCCGCGCGAGAGCCGGAGCCGAGCGACCACGGGTTCGCGCACCGTCACGCCCCCGAGTGACGCCGTGATCATCACGGAGATCGTCGGGTCGTTGCGCTCGCGTAGGGCCGCCACCCCCGAGCGCCAGAAGCGCACGGCGCTGTCGTCGTCGGCCGTGAACGCATCGCGCGCGGCCGACCACGTGAAGCCCGCGGCGGTGAGCGACGCGACGACCGCGGCCTCCAGCGCGACGTCGCGCCGCTCGTCGCGGGCTGCCTCGTCGGGGGACGTCGGCGAGAGGCCCACGACGCCGAAGGGATACTGCGCCTCGCAGCGCGCGAGGAGGTGCAACGGTGTCCCCTCCACCTGGAGGACAAACATCGGGACGCTGCCTTCGAGGCCCATCGCGCTGGCCGAAGGGAGCGTGACGTTGCGGCCCCGGAGGCGCGCGCGGAGCGTCTTCCAGAGGGACTCGGCGTGCTCGGGGACGAGCTCGACGGCGGGCGAGAGCTGGAAGCGCCACGCGGCGTCAGGGTCGACCTCGGGCGGCAGCGCGAACACCTTGCCGAGCGACGGAGCCCACAGCGCCGGAAAGGCTCCGCGAAACAACACCGTCTCGCGCGTGGGGACGTCCACCCGCCCGTCCGGCGTGCGCCACCGGGCCTCCAGCGCGTCGGTGGGTGCCGGGTCGCCCTCGACGGTGAGGTTGTTCCAGGCCTGCTGCGTGCGGCCCTGGAGCGTCTGGAGGCCCTGCTCGCTGGTGGCGAGGGAGAGCGAGAGGAGGCGTCGCGGGAGCTTCGCGCGCACCACCGCGAGGGCCAGCGGCGCGTCTTCGAACACCAGCGGCGCCCCGTCGTCGAGCGTCGCCCGGCCGTGCGGGAGCTCGCGCAGCAGGTGGAGCGCCAGCGCCGCGTCGCTCCCCGCGGCGTGGAAGGTCTTCTTCGATCCGCTCCGCTTGTCGAGGAGGCGGAGGATGCGCCGGTCGGCGGGATCGAAGGCCGTCGCCCGCGCCGTCGCCTCGTCGAGGTAGCCCTTCTGCCCCGCGACCCGCACCCGCACGTCGAAGCCCGCCGACCCGTCCCCCAGCGCCACCCGCGACTGGAGCGAGCGCTCGCCGGGCTCGTACGACGGCAGCGCCACGCGGTACTCGGGCGGCGCGGCCGTCGGCGCGGCGGGCTCCAGCGGGATCCACTGCGCGGTGATGCGGTCGGCGGTGAGGGCGCGGCGGACGGCCTCGCGGAGGCTCGGGAGGGCGGCGAGGGCAGCGGCCGTCGGTGCGCCCGACACGAGCGCGTCGCGGAGCGCGTCGGAGAGCGCGAGGGCCGTGAGGGCGGCCTGGGCGTGCGCGCAGAGGCCCCAGCGGGCGCAGGTGCAGCGGTGTTCAAACTGGGTGCCGCCGCCGCGCGAGGGGACGATGCTGATGGTGGCCTCGGGGCGGCCGTGGCGCTCGAAGGACGCGCGGAAGGTGTCCCCGTCGAGCGTGGGGGAGCCGGGCGCGAAGGTGTACGGCAGGTCGAGGAGGGCCTCCGGCGTGGCCATCGCGAGGGCGGCCACGGAGCGCACCGTGAGGGTGTCGAACCACGGCGGGGCGACGCGCTCAGGCATCGCGGCGCCAGGTGCGGGCGACGCGTCCGCGCTCCATGGTGACCCGCACGTCGGCGACGCGGGCGGCGAAGGGGTGGTCGTGCGTGACCATCACCACCACGCGCTTCTGCTCGCGGGCGCGGCCGATGGCGACGGCGAGGCGCTCGGTGGCGGCGGCGTCGAGGCCCGTGGTGGGCTCGTCGAAGAGCAGCAGCGACGGGTCGTGGAGCTCGGCGCGCGCGAGGGCGAGGCGCTGGAGCTGGCCGCGGGAGAGCGTGCGGGCCGTGCGGTCGGCGAGCTCGGTGAGCGACACCGCGCGGAGCACCTCGGCGATGCGCGCCTCAGGGGAGGGGAGGTCGTGGAGCGTGGCCATGAGCTCGAGCGACTCGCGGACGGTGAGGTCGGGGTACACCATCGCCTCGTGGCCGACGAGGCCGATGGCGCCGCGGATGTCCTCGCGGTCGTCGGGGAGCTCGTAGTCTCCGTAACGAATCGTGCCCGCGGTGGGCTTCACCAGCGTCGCGAGCACGAGGAGGAGGGTGCTCTTGCCCGCGCCGTTGGATCCCTCGACGGAGCACACCTCCCCGGCGCGAAAGTCGAGCGTGACGCCGGCGAGGGCGCGGGTGGCGCCGTACACGCGGGTGAGCTTCTCGACGGCGACGTGATCGAAGCGGAGCCGGTCGGTCATCCGTGCGCTCACCAGCCGGGGGGCGTGAAGGGCTTCGAAAAGTCCGCCGCCGCTCGCCAGAAGGCGCGCGAGGTGGGGCCGGGCTCGGGCGCCGCGGTGACGTAGCGGTGGAAGGCGAGCGCCTCGTCGCGCAGCCCCGCGTCGCGCAGGCAGAGGATCACGCGGGTGATGCGGGCGTGGTTGTGGTCGCTGCGGCGGCGCCACCAGTCGGTGCGGTCGAGGAAGGCGCGGAAGCGCGCGAGCAGCCGCAGGAGGTTGGCGCGGGCGACGGGCGGGAGCGCGCCGGCTTCCTCCTCCGACCACACCGGGGCGTCGTCGTTGAAGGCGCTGGGCTCCTGGTTGGGGAAGGCCCACTGGACCCAGTCGTGGCGCATCTCCAGCCAGTGATCGTCGGCCGCCACGAGGGTCTCCACCGTGCGGCCGCTGGGGTTCGCCGACCCCGTGAGAAACTCCGTCGCGCTCGTCATGCCTGCGCTCTCCTACCGCATCTCGGCGCCCGCCGTCACCGCCCACGCGCGCAGCCGGGGTGTCGCCTCGCGGGCCACCGCCGCCCGGTCGACCTTGCCCGTCGCCCGTGTCGCCAGCGCGTCGAGCACGCCCACCCGCCGCGGGCGCTTGTGGGGCGCGAGGGCGGCCGTCACCGCGGGCCACGTCGCCGCCAGCCACGCGTCGTCGTCGCGCGGGTCGGTCGTACGGTCGCGAACGATCGCCGCCGCCACGCGCTGCCCCCACACGTCGTCCGCCTCGCCGAACACCACCGCCGCCCGCACACCGTCGAGCGCGCAGAGGGCGGCCTCGACCTCGGCGGGGTAGACGTTCTCGCCGCCCGTCACGATGAGGTCGGTGCGGCGGGCGGCGACGTGGAGCGATCGTTCGGCATCGAACCACCCCAGGTCGCCGGTGTCGAGCCAGTGCCCGTCGAGGAGGGCGAGGCCGTGGTAGCCCGTCATCACCGAAGGGCCCCGCACGTGGATGCGACCGACCTCGCCCGGTGCCACTGGGGAGCCGTCGTCGCGGACGATGGCGAGGTCGACGCCGTCGAGGGCGGGGCCGCTGCCGGGCAGCGCCACGAAGGGGGCGCCGTCGGGCGGGAGGCGCTGCGTGGTCACCTGCGAGCAGGCCTCCGTGAGCCCATAGGTGGTGAGCGCCCGCACGCGCCGCGCCGCGCAGGATTCGATCAGCGCGAGGGGGGTGGCGGCGCCGCCCACGAGCACCGCCCGCAGCCGCGCGAGGACGTTCCCCGTGTCGGCATCGAGGAGCGCGCGCAACATCGTAGGAACCACCGAGAGCAGCGTGGCGCGGTCGTGCGCGATGGACGCGATGACGGCCGCGGCGTCGAAGCGGGCGTGGAGCACCACGCAGCGGCGGGCCAGGAGCGAGCGGGTGAGCACCGAGAAGCCGCCGACGTGGCACACCGGGAGCGTGAGGAGCCAGCGGTCGTCGTCGCGCCAGCCGAGGTTGGCGGCGCTGGCGCGGGCGCTGGCGAAAAAGGCCCCGCGGGAGAGGACGGCCCCCTTCGAGCGACCGGACGTCCCCGAGGTGAAGAGCATCGCGAGGGGGAGAGCGTCGGGCCACAACGTCGGCGCGGGGGCGGTGGCCGAGGGGGAGAGCGCGTCGGGGACGAGCGTGAAGAGGGGCTCGGCGTCGTCGCGCTGGGCTTGCGCCTCGGCCTCGGTGAGCCGCGGGTGGAGCAGCACCGCGGTGGCGCCGAGCTCCATCAGCGCGAGGAGCGCGCACACGGTGGCGGGGCTGTTGTGCGCCCGTACGGCGACGCGCGCCCCCGCGGTGACGCCCCTCGCACAAAGCCTGTCGCGCTCGCCTGCGACGGCCTCGGCGAGGCGGGCGTACGACCACACGTCCCCCTCCCAGACCAGGGCGTCGCGCGCC
>JBILLV010000203.1:0-16595 GCA_044375895.1 Polyangiales bacterium | reverse complement strand
AGACGGGTGACGGCGTCGAGCCCGACCTCATGGCGCAGTTTCCCCTCGTGGAAGACTGCGCCCGCGCGCTCGGCATGGTCACCTGGCCGATGGTGGACTTCGAAGCCGACGACGCCCTCGCGACCGGTGCCGCCCGCTACGCCGCGCACCCCGCCGTCGAGCAGGTGCTCCTGTGCTCGCCCGACAAAGACCTCGCCCAGTGCGTCCGCGGGAGCCGCGTGGTGTGCCTCGATCGCATGCGCGGCAACCTCCTCGATGACGCGGGCGTGGTGGCGAAGTTCGGCGTCGCGCCGGCCTCCATCCCCGACTGGCTCGCCCTCGTCGGCGACCCCCAGGACGGGATCCCCGGCGTCCCCCGCTGGGGCGCGAAATCTGCCGCGGCCGTGCTCGCGCGGTACCAGTCCCTCGACGCGATCCCCGACGACGCTGCCGCGTGGGACGTCACCGTGCGCGGCGCCGCGGCCCTCGCCGCGTCGCTCGCCAGCCGCCGCGACGACGCGAGGCTCTACCGCACGCTCGCGACGCTCCGCGAGGACGTACCCCTCGCCGAAGACCTCGACGCGCTCATGTGGCAGGGCGCCCGACGCGAGCTGCTCGTCCCCCTGTGTGAGTCGCTCGGCGAGCGTGGGCTCGTCGAGCGCGTGCCGCGCTGGCGAACGTGAGCGTTCAGGCGAGGACGGGCGCGTCGACGCGGAGGTCGATGCCGCCGTTGTTCGGATCCCCGGGCTCATAGACGATCGCCACGCGGCTGCCGGGCTGGACGCGCGGGATGTCGGCGAGGTTGATGCCCTGGCGAAGCTCGAGGGTGCGCTCGTCGCCGTCCGCGACAAACTGAACCGTCACGTAGAAGAACGCGTTGCCCTCGGAGATCGAGTCGGCCGTCGCCATCACCGCGACCACCGTCCCCTTCGTGCGAACGGTGCGACGCTTCCGGCGGAGCTGCTCCGCGCGCCCCGTGCGGTAGACCCAGGTGAACCCGAGGCCCACCAGCGCGAGTCCTGGGAGCAGCACGACGACCAGGATGACGAGGGGGTTCACGGCCCGGGAGTATAGGCGCCTCTGGGATTGTCCACGGCACGATCGCACGGACGATTCAAATGAGATCGGCGCGCCGCCTGAGCCCGGCTCGCTCGACCTGTCCCTTCCACGCACACCTCATCGCGCAACCCACTGTCCGAGCGCTGGAACGCGTGTCCACGCGCTCGCGCGGCGCCTGCGATGAGGGCACTGTGGCGCTCACCCGACTGAGAGGAGCCCCGCGCTGACCATGACTGAACTCTCCGAGAACCCCCCCGCCCCGCGCCACCTCGTGCTCGTCGTCGAGCCCTCACTCGCGCCGCCGCAGAGCCCCATCTTCGAACTCGAAGACGAAGAGGAAGAGGTCACCCTCGCGACCCTCACGCGCGACCTCGGCCCCGCCACCCACGACGAGCTCTCCCTCGCGCTCGGCCCCCACCCCGACGGCACGCTCGAACGACGCGGCGCCGCCATCGACGCGCGCAAGGTGATGCGCGAGACGCTCTTCGTCGCGCTCCAGGTGGAGGAGTTTCTCGGTGGGGCGAAGGCCGCGCAGCGCGAGGGGGTGCGGGTGTCGCGCGACCTCCTGCGCATCCTCGTGTGGACGGGGGCGTCGTGCGCGAAGGCCTACGCCCGGTGGCGCGCGCGCATCGTCCCTCGCTTCACGCCGAAGGAGGCCGCGCGTCGTTCGGCCGCCGCGCAGCAGGGCGCCAAGGCGTCGCTCGCGCAGCTCGCGGGGGCCCTTCGCACGGTGCTCACGGGCGAGGCCGCCGAGCTCGCCCGCGTCGACGCCGCGGTGAAGTCCGTGGGCGCCGACGGTCGCGCGGGCAAGGCGCTCGTCGCGCTCGTCGCCGTCGCGCGTGACGCCATCGCGAGCGAGGACGCCGGCGTGGTGGCCCGTCGCGGGCTCTACAACCTCAGCGCTTCCTACGTCGACCGCTGCGAAACCGCCGCCGACGAGGCCCGCTCCGACGACCGCGGCGAGCTCTCGCCCACCGACTCGAAGGCCGAGCGCAAGTCGGCCCTCGACGCCTGGTGCGGCGCCACGTTCCTGCTGCTGGAGCGCGTGGTCCTCGCGTTCGAACACGCCCGCGCCGCCGACCCCCGCGTGCCGAAGCTGCGGCTGCGCGGCCTGCGCGACCTGCTCCTGCGCACCATCACCCCGCCGCCGGCTCCGAAGGTGGCGAAGGTGGCAAAGAAGCGCCGCACGCGCCGCCGTCGCCGCTACTGACCCGCGGCTCGTAGCGACCCGGTGCGATCACCCCCGCCGGGTCGAGCGCCCGCTTCACCCGCCCGAGCACCGCCGCCGAGTCGTCCGTCCACCCCGCCATCCGCCCCATCGCGTGAACGCCCAGCCGATGGGGGAGGTAGCCCTCCGCCGCGAAGGCATCCATCAGCGCGTCGTGGCACGCCATCGCCCGCCCGTCGGCCCCCGCCACGTCGCGGTCGTACAAGATCGACGGGACCGCATAGGCGCAGCGCTCCGTCGGCGCCACCACCGCGAGCATCGGGTCGAAGCCGTGGCCCTTCATGACGGGCTCGACGATCGCCGCCACGCGCGCCACGTCCGCGCCGCGCCACGGGAGCGCCGCGCAGGCCCAGAGCACCCCGCAGCGGTCGCGGTCGGGGTCGAGAGACTGTTCGGGGACGAACGATTTCGCCCAGTACGCGCTCCGCAAGCTCCCCTCGTGGGGGATGCCCTGCAGCCACCCGAAGGCCGGCTCCGCGTCCCACAGCAGCTCGCGTCCCGCCACGGGGTCGCCGACGCGCTCCTCGGCGTGCCAGGCGTCGACGTGCGGAGCGAGCGTGGCGGCGACGTGCTCGCGGTGGGCGCGGCCCTGCAGCTCCGTCGCCGCGTAGAGCCCCGCGAGCCCGTACCAGCGCGGCCCGTCGGGCGTCACCGCGGGACGGGGGAGGGTGGTGGAGAGGACGCGGAGGTCGTTCCAGAGGCCCACCGGGGCGCGCAGGGTGCCGTCGAGGCGGAGCGAGCGGAGGGCATCCACGAGCCCCGCGAGGCGCGCGTCGTCGTCGAGCGTGAAGCGAAACGCCTGGATCGAGTGCGGCAGCGGCGTGAGCCACACCGTCATCCGCGTGACGACGGCGAGGTTCGACTGCGCGAGGAGCCCTTCCAGCGAAGGACCGAGGCCCCAACGGTGCACGTGCGCCAGGGGCGAGTCGCCGTGGCGCGCGAAGCCCGTTCGAACGACCTCGCCGGTGGAGAGGACGGCCTCGAGGCCGCACACGTGCGCGCAGCGGTCGCCGAGGGGCCCCGATCCGTCGCCGCGTTCGAGCGCGTTGCCGAGCACGCTCGCGTCGGGCGACGAGCCCGTCACGCTCGCGAAGAGCCGCGAGCCCCGCTCCGCGAGAAACGTGTGGAGCTGCCGGAACGTCACCCCGGGCTCGACCTCCACCCAGGCCATCGCCTCGTCAAATCCGGTGATGGCGTTCATACGACCGAGGTCGATGACGACGGAGCCGTCGCGCGTCGGGCAGCGCGAGCCGAGGCCCCAGTTCTTGCCGCAGGAGACCGGGTACACCGCCACCGAGAAGCGCGCGGCGACGCGGAGGCACGCCGCGAGCTCGTCGCGGTCGGCGGGACGGAGCACCGCGGCGACGGTGGTGCCCGTGGCGTAGGTGGCGGCCGACCACGCGCGCAGGAGAGCGTCTTCGGCGCTGACGTTCGCGGCGCCGACGATGTCGGCCCAGGCGGCCAAGGCTTCCCGCAGTGAGTCCACGAGGGCCGACGGTACCACTGTGCGGCGCCCGCGATGTCGGTGATACTCCCGCGCATGACACGCTTCGCCTTCGCGCTCGCGGCCCTCTCCCTCGTCGGCTGCGGCGGCGACGACCCCGGCGCACCGGCCGTTCGCTCCTACCCCGACCGCGCGGCGGACGCGCGCGAACCGATGAGCGCCGCCTGCGACCCGATCGACCCGTCGCGCTGTGCGCTCCCGTGGCCGTCCAACACGTTCACCGTCGCCGACCCCACCTCCGCCACGCGCCTCCGCGTCGCCATCACCTCCGCGCTCCATCCCGCCAGCGACGACCCGCGCGAGATCAACCGGGCCGACGGCTTCTCGCGCGTCTCGCCCGTCATGACGCTCGTGCAGGGCACCGTCGACCCCGCCATGCTCGGCGACGGCAACGGCCCCTTCCGCGTCTACGCGGTGCGAGACGGCGCGCTCACCCCCGTACCGCTGCGCTTCCGCGTCATCGCCGGGCCGTCGACCACGCCGGAGTCGCTCGTCATCGCGTACCCCCGCGCCCCGATGGCCGGAGCCACCGACCACATCGCCGTCGTGCTCGACTCGCTCCCCACCGCAGAGAACACGGCCCTCACCGCGTCGCCCCTCGTGCGCGCGGCGCTCGGCCTCGCGGCGCCCTCCACCGACGAGCAGTCGCGCTACCGCGCCTACCACGCCCCGACCCGCGCGCTCCTCCAGCGGGCGGGCGTCGACCTCGCCCGCGTCGCCCGCGTGTGGGACTTCACCACGCGCTCGCGGGAGCAGCCGACCCGGACGCTCCTCGCGATGCGCGAGCGGCTCTTCCGCGCGGTGGACGCGGGGGAGATCCGCGTCGCGCTCGACCGGGTGCGGGTGGTGACCACGGGTCCCGGCGCGCTCGATGTCGCCGGTCGCCTCACCAACGTCCCCGATTTCCTCGACGCTGATGGGCGCATCGTGCGCGACGCCATGGGCGCACCCATCCCGGCGACGGGCGAGGAGGGGGTCCACGAGGTGCCGTTCCGCGTGCTGGTGCCGCGCGGGACGGGCGATTACCGCGTGGCGATGTGGGGCCACGGCATGGGCGGCGATGTCACCGACACGTCCTTCGACGCCGAGATCACGGGCGCGGGCGCGGCCAAGGTCAACCTCCGCTTCGCGGGCTACTACAACGACACGGTGATCCCGAGCTTCGCCCGCTTCGCCAACATGCTGAAGGGGGCCGAGCAGTCGACCGCGGGGCTCTTGCAGTCCGTGGCCGACGGCGCGGTGATCTTCCGCGCGCTGGTCGGGTCGGGCGACGACACCGCGCGCCAGGCGCCGCTCGCGCAGGTGCTCGCCGCGCCGATGATCATGGGCATGCCCAACCCGGTCGCCGGGCGCTACCCCCGCGCGGCGGGCGCCATCTGGACGGGCGGATCGCTCGGCGGGACGATGGGGCTGGTCTTCATGCGCTCGGAGCCGCGGATGACGGCGGCGGTGCTCAACGTGCCGGGCGCCGGGTGGTCGCACTACCTCACGCAGTCCAACCTCTACGCCGTCGCCCGCCTCGTGCTCAACACCAACTACCGCAACGACATCGACATCCACGTCGTCGTCGGGATGGCCCAGCTCAACTTCGACGACGCCGACGGCGCGGTGTGGGGCGGCGCGACGCCCGATCGACCCATGCTGTTGCAGGAGAGCATCGGCGACCCGGTGCTCCCCAACATCGGCAGCGAGCTCGCGGCCGCGAGCGTCGGGGCCTCCCACGTCGGCGCAGTGCTCACCGCCGTACGCGGCGTCGAACCCGTCGCCGAAGTTGTGGACGGGAGCGCGCTCACCCAGTTTCGTGTCCCGATGCGCGTGACGCAGCCGCTCGACGTGCACGGCTTCGCGGCGCGCGACACGCAAGCGGGGGTGGCCGCGCGCGAGCAGATCGAGTCCTTCATCCGCTCGGTGTGGGACGGCCGCGCGCGCATCTCCGTGCCCATGACCTGCGCCCGCAACACGCCCGCCGGGAGCTGCGACTTCTCGCGCGGGCAGTAAACGCTACGCGCGCTTCAACCGCGCCACCTGGGCCTCGATGGCGCGGAGCTCGCTCCCCATCTCCCCATCCGACGGCGCGACGTGGAGCTTCTCACTCAGCGCGGCGATCTGCGCCTGCTGCCGAGCCACCACCGCCACCAGCGAAGCGACGACGTCCTCCCACCGCGGCGCCTCGGGGGCGGCGACCGCCTCCTCGCGCGTGCGATCGCGCGGGGTCGCCCGCTCGCCGTTGCGCACCGCGAGGCGCGCGGCGCCCACGGTCGCCGCGAGCTGGGCGAGGAGCGTCCGATCGATGCGCTCGCGGAGCGCCGCCGTCGCGACCTCGTCGAGTGACAGCGCAGGCGACAGGGAGACTGTTCCGTCGGAGGGAGAGAGCGTCACGGTGAGGGTCGCGGCGCTGCCGGGAAGCGCGCGCACGGCGACGAGCAGGTGAGACTCCAGGCGTTCGACGGCGAGAGCACGCACCGCCGGGTCGAGGCTCTCTTCGCCGAGGGTGGTGACGATGAGCGAGGCGACGCGGGAGAGGAGTTGCATCGAGCGAGGAGGCTGGAAGCGAAGGCTACTCGGTCTCTTCGCCGTGGATCTGGAGCTGGCGCTGGAGCGAAGAGACTTCGAAGCGCGAGTAGATGCCGTCTCGGTCGAGGTCGCCGCTGGCGGTCGCGTAGTACCACTGGCCCTGCTGGGCGGCGGGGAGCGTGGTGTACCCGAGGTTGCCGCCGGGGCCGACGTTGGGCGCCACGCCGGGGTTGCCCGAGAGCGTCTGATACGAGTAGCGAACGAACTGCCGCGGCCGCACGCCGAGCTGGTTCCACGCGTTGGGGAGGCTACTGTAGAAGTCGACGGTGCCGCCCGCGGCGGCCGGAGCTCCGAGCGAAGGCCACCACGTCCCGAGACTGCCGGTGGAGCCGTTGAGCGTCGGCGCCGTGAGCGCCAGGTCGTTCGACGTGTCGGAGTACATGTTGAACTCCGCGCGGTACCCCTCCTGCGCGTGGACGATCTGCGTCAGGACCTCGCTCGCCTCCAGCGCCAGCGAGCGGTTGCGGTGGCGCAGGTAGAGCGGCCCCGCCACCGAGGCGAGGATGCCCACGATCACCACCACGATCATCAGCTCGATCAGCGTGAAGCCAGACATCGCGGCTCGAAGCAAGGGGTGACGTCGCATGGGATCCCGTTTTCTGCCGCGCAGCGCAGCGTGTACACCCACGACGGTAAGCGAGGAGTGCCATCGAACGCAACTCGCACGAGGGGCGTTTTGTCACCGCGCGCGGCGGCAGGAAACACGATTTCGCCGAAGCCACCGTGCTAGGAAAGACGACGTCTCCGACGCTGCATTTCTCACGGAGGTCACCGCCCTCATGCGCACCCTCACTCCTTTCCGTATCGCCTCGCGCCTCTCTCCCTTCCTCGTCCTCGCCGCCGGCTGCGACGCGGGGCCCGCCATCCGCGAGTGCCTGCCCGGCTCGGCCTGCGTGCCCGACGCCACCGTCCGCATCGACATCCCCGTCATCGACGTCACGCCGCTCGACGCCCGTGACTATTTCACCAACATCGTCGGCATCGAAATCCGGCCCGCCGACACGGCCCTCGTCACGCGCGCGGCCCCGGCCACGATGGACTTCTCGGTCTACGGGATGTACCGCGACGGCACCTCGCGGGTGATCCCTCTCGGCGTGTGGAGCTCGACGGGCGTCGACCTCGGCGGCATCCAGCCCGAGACCGGTCGCTACACCGCCAATGGCATCGTGGGCGGCGTCGCCACCATCTCCGTGGAGATCGCCCGCGACGACGGCCCGCCGCTGCGCGCTCAGACCACGCTGCGCGTCCGCGTCGAGCGGGAGTACTTCGCGACGGGCACCCCCACCACCGTCACGTCACGCTTCAGCGGAACCCTCGCCACCGACCCGACGCGCGCCCCGCTGCTGCGCTATCCCCTCGCGGGCTCCGTGATGCCGCAGAACGTCCAGCCGCCCGACGTCCAGTGGGAGAACGGGGCCGCGGGCGACGTGTACCGGGTCACCGTGTCGAAGCCCAACGCCATCGTGACGGGCTACGTCACGCACACCGGCGCGGGCTTCAAGTACGACCTCGTGGTCGATCGCATGGGCTGGCGCGCCATCGCCGAGAGCGACCCGATGTCGCCCGCGCGCGTGCAGGTCGACCGCGCCGACGCCCGGGGCGCGGTCGCGGGGACGCCCATCCAGTTCAGCCTCGCGCGCGGCTCGCTCCTCGGCGTCGTCTACTACTGGGACCTCCGCGACGGGAAGATCCTGCGCATCTCCGACGCCGACGCGCGCCGCGAGGACTTCATGCCTCGGCCGCCGCGGCGTGCGTCCGATGGGAGCCGCTGCGTCGCGTGCCACTCGGTCTCGCGCGATGGGCGCTACATGGCCGCGGAGATGTGGGAGGGCCAGGCGCCGAGCGCGGTGTTCGACCTGTCGCGCGACCTCACCGGCGACCCGGCCCCCGTGCGCTTCCCCATCCGCGACGACGCCTCCTGGGTCTACTCGTCCTGGAACAACGACGGCACCCGCCTCGTCGCCAACCGCCTCGGCGGCCTCTTCCTCGTCGACCCCAGCAACGGCAACCGCATCACCCCGCGGGGCGGCACGCTCCCCGCCGACGACGCCGTCCATCCCTCCTGGTCGCCCGACGGCCGCACCATCGCCTTCGTCGACAACTTCCGCGGCCCTGGTCCCACGGCCTTCAACGAGAGCGAGCTCGCCACGCTCCCGGTGACCGCCCCCGACACCTTCGGCGCGCCCACCACCATCGCCCGCGGCGTCTCGCTCGCGATGGAACCCCAGCGCGGCAGCGCGATCGCCTACCCCACCTGGTCGCCCGACTCGCGCTGGCTCGCCTTCCAGCACGGCCCCTACAGCGAGTCCGACCTGGAGGTGACCGCGGGGGCACCGCGCCGCCGCTTCCCCGCCGGGATGTACCTCATCGCCCCCACCGGCGGTACCCCCCTGCGCATGACCAACGCCTCGGGGATGGACGCCGACTCTGACGCGTACTTCCCCAACTTCTCGCCCTTCAACCAGGGCGGGTACTACTGGCTGCTGTACTTCTCGCGCCGCGACTACGGCAACGCGCAGGCGGGCACGCGCGGCACCGGGCGCCGTCAGCTCTGGGTCACCGCCGTCACCAACACGCCGACGGCCGGCACCGACCCGTCGTCTCCGCCCTACTGGCTCTCGGGCCAGGACGTGGCGACCGACAACGTCTCGGGCTTCTGGGCGCCGCAGCCCTGCGCGCCCCGCGGATCGCCCTGCGCGGCGTCGAGCGACTGCTGCGCGGGCACCTGCGGCCCGGACGCGTCGGGTCGCTTCGTGTGCAACCCGCCCCCCGTCACCGCGCCCTGCCGCACGATGGGGCAGCGCTGCGGCGCCACCTCGGACTGCTGCCGGGGCCTCGAGTGCGCAGGCAACGTCTGCCTCGCGCCGCCCGGCTGAATCAGCGCCGCGACGCCATGTCGTAGAGGCTGTCGCCGCGGTGGATGCGCCCGATCGCATCCGCCAGCAGCGGCGCCACGCTCACCACCTCGATGCGCGGGTCGCGCTTCTCCGGCGGCAGAGGGATGGTGTCGGTGACGAGCAGACGCTCCAGCGACGACGCGCGCAGCCGCTCGATCGCGTTGCCCGACAGCACCGGGTGCACGACGGCGGCCTCGACGCCCGCCGCCCCCATCTTGCGCACGAGCCCGGCCGCTTCGAGGATGGTGCCGCCCGTGGCGATCTCGTCGTCGACGATGAGGGCGTGGCGGCCGCGCACGTCGCCCGCGATGGCGGTGGGCATGGCGTGCTCGTCGTCGCCGGTGCGCCGCTTGTCGATGACGGCGAGGGGGAGCTTCATGCGGGCGGCGAAGCGACCGGCGTCCTTGGCCTCGCCGATGTCGGTGGCCACCACGACGCGCTCGGCCGTGGGGTCTTTGGCGAGGAGGGCCTCGCAGAGCACGGGGATGGCGGTGAGGTGGTCGATGGGGATGCGGAAGAAGCCCATCACCTGCGGGGAGTGGAGGTCGAGGGCGAGGACGCGGTGCGCCCCCGCGGTGACGAGGAGGTCGGCGACGAGGCGGGCCGTGATGGAGATGCCCGGCTCGTCTTGCTTGTCCGAGCGCGCGTAGGGGAAGTACGGGAGGACGGCGGTGATGCGCCCCGCCGAGGCGCTGCGCAGCGCGTCGATGAGGATCAGCGTCTCCATGAAGGACTCGTTCACCGGGGAACACGAGGTCTGGACGACGAAGACGTCGCGGTCGCGCACGTTCTCCTCGACGCACACCTTGAGGTTCTCGTTGGAGAAGCGGTTGAAGCGCACGCGCCCGAGGGTGGCCCCGAGGCGCGCGGTGATCGCCGCGGCGAGGGCCGGGTGGGTGGTGCCGGAGACGACGATCAGGTCGCGGGAGAGGGGCATTTCCATGGCGCGCGGCGACTCATACTCGTTGCCGCGGGGCGCGCGCCAGGGTATTTCCAGCGGTCCTTATGCCGTACCGCCCAAGCGAGATCGAACCCCGGTGGCAGAAGCACTGGGACACCCATGGCTCCTACGTCGCGACGGAAGACCGCGCGCGGCCGAAGTTCTACGCGCTCGACATGTTCCCGTATCCGAGCGGGAAGGGGCTGCACATCGGGCACCCGGCGGGCTACACCGCGAGCGATGTCGTGTCGCGCTTCAAGCGGGCGCGGGGCTTCAACGTGCTCCACCCGATGGGCTACGACGCCTTCGGGCTCCCCGCCGAGCAGCGCGCCATCGACGAGGGCGTCGCCCCGCAGGTGACCACCGCCGAGGCGATCGAGAACTTCCGCCGCCAGCTCAAGATGCTGGGCTTCTCGTACGACTGGACGCGCGAGGTCTCCACCGCCGACCCGGCCTACTACAAGTGGACCCAGTGGATCTTCACGAAGCTCCTGGAGAAGGGCGACGCCTACCAGGGTGAGGCGTGGGTCAACTGGTGCGCGGCCCTCGGCACCGTGCTCGCCAACGACGAGGTCATCGACGGCAAGAGCGAGCGCGGCAACCACCCGGTGGAGCGCAAGCGCCTCTCCCAGTGGATGCTCCGCATCACGGCCTACGCGCAGCGTCTGCTCGACGGCCACGCCACCATCGACTGGCCCGAGGCGACGAAGACCAAACAGCGCGAGTGGATCGGCCGCTCCGAAGGGGCCTACGTCGAGTTCGCGATCGACGGCGCCGACGCGAAGGTGAAGGTGTTCACCACGCGGCCCGACACGCTGTGGGGCGCCACGTACCTCGTGCTGGCCCCGGAGCACGACCTGGTCGACCGCATCACCACCGCCGCGCAGCGCGACGCGGTGACGGCCTACAAGCACTACGCCGCGGCCCGCAGCGAGGTCGATCGGCAGGCCAACAAGAAGAAGACCGGCGTCCCCACCGGCGCCTTCGCGGTGAACCCCGTCAACGGCGAGAAGGTCCCCGTCTGGATCGCCGACTACGTCATCGCCACGTACGGCACGGGCGCCATCATGGCCGTCCCCGGTCACGACCCGCGCGACTGGGATTTCGCGAAGGCGATGGGCCTCCCGATCGTCGAGGTGATCTCGGGCGGTGACGTGACCGCGGCCGCCTACGAGGGCGACGGCGCGATGGTGAACTCCGGTCCCTTCGACGGCACCCTCACCGCGGGAGGCCACGCCGTGCGCGCCGTGATCGCGTGGCTCCGGGAGCGGGGGCAGGGGACGGGCGTCACGACCTTCAAGCTCCGCGACTGGGCCTTCGCGCGGCAGCGGTACTGGGGCGAGCCCATCCCGGTGCTCAAGCGCGGTGCCGACGTGGTGCGCGCGCTGCGCGTCGACGAGCTCCCGCTGGAGCTGCCCGTCGTCGCGGACTACAAGCCGGCCGGGACGGGCGAGTCGCCGTTGGCCCGCGCGAAGGGCTGGGCGACGGTGCAGGAGAACGGCGAGACGCTCTCGCGCGAGCTCGACACGATGCCCGGGAGCGCGGGGTCGAGCTGGTACTTCCTGCGCTACTGCGACCCGCACAACGACAAGGAACTCTGCTCCCGCGAGAAGAGCGATTACTGGATGCCCGTCGACCTCTACGTCGGCGGCCCCGAGCACGCGGTGGGGCACCTGCTCTACTCCCGCATGTGGCAGAAGGTGCTGCACGATGTGGGCGTCGTGCGTGACGAGGAGCCCTTCGCGAAGCTGCGCCACCAGGGGATGATCCTCGGCGAGACCTTCTACCTCACCGAGGACTTCAAGGAGCACGGCGACAAGGCGCGCCCTGTCCCCCGCGCGGAGGTCGACGAGCCCGAGGTGGGGCGCTTCGTGCGCACGACCGACGGCGCCCCGCTCACGCGACGCATCGAGAAGATGTCGAAGCGCAAGGGCAACGTCATCAACCCCGACGACGTGATCCGCACGCACGGCGCCGACGCGCTCCGCGTGTACATCTGCTTCATGGGCCCGCTCGACGCCGACAAGCCCTGGCAGACCAACGGGATCGACGGGCAGTCGCGCTGGCTCGACCGCGTGTGGCGGCTCTATTTCGAGGGCGACGACGACGCCCCGCGGGCCACCGACGACGCGGCCACGGTCGACGAGCTGCGCGTGATCCACAAGGCCATCCAGAAGGTGACGCGCGACATCGAGTCGCTCGACCTCAACACGGCGATCTCCGCGCTCCACGTCGCGGTGCGCGACCTCACGCAGCTCACCACCCGCTCGCGCGCGGTGCTCGGTCCGCTCGCCCAGCTCATCGCCCCCTTCGCCCCCCACATCGCGGAGGAACTCTGGACCCGCGGCCTCGGTCACCCCGCCACCCCCGGCGGCCTCGCCTACGAGCCGTGGCCCGCGTGGGAGGAGCGCTACACCGTCGACGACACCGTCACCATCGGCGTGCAGGTGAACGGCAAGACGGCGGGCACGATCGACCTCGCCGTCGACGCGAGCGAGGAGACCGCCGTGGCGGCAGCGCGCGCCTCGCTCCCCGTGGCCCGTCAGCTCGAAGGGAAGACGGTCGCCAAGGTGATCTACAAGGCCGGGCGCATTCTCAACCTCATCGCGCGCTGAAGGGCCTCACCGCTCCGCGCAGGAGCTCCTTTCGCTTCCCCCGAAAAGTTGCTGGTCGGTGTCGGAATCTGTTCAAGGTCGCCCTGGCTCGATCCGTTGAGCCGGGAAGCACCCCATGAGCACCACCCTCCCCACACCCCGGTCCCTCCGCGCGCTGCTCTCGTCTCTCTCGCTCGTCGGCCTCGTGGCCACGGGCTGCTCCCTGGCCGAAGCCAACCCCCGTCCGCACCCCGAGACGCCCTCCGCCCACGTCCCTGCCAACGCACCAGCGCAGCGCACGGTCGACGGCTGCGAAGTGGAGGAGCGCGCGGGGCAGTGCATGCTCGAAGACGTCTCCGCGGTCACCGGGGCGACGGGCGAGCGAGAGGTGGTGGCGGTGTACCGGGTCACCGAAGGGGGCGTTCCGGTGCGCGTCGAGCGGCGCTACCGCGTCTCCTACCTTGCGGCGGGCGAAGGGCCCCACATGAACTTCCTCCGCGCCAACCCCCACGGCTCGTGCCGCTGGCAGGCAGTGCTGCGCGGCGTATGCCCGGCCCACCCGGCCACGGTGGAGATCCCCGAATCGAACGTGCGCGAGCCTCGTCACCGCCGCGCCCGCGCCCGCCTCCCGGGTCGCGCCCGCCGCCGCGCTACGTGATGCTCTCGGGGACGAAGATCACGTCTCCCGGCTCGATGTCGAAGTCCGCCGCCCGGCCCTCCACGATGTCCTCCACCCGCAGCACGAAGGTCTGACGCGCGCCGTTGCGATCCATGCGGGTGATGCGCACCTGGTTCTTCTCCGCGAGCGCGGTGAACCCACCGGCGATGGAAATGGCCTGCGCTACCGTTAGACACTGCGTGTGCGGAAACACCCCCGGGTGCTGCACCTGGCCGAGCACCGAGATGCGGCGGGAGTTGAGCTCCTTGATCTCGACGCGCACGTTGGGGCTCACGAGCACGTTCTGGCCCGTGGGGTTGTCGGCGGTGCGCTCGGAGAGGCCGCGGCGGATGAGGTCGCTCACCTCGCTGGCCTGCATCCCGCTCACCTCGATGCGGCGGAGGTAGGGGTAGTCGAGGGTGCCGTCTTCCCCCACGCGAAACTCCCCCGACAGCGACGGCTCGTTGAACACCACCACGTTGATGACATCGCGCGCGCCGAGGCCCGCCGCCCGGTGCTGGCACACGGTGCGGGGCGGGAGCGGCGACCCGGTGGGGTTGCGGCACGCCAGGAGGCCGAGGCCGAGGGAGAGCAGGAGGCGTCGTCGTGCGTTCATCAGGGGGCGTAGGCGGCAGTTGTCCGGGAGGGGGTGCGCCGTTCACGGGCGCGACACGCTTCGTATACGCAACGGGGAGGGGGCGCAACGTGTCACGGACTTGGTGGCCCGTCGGGGGGCGTGGTAACGGCCTCATCCGTGGCCTCCCGCTGGACACCGCTCCTGGTCTGTGCGCTCTCCCTCGCTGGCGCCTGCCGCAATGGGCGCCGCGGGAGCTCCGGGGACGCGGGCGACCTCGACGGCGCGGCCCCCGTGGTGCACTCCGAGCCCATTCCCCTGCCGCCGCGCCCGGAGGACGTGCCCGCACGCGCGGCCGATCCGGTGCGCGACCTGCCGAGCGCCGGAGCGACCGTTCGCATCGAGGGCGGCGCCCGACACATCGGCAGCACACCGGGCGACCCGGGGCGCGACCCGAGCGTGGAGGCCGACCTCCCCGAGGTGACGGTGGCGAGCTTCGACATCGACGCGCTGCCGTACCCCAACGACCCTTCGCAGCCCGCGCAGTCGGGGGTGTCGCGCGTCGAGGCGCAGCGGCTGTGCGCGGCGCGCGGGCGACGGCTGTGCAGCGAGATCGAGTGGGAGCTGGCGTGTCGCGGCACCGCGGACACGGTGTATCCGGGCGGCGCCCAGTGGGACCCGGCGACGTGCGGGCGCGGCGAGCTGGGGGCCTGCGCGACCCGTGAGGGCGTGCTGGCGATGGGGACGCGCGGCGCCGAGTGGACGCGCGACAACATCGACGACCGCGGCGTGATTCGCGGCGCGGGGCGGGACGCGGCGGCGGCGCTCCACCGGTGCGCGTCGCGGCGGACGGCGGCGGTGGACGCGGCGGGGTTGGAGATCACGTTCCGGTGTTGTGGGGGCGCGGCGCCGACGGTGACGTACCCGCGCGAGACCAACCGACGGCCGTACCGCGAGGAGCCGATGACGGCGGCGCAGGTCGCGGAGATCGTGCAGCAGGTGCCCGAGCTGGAGGCGCTGCGGCTGCGCGAGGGGCTCATGATGTTTCTCCCCGGCGCGATCACCGAGGTGATGAACCACGGCACCACGAGCGTGCAGATGCACCCCGAGTACACCTTCACCGTGAACCCGGTGCGGTGGTCGCCGACGTTCGGGGAAGAGATTCTGGTGATCGTCGCGAAGTCGCGCGTGGGGAGCTGGATCAGCGCGCTGTATCAGCTCCCCGGGGGGCGGTACCGGCACGGGTCGACGTTCCTGCTGCGCGACGATCCGCAGCCGCTGGCGCTGGCGTATGGGCCGGCGCGGCGCGAGGTGGCGTGGGCGACGTGCTGGGGCTGCGGCGGCGAGTCGGGGGTGGCGGCGTACACGGAGGAGAACCGCGTGGTGGTGGTGCAGCGGTAGGGGAGGGTGAAGGCGAACGTTCGCTGACCCACCGTGGCACGCGACCCGATCGGTCAGCGGGGCGCTGGCCGCCTGGCGTCTCCGACCGCGGCGAGCAGCGCCTCCACCTCCGCCACTCGCGCCAGGGCACGCTCCTTCTCGGCGCGCTCCCGCTCCTTCTCCTCGCGTTCCCGCGCGGCGAGCGCGAGGGCGCTCTCCTTCTGCGCACGCTCGCGCTCTTTCTCGGCGCGCTGCTGTCCGGCATCTTCGCCTTCGGTGGGCCAGAGCTTCGTCCCTTCGGGGTCGTCGCTCATGCGCAACAGCATCCCGCCGCTCGCGACCACCAGCCACGCGCCGAAGAACTCGCTCCACGTCGGCCCATCGCCCGCGTACACGCGCTGGAAGACGCCCTCTTCATCCCGGCCCCAGACCTGGAGCACCCACGGCCCGTCGTCGTCCTCAGGGCCGAGGCGCTGGGGGTCGAACACCCACAGCTCGCCGACGCCCGCGGCGGCGTGCTTGCGCGGGCCGTCGCGGTAGTCCTTGTCGGCGTTGCTCTCGCTCACCACCTCGAAGGCGACGCGCGGGGCGGCGTTGCCGGGCTCCCAGGTGCGGAGGCTGGTGAGCGCTTCACCGGGCGTGGCGGGGGGCGGTTCGAGGAGGCACAGGTCGGGGTCGACGCCGATACGGGGGTTGCGGGGGTTCCAGCGGACGGCGAGGTTGCGGTGGATGCAGACGACGCGACCTGTGCGGCCCCGCCATCCCTGCCAGGTCGAGTCCATCGTCCGCGTGGCGTTGTCCTGCGGGCCGCTCTCAGGCACGGTCGTGTCCTCCAGCACCCAGCTCGCGTGCGTCCACGGGACATCGAAGCGGATCGCGACGCGCGGCGGTGCAGAGGACATTGGGGCGGCCGTCCTTTCGACGGGCGACGGTACCACGGAGGGCGGGCGTTCGATGGAGCGAGGCGGTGGTGCGGGCATGCATGAGGTCTCCTCCGCCGCGGCCAACTCATGGCGCGTGCCAGCGCAGGTTCCACGGAGATTTCTCCCACCGGGGTGGCGGCGGAGGGGTGGCGGAGGGGTGGCGAGGGGTGGCGGAGGGGTGGCGGAGGTGGCGGGGCTCTGTCCCTGACTCCGATCAGAACGTGATCGCCACACCCGCCGTGGCCCCACCGACTCCGGTGAGGTTCGGCGCCGCCATCGGCACCA
>JBILLV010000550.1:0-4203 GCA_044375895.1 Polyangiales bacterium | reverse complement strand
GCGGCGTTGAAGCGCATGCGGAAGTCGGCGAGGTTCGGGCAGGCCCGCATGAGGCGCAGCACCTCCCCCCGGTGCTGGACGAAGCGCGCCCGCGCCGCCGGCGTCAGAAACTGGTGGTGGCAGTGCCGCCGCTCCCCGTCGAGCTCCGGGCGCCGCGGGTTGCGCCGCTTCACCGCGTCGTACACCTCGGCGTCGAACCACTCGTAGAAGAACTCCGCGAGGAACGCCGCGAAGACCATCGGCCGCTTCCCATCGGTGCGGAGCTCGAGGCGGTGGAGCCGCGCCAGCTCGGCGAAGAACTCCATCGTGAAGAGCTGCTCCCAGGCCCCGGCTTCCTCCCGCAGCACGAGCGCGAGCTTGTCCTGCAGCGCCCCCGCGGCCTTCACCTTGTCGTACCCCGTGGCCTCCCAGGCCAGCGCCGTGATGCCGACGTTGGCGACGGCCCGCAGGATGACGTCGGCCTTCGCGGCGAGGTGCCGCTGCGACGGGTGGAGCGCCCCCGCCCAGAACGCGGCGGTGTACGCGCTGCAGATCTTCGTGAGCGTCTCGGCGGTGTACCCCCGCGCGACGGCGTTGTTCCCGGGGAGCCGGAAGCGGCGCTCCGTGTCCAGCGAAAATCCCCTGAATTTCTCGGGGATTCGGCCGAAGTACTGCTGGAAATTGCCCCGCTCGTGTCCAGCGAAAATCGCGAGGATTCCGCGGGTCGTGAGCAGCGCCGTCCCGTCGGCCAGGACGTAGCAGGTCACCTCGATCTCACCGAAGCGCAGCACGCCCTGGTAGAGCGCGCGGGGGATGGCTCCGGTCGCCTCGATGGTGTCGGCCTCGGTCATCGGCGTCTCGACTTCGAGCGCGTGGACGCTCTGGTCTCCCTCGTTCATCGACCCTCCGTGATGGTGCGGTTGGCGTTGGCGTTGGCGGCGGTGGTGGCGACCAGGAGCCGCAGCCCCTCGGTGCTGAACGTGATCGGGCCGGTGGTGCGGCCGAGCTGGTGAGCGAGCAGCGCGCGCTCCACGGGGGTGAGCAGGAGCTCGACGACGTCGGCCTCGGGGGTGACGCGGGTGCGGGCGCCGGGATGCGCGAACGACCAGGGCCGCACGTGGATCTCGACGGCGTACTCGTGCGGCTTCCCCTTCCGCTGCGCGACGCGCCAGGTCACCCGCGGGTCGCGGTCGTCGCCCGTGACCTGCCCCTTCTTCTTCCCCTTCTGGATCACCACCGGGCAGATCCAGCAGGCGACCTGATCGCGGATGCCCTTGAGGGCGCGCGCGAGGTTGTCGTCGTCGAGGTGCAGCGGCGCGACGCGGACGATCGTGATCACCACCGGCAGCGGAGGCCGCGCCTTCGTCGCGAGCGTGAGCTCCAACAGGCGTCGTTGCTCCCGCGTGCGGCGCGCGCTCGCGTGCCACGCCCCGCGCTCGTTGGCCTCGGAGACCGTGTGCAGCGGAATGTAGATTCGCGACGGCCTCACGCGCTGTTACTCCGCATCGCCGTAGCTCCCGCGGGGGTGGTCGTCGTCGCCCGACCACGCCTCGATGATCGCCTCCAGGAAGCGGCCGCGCGGCTTGTTGAACCGCAGCGTGGGTTCGCCGGTCGAGCCGTACCGGGCCTTCGTGATGGCGAGCTTCACGCGCACCTCGTCGGAGCGGTCGTCGCCCACCTGCGACACCTCGATGATGACGTCCGAGCCATAGCCGATGCCGGCACCGTTTACGTCCGAGGTCTGCGCCCGCTTGCCCGCGGCCCGGTCGCGCTGCGCGGCCTTCGTGGTCGAGCTCACCACCAGCACCCCCACGCGGTCGTTGCGCGCGATCGACTTGATCACCTTCGCGCGGTGCTTCTGCTCGGCGGTCTCGCTGTCCTTCCCGCTCGCGTCGAGGTCCTGGAAGTAGTCGATCACCACCAGGCGAACCTCGCCCCGCGCGCACGCCGCGCTCACCTGGGCCGCGATGGCCTCGATGGTGAGGTCCTCGCTCCAGATGAAGATCGGCAGGTCCGCGAAGCGGTTGATACCGTCGATCATCTCGGTCACCTCGTCGCGCGCCCGGGGGCGATCGGCGGTGGGCTCCGTGAGCACGCCGCTCAGCGCGGCCACCTGCGAGATCGGCGGGAAGGTCTGGCCGTGCCGGTCGGGCTTCTCGCCCGCGCGCTGGCAGGCGTAGCGGATCACCAGCTCGGGGCCGGGCACCTCCGTGCTGAACCACAGCACCACGCCCCCATCCTCCGCGGTGGTGATCGCCGCCTGCGTCACGAGGGTGGTCTTCCCGCCGCCCGGAGGCCCCGAGATGGTCACCACGCGCGTCGGGAGGATGCCGCCGAGGAGCCCCGCGTGGGAGCCGTCGTCGGCGCCGTCGAGGCAGGGGAGGCCGAAGCGCGCGGCGATGCGTCGCCCCCGCGCGCGGGCCTCGATCGCCGCGAGGATCAACTGCCCCGCGGCGATGGCGTGGTCGCGCGCCGAGGTGCCCGCGGCGGAGCGTCGGTCGACCACCGAGAGGGACAACTGGTCGAGGCGGGCGAGGGTCTCTTCGGGGCCGTGGTCGCCGCTGTCGATTTCGGCGAGCGCGCTGAGGTGCTGCTCGCGGCGGCGGCGCACGCGGGCCAGCTTCGCCACGATCCGCGCGTGCGACTCGCAGTGGGCGATCGTCGGGATGGAGGCGGTGACCTCCTCCAGGTACTGCGGGCCGCCGATGGTGAGCAGGCGCCGGCGCGCGGTGAGCTCCGCCGAGAGCGTGCGGATGTCGATGGGCTCACCGCGCCCGTCGACGGCGAGCATCGCCTCCCAGATGGTGGCGTGGCGCGGGTCGGCGAAGTCCTCGGGCTTCACGATCGCCGCCATCTTCCGCAGCGACCGCGACGCGCAGCGCCCGTTCACCTCCACGCTCTCGGTCAGGAGCACCGCCGCCAGGACGGCCTGCTCGGCGTCGTCGTCGACCCATCGGGTCTTCGTCATCGCGTTCATGTCCCCTCCCTGCGAGCGCCCGTGAAGCGCTCGAATTTCTTCGCGGTCTCTTCGGTGAACACGGGCCTCGCGCGCGGTGCATCGTCCGTGGCAGGCGCGGTGCGCTGAGGCGGCGGACGGGCGGGGCGGCAGCGCTCGCACCCCTGCGCCTCGTCGTAGAGGGACAGCAGCGTGGTCCACGACCCGTCCTTGCCGCGGAGGTGGGAGAGCGCGGGCTTCCAGCCGTCGCGCAGGTGCCCCTCGCGGATGTGCGCAGCGAGTCGCCGGACGTTCTCCCGCGCCCACGCCGGGGAGACGCCCGCGAGGATCCGCTCGAGCTCCACCTCGTGCGCGCCGCTCGTCGTCAGCCGCAGGGCCCCGGTGCCGCGCAGCTCCATGAACACCTCACCCGCCCCGATCGCGCCGGGGCGCTCCACGGTGGGGAGGCGCGGTGAGCCGGAGTTGTCCGTGGTTGTCGGCGCGGGTTGTCCGCCCCCCTCACCGCTGCGGTTGTCCGTCGCGGTTGTCCGTGGGGTTGTCCGCTCGGTTGTCGGCCCGCCCGCGCGCGCCTTCTGGGCTTCTTTCTCGTTCTTCTCAGAGGGAGGGGGAGCGGGGGAGGGAGAACGGTTGTCCGTGGGGTTGTCCGTGGAGTTGTCCGTCTCGGTTGTCCGCGGTTGTCCGTCTCGGTTGTCCGTGGCGGAGTTGTCCGCGGTTGTCCGGGCGGGCGGACAACCGAAGCGCCCCTTGGGGTCGGTCGACACGCGCTGGGTGAGCTCGACGGCCCACCCGCGGTCACGCCCCTCACGAGCGAGCGCGCGCTCCCCGGCGGGCGAGTCGATCCACGCGACGCGGGCCTCCGCGGTCGTCAGCCCGTAGCGGCTCCAGAGGGCGCGCACCCGGCGCTCGGCGGCGCGGTCCCCCGCCACCCGCTCGCGGGCTGGTGGAGGCACCGACGAGACCCGCGCGGGCGCCGCTGGGGTGAGGGTGGGGCCTGCGGCGGCGGCGAGCGTGGGCCACTCCCAGGTCAGCACGATCTCCCCCTCTTCGATGACGACGAAGCCAGCATCGACGGCGTCAGCGAGCGCACCTGCCGCCCACCGTGCGCCGCCGCAGAGGGCCACCACCGCGCCGACAGGCTCCCTCCCGGGGAAGGGGACGCGTCCCCCGCGGGCGACGTGGCCCAGCCGAAACACCAGCGCCTGCACCTCGGGCGCGGCGAGGAGGAGCGGCAGGTCGGTCACGAGGGCCGCCGAGGGCTGCGGCGTCCA
>JBILLV010000549.1:0-4227 GCA_044375895.1 Polyangiales bacterium | reverse complement strand
ACCGGGACCACGCTCGACCTCCCCACCCCCGAGGCGTGGCCCGCCGTCAACCGCTGGAACGACGCGATGGAGCGGGAGTTCTCGGAGTTCGTGCGCGCCATCGGGCGCGGGGTGGAGTCGCGCCGCTGCGGCCGCCTCGACCGGTGCCTGCGCGACCCGCAGATCAACACCCTCTACGACCCGGCCACCGAGGGTCGGCTCTCGCTCGAGGTCGACTGCGGCGATCTCCCCTACGTGCTGCGGGCGTACTTCGCCTTCAAGCGCCGGCTCCCCTTCGGCTACGTCGACGCGATCACGGGTTCGGGCACCGATCCGCGCTACATGCTCCGCGTCCGTCCGGTGCTCTTCCACCGCTGGAGCGACTACCGCTCGCCGCGCTCGATCCTGCGGCACATCTCCGACGCGGTGCACTCGGGGATGTACCGGGTCGAGCCCAACCAGGAGCAGGGGGACTACTACCCCATCACGGTGTCGCGCGAGTCGATCCGCCCGGGGACGACGTACTACGACCCCAACGGGCACGTGCTCGTCGTGACGGAAGTGCGCGACGACGGCTCGGTGTTTCTCATCGACGGCCACCCCGACGGGTCGATGACGTGGAAGCGCTTCGGCGAGGCCTTCGAACTCGGCCCCCGCTTCCTCTGGGGCGGCTTCAAGAACTGGCGCCGCCAGACCTGGAACGGCACCGAGATCACGCGCGCGCTCAACGCCGAGCTCCCCGACTTCGACGCCAACCAGCAGTGGACCCGCGACCTCTGGGTGGCCGGCATCCCCCGCGAGCAGTGGCTCCGTCCCCCGGAGGACGGGCCGCGCAACGCCATCGCGCCGGGCATGTTTCACCTCTGGGTGCGCCGGACGCTCGCCGCGCCCAACGTGGTGCGCGACCCGGTGCGTGACTTCCGCGAGCAGGTTCGCTCGCTCTGCCGCGACGTGCTCGACCGCGCCGACGCCGTCAACGTGGCGATGGGCATCCGCACGCACCAGCGCTCGCACCCCGGCGCGCTGCCGTACAACATCTACGGCACCAACGGCGACTGGGAGCTCTACTCCACGCCGTCCCGCGACGCGCGGCTCAAGGCGAGCGTCCGCGAGATCAACGAGGGCATCCTCGCGCTCCCCGCCGACTCGCCCGTCCGCGCGCAGCTCGTCGCGGCCTGGAGCGAAGAGCGCACCCAGGCGGCGTGCCAGTACAGCTACACCAACTCGGCGGGGGCCTCCGTGGCCCTCTCCATCGACGCCGTGCTCGATCGCCTCTTCGCGATCTCCTTCGACCCCTACCACTGCCCCGAGCTCCGTTGGGGCGCGGCTCCGGGCTCGCCCGAGCTCGCGTCGTGCCCCGACAACGCGGAGAAGCTCGGCTGGTACCGCGCGGAGCAGCGCCTCCGCAACCAGATCGACCGTCACTACGGCGTCGCCACCCCCATCAGCATGGGCCCCGCCGAGGCGCCCGCGGTCGACTTCCGCCGCACCCTCGGGGTCACCGCCGCGCCCGCTCCCGCCCCGGCGCCCGCCGCCGCGCACTGAAGCTGTGATACGTCCTCGCGGCGATGTCTCCGCCGCCTCCGCCCCGCTGGAGCCTCCTCCGCGAGCCGCTCGTCCACTTCGCGCTCGGGGCGCTCGCCCTCCTTGGCGCGGAGCGGGTCGCGGCCCGTCGTCGCGTCCCCGAACGCCCGCCGCTCGCGGTGCCGGCCGGCGTGTCGCGCGACGTGTATGTGCGTGAAGAGGCGCTGGTGCGGGAGGCCCTCGCGCGCGGACTCGGCGAGGGAGATGCGGTCATCCGGCAGCGCCTGGTGCAGAAGATGGCGTTTCTCCTCGAAGCCGAGGCGACCCCCGAGGAGCCCGACGACGCGACGCTCCAGCGCTGGCTCGACGCGCACCCGGACGACTACCGTCGCGTCGCGCGGGTGAGCTTCGATCAGGTGTTCTTCTCGCGGGAGCGTCGCGGGGTGGCGGGAGAGGCCGACGCGCGGGCGGCGCTCGGTCAGCTCGCGCCGGATGAGCCCGTCGCGTCCGCGCAGTTTCGCGGTGACCCGTCGCCCGCTGGGCCGTCGCTCCCCGGCAGGAGCTTCGCCGACGTGACCCGCGCGTTCGGATACGCTTTCGCCGCAGCGCTCGACGGCGTCGCGGTCGGGGCGTGGCGCGGTCCCATCGTGTCGACGCAGGGGTGGCACCTCGTGCGAATCATCGGGCGCGACGGCGGTGGCGTCACGGGGCTCGCGGCGGTGCGCGCCGACGTGCGACGGCGCTGGATGGACGAGCGGCGCGCGGCCCTCGTTCACATCGCCGAGCAAGGTCTCGCGCGACGTCACGGGGTGGCGCCGTGAAGCGCGCGCTCGTCGGGGTGGTGCTCCTCGGCGCGGGAGAGGTTGCGGCGCATCCGTTGTCGTTCGGCCGCCTGGAGCTGCGCGAGTGCGACGACGGATCGCTCGCGGTGACGTGGCGCTTCACCGCGGCGGCCGAGCGCACCGTGGCTGTCCGTCCCGTGCTGCCCGCCCGCTGTGTCGCGAGCGGGTCGGACGTGAGCGAGACCTTGGAGGACGGCGTCGCCCGCGTCGCGCGCTACCGCTGCGGGTCGCCGATCGCGGGGGAGGTGGTCGAGGTGCTCGGGCTCGAAGGCACCGACGCGCAAGTGATCGCGCGCTACGTCCCCGTGGGGCTGCCGACGGTGGAGACGGTGCTCGACGGGGGCAGGGGGCAGTGGCTCCTGCCGCGGGACCACGCGCCAGGCTCCGTCTGGCTGCGGTACGTCACCCTCGGCGTCGAGCACATCGCCACGGGCTGGGATCACCTCGCCTTCGTACTCGGCCTCGCGTTGATGGTGCGCGGTCGACGCGCGCTCCTCGCGGCCATCACCGCCTTCACCGCGGGTCACAGCGTCACGCTCGCGCTGGCGGCGCTGGGGCTGGTTCACGCGCCCGTTCGCGCCATCGAGGCGGCCATCGCGTGGAGCGTTGTGGTGGTGGCCCGCGCGGCCGCCGTCGAAGGGACGGACTCGCCCGGACGGATCGCGCCGTGGACACTCGCCGCGCTCTTCGGGCTCTTGCACGGCTTCGGCTTCGCGGGGGCGCTGGCGGAGACCGGGTTCGCGCGGGGCGCCATCACCCGCTCGCTGCTGGCCTTCAACGTCGGCGTCGAGCTGGGGCAGGTGGCCTTCGTCGCGGTCGCGTTGGCTGCAGCGCGGATCGCGTTGCGCGCAGGGGTGAGCGAGACGGGTGGGCGGCGCGCGGTGGCGCTGGGCGTGGGCGTCGCGGGCGCGTACTGGTGCGCGCAGCGGGCGATGGCGTTCGTGGGATAGGTGGCGGGATTCGAAAAGCGCGGCGCACCTCCCCCCGCGGCAGATGGGCGGCCGCGAGGGGAGGTGGTGCACCCACCGCACGTCGGCGCGAGCGTGCGACGTCCCCGAGGGACAGGCGTGGAAGACGCCGCACGAACGACCGACGGACGCGGTGCCACCTCGCGCGCGTCGGCACCCGGGCGAGGGCGACGCAGCGCGTGTGGTTGGAGGGGATGTCGGGACCTCACTGACCCGCCGCCCACGCGAACTTCTCTGAAGAGCGCGAGGCAGTACCAGGACCGCGGAGCACAACAAACCGGTGGATAGCGTCGGAGGAGGGTGTGACTCCCGGCCGTGTGTTCCGCGTTGCGCCCTGGCAAGACGGAACCTATCGCCGAGTGCGCCGCGGCTCCAAAAAACGGCGACGATTGCGCTGGCGCGCCGGAGCTCTCGATGTCAACGCCCGCGCCGTGGTAGACGCACCGCCGCGATGGCGATGGATGTTCGCGCGAAGTTGGCCCTCGGCCCGTTGACGACGTTGGGTGTGGGGGGCGCGGCCGATGAGCTCGTCGCGGTGGAGACCGAGTGCGACGCGATCGACGCGGTGCGCGAGGCCGACGCCCGCGGGGTGTCGCTCCTCGTGCTCGGCGGCGGGTCGAACGTCCTCGTCGCCGACCGCGGCTTCGCGGGGCGCGTCGTGCGCGTCGCGACCCGCGGCGTTACCCGTACCTCGGAGGGTGATCGCGTCGCCGTGACGGCGCAGGCGGGCGAGCCGTGGGATGACTTCGTCGCCGCCCGTGTGGCGGAGGGCCTCGCGGGCGTCGAGTGCCTCTCGGGCATCCCCGGGCTCGTGGGCGCCACCCCCATCCAGAACGTCGGCGCCTACGGGCAGGAGGTCGCCGACACGATCGTCTCCGTCCGCGCGTGGGATCGCGTCGCCCGCGAGGTCGTCA
>JBILLV010000202.1:0-16737 GCA_044375895.1 Polyangiales bacterium | reverse complement strand
CGGTGACGCGGGCGCCGCGGCGAGCCCAGCTCAGGGTGTCCTGGCCGAAGTGGCACTGGAGGTGGAGGAGGTTGCGGTCGGTGACGTCACCCACCTGGGCGAGCTCGATCTCGCGGAGTGAACAAGCCCCGGCTTTGAAGGCCGCGAGGTCGTAGAAGCGAGAGGTGAGGTGGACGGGGGTGCGGGCGTTCCACGAGGCGCGGTTGAGGGAGAACCAATCGGGGTCGGTCATGGCGCTTCGAAGGGAGTACCACAGCGCGGTCGCGCACCGCGGGCGTCGCGCGCACCGGGTGCTCTCCGCGCGCGCTCGCAAACCCCTGAAAATCTCGCACTTCCACGCTGGCGACGACCTTGCACGGTGCGACGACGCCATGAACCTCACCCGCCGCACCCTGTTCCCGATGCTGGGCGCCGTCGCGCTCTTCGCTGCGACCGCGGAGGGGCGTCCGCCGCGCCATCCCGCGCCTCGGCCCGCGCCGACCGCGCCGACCGCGCCGACCTTCGTCCCCACGGACGTCACCACCATGCAGAACAACCTCCGCCGCCTGCGGATCTACGTGGTCTACGGCCCCGAGACCTCGACGGCCTTCGGCGCTCAGGGGGTCGGGTCGCGCGTGTGGTTCGTGCTCCCGAGCTGTCGCCCGCAGGACAACGGCGACGTGGTGGACGCGTGCCCCATCGAGCGCCTCGTGCTCGAAGCCCGTGACGTTGGCGCCGTGACGCCTGCGCCGATGACCACCGTGCTCGACGGCGTGGTGCCGCGGCGTGTTCAGGCCTTCGTGGTGTCGCCGCAGGCGCAGCTCGTGAGCGTTCGGCTCATCAACCAGCGGGGCGAGGTTCGCTACGAGGGCGTCGTGGAGGCCCGGCAGCTCCGCGAGCTCCCGCGGCCCGAGGGGCGCCCGCTCCCCGACGGATCGTTCGCCCTCGACTTCGCGCGCTACCCTGCGCGTTGACGGCGGGCGTCGCCCCGACGCACCCTCCACCGCCTCCCGTGTCGACCCCCAACCCGCCTCGCGCTCCGTGGTGGAAGCGCGCGCTCCTCCTCGCGGCCTGCGTCATCGCGACGGGCGCCGTGGTGCCGCGGACGCTCGTGGGCCGCGACGCCGACGCCCTCTTCGACGGTGAACTCGCCGCGCAAGACGGCCTCGCCCGCGCCGTCGCCGACACCGAGCTGGGCGACGTGGGGGCGCGCTCGTTTCACACCGGATCGGCCCGCTTCGACGGCGAGTGGGCCGTCGCCACGCACCAGATGGCCGCCCTCGGGCTCGCCCAGGTGATCGCCGCGCACCCCGCGCTCCGCCCGCGCTACCTGCCTGCGCTGCGCCGCGCGGTCGACCATCTCTTTCGCCCCGTCACTTGGGACTTCGCGCGCGAGGCGTGGGGGCACGACCCCATCGAGCGCCTCGACACCGACGAGGGACACGCCTACCTCGGCTACGTCGCCCTCGCGATGGGGGCCTTGCGCGGCGTCGATCCGGGCACTCCCCACGCGGCCCTCCACGACCGCATCGTCGCGGCCCTCGCGCGCCGCCTCGAACGCTCGCGCGACGGCGTGATCGAGACCTACCCCGGCGAGGCCTACCCCTGCGACATCGCGGCGGTGGTGGGCGCCGTCGGTCAGCACGCACGCCTCACGGGCACCGATCGGCGCGCGCTCCTCGCCCGCATGAGCCGCGTGTACCACGAGCGCTTCACGCACCGCGCGTCGGGCTACCTCGCGCAGTCGGTCGACCCGTTGACGGGCGTGGCCCATCACGACCCGCGCGGCTCGGGGACGGCCCTCGCGGCGTACTTCCTCTCCTTCGCCGACGCGTCGCTGGCTCGTGAGCTCGGCGGCTCCCTCGCGCGCACCGGCCACACGACGCTGGCGGGCTTCGCGGCGGTGCGGGAGTACGCGCCGGGGACGGGCGGCCTCGGCGATGTCGACTCGGGGCCGGTGGTGTTCGGGGTGTCGGTGTCGGCGACGGGCTTCGCGCTCGCCACCGCGCGCCAGATGGGCGATCGCGAACGCTACCGGGAACTGTTTCGCACCGCGGCCCTCTTCGGCGTGCCCGTGCGGCGTGGGGGCGGGTGGCGCTTTGTGACGGGGGGGCCGATCGGCAACGCGATCCTGCTGGCGATGCTCACCGCGAGGGCGCCGTGAAGGGGTGGCAGCGGACGGCGCTGGTGGCGGCGGGGCTGGTGGCGGCCCACGAGGGGGCGGTGCGCGCGGCCGATCGGGTGGGGCTCGTCGAGCGGATGTTGAGCCCGGGAGGGAGCGGGGTGGCGGTGGCGGCGGTGGCGGCGGTGGGGTTGTTTGCGCTGCGGCTGGGGGTGGTGTTCGTGCTGCCGGGGTGGCTGCTGGCGCGGGCGATCGGGGCGTGGCGGGCGCGGCGGGGCGGCGACGGGGCTCGCTGACGAACGCGGCGGTGGTCTGGACAACCCCTCCGCCCCCGCGGTATCGACCCCGTCCATGCACCTTCGACGGAGCGTCGCTTTCTTCGCGCTGGCCCTGGGCGCCTGCACCGAGCCCAACCGCACCCGCTTTACGGAAGACACCGGCCCCGTCATTCGCATCGACGGCGGACCCGACGGCGGCATGTGCATCCCCGGGCGCTTCTACTGCGAGGGATCGAACGTCGCCTTCACCTGCGACGACCGCGGCGGCATCGCGTCGCGCACCACCTGCCCGGCCATGGCGCCCTCCTGCGTGCCCGACCTCGGGTGCCGGCTCTGCGCCCCCAACGCCGCGCGCTGCAGCCCCAACAACCCCCTCCAGACGCAGCGCTGCCGGGCCGACGGGCTCGCCTGGGAAGACAGCGCCCTCTGCGCGATGGAGGACGGGTCGTCGTGCGTGGCGGGCAACTGCTCCGACCGGTGCAGCGACAGCGCGCTCGGGCGCTCGTACCTGGGGTGCAGCTACTGGCCGACGATCACGCCCAACAGCGGGCTCAACCCGATGTTCCGCTTCGCGATCGTGCTGGCCAACCCGCAGACCTACGCGGTGCGGGCCACCATCGCGGGCGGCGAGCTCACGACCCCGCGCGTGGTGATGCTCGACCCCGGCGCCATCGAGACGGTCGAGCTCCCGTGGGTCGACCCCCTCTCGCAGAACGGCGGCGCGTGCGGGGCGCTGGGGCTCTGTCCCGCGGCCTCCTCCGCGCTCGTCCGCGGCGGCGCCTACCACGTGCAGAGCAACGGACCCATCGCGGCGTACCAGTTCAACCCGCTCAACTTCTCGATCAACAACCGGGTGTTCTCGTACACCAACGACGCGTCGCTGCTGCTCCCGCAGGGCGTGCTGACGCGGCGCTACACGGTGTCGACCTGGCCCGACCTCGACTCCACCACCCCCGGCGGCATGACGTACGGCGGCTTCGTCTCCGTCGTCGCGACGGGCGGCGATAACACGCAGGTGACCGTGCGCGTCACGGGCCGCGTCCGCGCCGGCCGCGGCGTCACCGCGATGAACGCGGGCGAGCAGGCGGTGTTCAACCTCCAGCAGGGCGACGTGCTCGAGCTCGTCGGCGCGGGCCGCGGCGACCTCACCGGCACCACCATCGAATCGTCCAACCCGGTGGCGGTGTTCGTCGGCCATGACTGCACGCGCGTCCCCTCCGACCGCGTGGCCTGCGACCACCTCGAAGAGCAGCTCTTGCCCGACGAGACCTGGGGGCGCGACTACGTCGTCTCCGCGCTCCGTGATCGTGGGCCGGGCGTTCCGTACGTGGTGCGCATCCTGTCGCGCACCGACGGCAACGCGATCACCTTCGAGCCCTCGGACGTGCATGAACCCGCGACGCTCGACCGCGGGCAGCTCCTGCAGTTTCAGACCAACCGGCACTTCCGCGTGCAGGGGAGCGGCGCGTTCCTCGTGACGCAGTTCATGATCGGGCAGGGGCCGGCGATGGGGGGGACGGGCTCGGGCGACCCGGCGATGGTGCTCGAAGTGCCGGTGCAGCAGTACCGCGACCGCTACGACTTCTTCGTGCCCAGCACGTACCCGCAGAACTTCCTCAACGTCGTCGTCCCGCAGGGCGTCGAGCTCACCCTCGACGACCAGCCCCTCCGCGGCTCGATGGAGGCGCTCGGGGGCTTCAACATCCTGACCCTCCCCATCATGTCGGGCGCGCACCGCCTCCGCAGCGGCGTCGGTCAGGGCATCGGCATCAAGGTGTACGGCATCGCCCCGTACACCTCGTACATGTACCCCGGCGGCCTCGACCTCCAGCTCATCACCCCGCCGGGCTGATCGGCGGCGTCACCGTGGTCGCCCGTTCGACCCGGTACATCAGCAGCGGCAGCGTGAGGATCATCGCCACGGTGAACCACGCGACCTGATCCATGTGGGTGAGGGCGCCGCGGGCGTCGGTGCCGAGGATGCGCGACGAGAGGAAGGCCCCCACCGCGCAGGCCGCGTGCTGGGCGGCGCTCTGGATGGACATGAAGCGGGCGCGCTCCACGGGCTGCGGGACGCGCGACGCCAGCGTGTTGAGCGCGACGTTGCGAAACCCGGTGCTCGCCATGAAGCCCACGAACACCAGCACCACCGGGATGGGCGGCGGCACCATCAGGAAGCCGATGTACACCACGATCGCCGTGAGCAAGGTGCTGGGCGCCGCGATGCGCGTCGACCGATGTGCTCGCGGGGGTAGTGGAGGTTGTTCTGCACGTAGCCCGAGATGTTGGGGATGAGCGCGAACATCCCGACGCTCGTGACCACCGTGGCGAGGTACGAGAGCACCACCGTGGGGCGGCGCAGCATCTCGCCGAGGGTGGGCTCGTCGGCGCGCGTTCCTGCGCGATCGAGGTGGCCCCGCAGCGGCGGCAGGAGAAACACCGCCAGCGCCGCGAGCACGAGCCCGAGGGCCGCGACGGAGAAGAACGGGAGCCGCCAGTCGAAGCGCTGCGCGAGATCCAGGGCCGCGGGGACGCCGAAGATGGAGGCGAGCGTGAAGGCGGTCATCACCGCGCCCATCGCGCGGCCGCGACGCTCCGCGGGGACGACGTCGGCGATGATGGAGAGGGAGATGGAGGTGGCCGGGCCGCCGAACGCCCCCGCGATGACGCGCGCCGCGAGGAGGGTGCCGAGGCCTGTCGCGAAGCCGCCCATGGCGGTGCCGACGACCAGGCCGAGCATGGCGACGCCGAGGGCGCTGCGCCGGTCGAAGCGGTCGAGGAAGAGCGAGCCGAGGAGGCCCGTGACGCAGGCCGCGGCGGTGTACGACCCGCCGATGTACCCGAGGTGCGACGGCGCGATGTGGAGCGCGCGGGCGAAATCCGGCCCGAGCGGCATCACGATCATGAAGTCGAGGATGTTGACGAACTGAACGGCTCCGACCAGGAAGACGATCGCTCGCTCCGAGGGGACTCGGGTCACGGCGCTCCGAGGTCGACCCAGCGCACGAGGCGGCGGCGCTCGGCGCACGTCGCGCTCGGGGGCGTGAGGGGCATGTAGTTGTCGACGCCGACGGCCCGGCGGATGCGCATGAGCTCGCGGCGCAGGGAGGCGTCGTCGTCCCAGTTCATCCCGTCGGGGGCGCCCATGCGGGCCTTCGGGGTGGTGCGCGTGGTGCTGTGGCAGCGGACGCAGAGGCGCGTGAGGAAGTCGCGCGCGAAGCCGGCGTACGTGTCGCCCATCGGGTCGTCGCCCATGCGCGCGATGGGGGCCTCCAGCGAGGGGCAGCCGTTGACGAGGCGAACGTCGTCGCCCGCATCGCCCGCGGCGTCGGTCGCAGCGTCGGCGGTGACGTCGGGCGCGACGTCCGGCGAGGCGTCTGGGGCGACGTCGGGCGCCGCGTCGGGGGCGACGTCGGGTGAGGGGAGGTCGGCGGAGGCGTCGGTGGAGGCTTCGAAGACGTCAGGGCCGCGGTCGGGGGAGGCGTCGGCGGTCGGCGCCGGGTCGGTGCCGCAGGCCGCGAGCCACGGGGCGAGGAGGAGCCACGCAAGGGATCGTCGCATCGGGCGACTATGGGGGACGGTGGGCCGCGCTGTCACCCGTTCGTTCGCGCAACGCGGCGACGTCGTCCGGCGATCAGAGCAGGCGGTTCTTTCGCATGAACCACACGAGCCCGCCCGCGATGAGGAAGCAGAGCACCCAGAACGTGGCGTAGCCGTGCTCCCAGGTCTGCTCGGGGATGTTCTTGAGGTTCATCCCGTAGACGCCGCAGAGGAAGCTCAGGGGGAGGAAGATGATGCTCACCACCGTCAGGCGCGTCATCACCATGTTGGTCTGGTGGCTCACGCGCGAGAGGTACAGGTTGAGCGACCCCGAGAGGATGTCGCGGGCCACGAGGAGGTCTTGGAGCACCCGCTCGATGGTCCCCACCATGTTGGCGAGGAAGCCCTGGGTCGACTCGCTCACGAAGAGCGAGCGCCGCGTCGCGAGCTCGGAGAGGACGCCGCGCGCCGGGAGCACCACCTTGCGGAGGTGAAGGAGGTCGGCGGCGAGCTCGGACACCTGGGAGAAGGTCCCGTCGGTCACCTCGCCGCCGAGGCCGTGCTGGAGCTTCTCCACCCGCTCTTCGAAGCGCTTCTGCACGCCGATGTAGTTCTCGACGAGGTGATCCCAGAGCTCGTAGAGGAGAAAGCTCGGGCTCTTGGCGAAGCGCACGAAGTCCGCCCGGTGATGCTTCCGCACCGCGTCGAGGAACACCACCGGCCCGCTGTGGATCGTGAGCAGGTACGCCTCGGTCACCACCGCGTCGACGCGCTCGAGGGTGAAGCTGTCGCCCTGGAGCCTGCACCCGGTGAGGGCGAGGTGGAGGCAGTCGTCGTAGCGGGCGAGCTGCGTCGCGGCGTCTCGCGAGAGGGCGGCTTCGAGCACCTCCTCGCCGATGATCCCGCGGCCCTGGAGGAGCGCGCGGGCCGCCGCGGGGTCGCGGTAGTTGATGTCGATCCAGGCGTAGCGGTTGGCGACGACGGCGTCGCGGAGCCCGTCCAGGGTGCACTCGTGGATCGTCTTCGCGCCGAAGTCGAACACCTCGCCGATGACGACCACACCTTCGTCGGCCGCTGCCTCAGCCATCGGGAAACACGTACACCGTCGGGGGCTCCTGTGTCGATGACTCCCGCGCGCGGCGCTTCGAGCCTCCGCTCGTTGGTGATAGCGTCCGCCGCCGCGACCGCCCCGTGCCCACCCTCCGCGATCGAACCGTCCTCTCCCTCGGCGCAGCCCTCCTCCTGGCGATGGCGGCCTTCGTCGCCACGCACCTCCGCGTCAGCAACGAGATCACGCACTTCCTCCCCGCGGGCCGCGACGCCCGCCTCGCGTACGTGTCCCGCGCCATCGCCGAGTCCGAGCTCTCCCGCGCCATGGTGATCGCCGTCGAGGGAAGCGACCCCTCCCGCGTGCTCGACGGCGCCCGCCGCCTCGCGGAGCGGTTGCGCGCCCACCCCGAGGTCGCGTGGCTGCGCAGCGGCGTCGACCCGGCGATGGAGCGGGCCGTCTACGACCTCTACTTCCCGCGCCGCCACGCCTTCCTCACCGACGGCGACGACGCCTCGCTCCGCGCGATGCTCACCGACGCGGGGCTCACCGAGGCCGCCCGTGAGGTGCGCCGCCAGCTCGCCTCGCCCGCGGGAGCCCTCGTGGCCCGCAGCGCCGGCGCCGACCCGCTGCTCGCCTTCCCCGCCCAGCTCGCGCGGCTCCGCGACGCCCAGGCGGGGACGCTCACCTCGCGCGACGGGCAGTTTGTCACCGACGACGGACGGCACGCGGTGATCCTCCTCGCGACGCGCCACTCGGCCTTCGACGGCGCCCATCAGCGCCCGTGGCTCGCCGCGCTTCGAAGCGCCTTCGACGACGTCAACCGCGCCCAGGGCGACGGCCTGCGCCTGCGGATGGGCGGCGCGCACCGCATCGCCGTGGCGGCGGAGGCGCAGGTGCGGGGAGACGCCGAGCGCATCTCGCTGCTGGGCTCGCTCGGCGTGGCGGCGCTGTTCCTGTTGATCCACCGGTCGGTGCGCTACCTGCTGCTGGCGTCGCTGCCCATCGCGGCGGGCTTCCTCACGGCGACGACGGTGGCGCTGCTGGTGTTCGGCAAGCTGCACGGGCTCACGCTGGCCTTCGGCGCGTCGCTCATCGGGGTGTGCTTCGACTACCCGGTGTACCTCATCAACCACCACACGCTGCGCCCTTCGCCCGAGGGCCCGCAGGCCACGCTGCGACGCGTGTGGCCGGGGACGCTCCTCGGCGCCCTCACGACGATGGGCGGCCTCGCGGGCCTCGCGTGGACCAGCTTCCCCGGCCTCCGTGAGATCGCGGTGTTCGGCGTCGCGGGGGTGTTCGGCGCGCTCGTCGCCACGCGGGTGCTCGTGCCGCGGCTGCTCCCCGCGGAGCCCATCCCGGTGCGCTTCCAGCGCGGCCTCGCGGACGGCGTCGCGCGCGTCGTGGCGGCGATGCGCCGGCGGGGCGCGGTGGCGCTGGTGGTGCCGCTCGTGGCGCTGGGGCTCTGCGCGGTGGGGCTCCCGCGGGTGCGCTGGGTCGACGACGCGCGCGCGCTCACCGAGGTCGACCCGGCGCTCTTCGAAGAGGAGCGGGCCGTGCGGGCGCTGGTGTCGCGCGTCGACGACGGACGCCTCGTGATCGTGACGGGCGACACCGAGGCGGAGGCCCTCGCGCGCAACGACGCGGTGGCGCTACGGCTCGCGGCGGCGAAGCGCGACGGGGTGATCGCGGGCTACCGCTCGCTGCACACGGTGCTGTGGTCGCCGTCGCTCCAGCGGCGCAACGAGGCCGCGCTGCGGGGCGACGCGACGCTGCCGGCGCGGGCGGCGGCGGCCTTCGAGCGGGAGGGCTTCCGCGCGGGGGCGCTCGACCCGTTCGGCGCGTCGCTGCGGGGGAGGGGAGAGGAGCCGTTGACCGAGGCGATGCTGCGCGCGTCGCCGCTGGGCGAGATGGCGCGATCGTTCCGCGTGTCGGTGGGGGCGCGGGTGGGGTACCTGAGCTTCCTCCAGGGGGTGCGCGATCCGGCGGCGCTCGCCCGTCGCGTGGCGGACGTGCCCGAGGCGGACGTGTTCGAGCAGGGGCGCTTCCTGCGCGAGACCTACGCGCGCTATCGCCGACGCACGCTGGAGCTGCTCGGCGTGGGGCTGGGGGTCGTCTTCGCGCTGCTGCTCGCGCGGTACCGGCGCGCGGGGGCGGCGCTGGCGGCGTTTGTTCCGTCGGTGCTGGCGGCGGCGACGGCGCTGGCGGTGGTTCCGCTGACGGGGGCAGCGGCCAACCTGATGCATCTCATCGGGCTGCTGCTGGTGCTGAGCATCGGGGTGGACTATGGGGTCTTCGTGGCCGAGATCGACCGGCATCCCGAGGCGGCGCGCGAGACGCTGTTCAGCGTGACGGTCGCGTGGGTGTCGGCGCTGCTGTCGTTCGGGCTGCTGGCGGTGTCGTCGAACCCGTCGCTGCGCGCGATCGGGCTCACCACGGGCGTCGGCGTCACCTTCAGCCTGCTGCTGGCCCCCGTGGCGAGGCACCTGCTCGGAGAGAAGGCGTCGTGACGTGGTGTGCGATCGGAGAGCCGCGATGAGGGCTTCGTGGGCGACGCTGGGTGTCGGCGCGGCCCTCCTCGTCGCGTGCGGCGGGCGGCGCGAGACCGTGGCCGTGCCGCCGCGGGAGCTCGGCTCGCTGGTGCCGACGGGCGACATCCGCGGGAGCTTCCTCTACCGCCAGCGGGTGACGGCGCAGCGACCGGGCCACGAGGTGAGCTTCGAAGCGGTGCTCCAGAAGCAGGGGGAGACGCTCACGATGCTGGGGCTCACGCCCTTCGGCACGCGCGCTTTTGTGCTGCAGCAGCGCGGGGTGGCGGTGGAGTTCACGTCGTACCTGCCGGGCGAGCTGCCGTTTCCGCCGCGGTACATCCTCCTCGACCTGCACCGCACGCTCTTCGTCACGCTGGGGCCCGCGCCCGCAGACGGCGAGCGAAGCGCGGTGCGCGAGGGGGAGAACGTGCGTGAGGTGTGGCGCGGTGGTCGGCTCATCGAGCGCCACTACACGCGCGTCGACGGCAACCCCGCGGGGAGCGTCGACGTGCGCTACGACGGCGGCATGGTGGGGCACGAGCCGCCCGACACGGTGGTGTACCGCAACGGCTGGTTCGGCTACACGCTCACCATCACCACGCTCGCGCGGCAGGCGCTCACGGAGGGGGACGGTGGGTCCTGACACCATGCGTTGGGTCGTGTGGGCGGTGCTCCTCGGCGGCTGCGGGCGGAGCTGCGCGGGCTCCGATGCGACGCGCGTGGTGCTCCGTCAGGAGGGCGCGGGGTGGCGCGTCGAGGCCACGTGCACGGTGACCACGCGCGTGGTGCTCGACCGCTCGCAGGGGCCGCTGCTGCGTGGATGCCAGGCCTCGGGGACGGTGCGGTGGACGGCGGGCGCAGCGACGCGCACTTCGTCGCTCGCGGGCTGCGACACGGTCCATGAAGACTGCGCGGTGGTGCGGCGGTATTGCGACGACCTGCGCGTGGAGTGGGCTGAGCGGGTGACGGCATCGGGCCGCGTCCTGGCGGTGGCGGCGTCGGGGGCGCGGGATGCATCGCTCGTCGCGCTCACACCGGGCGGCGCGTGGGTGCGGTACCCGGTCGATCGGTCGCACGGCGGCGTTCGCGGGGCGCTGGCGGCGGCGCCGGAGCCTGACGCGCTCGCGCTGCAGCTCGCCCGCGCCGGCAGACTGTCGTCGCGCGATGGGGGGCAGTGGGCCGATGAGCTGGCGCCGGTGTTCACGGATGCCTTCGTGGCGAGGCATCGCGACGAGCTGATGGCGGCTGCGCTCCGCTGTGAGCTCCAGGCGGGGCTGGTGGAGCGGGTGCTCGCGGTCGGCGGAGACGCGGCCTTCGAGGCGCTGGAGGCGCGGGCCGACGGCGCGCCGGGGCAACGACCCTGCGAAGACCTCCGCGCGGCCCTGCGGCACCTGCGCCCGGCGCGCTTGCAACGTGGCAACGTCGGCGCGGAACCTCCGCCGTAGCCACGGCGTCTCACCGCCCGTGGTGCGCGAGCTGGTGATGTACTGGGTCGAGGGCGGTTGGGGCATGTGGCTGATGCTGCCGTCCCTGGTGCTGACGCTGGCGATCGTGGTCGAGCGGGTGCGGTACTTCGCGCGGGAGAGCGTCGACGAGGAGGCGTTCCTCGGCGTCGTTGCGGCGCTCGTGCGGGAGGGGCGGGTGGCCGACGCGGTGACCTGGAGCCTGCGCGCGCACAACGCGGTGGGGCGCATGCTGGTGGCGGGCCTCGCGCGCCTCGACGCAGGGGACGGGGAGGCGCTCGCGGCGATGGAGCTCGTGGCCCTGCGGGAGCAGCCGCGCGTCGAGGGGGAGACGAGGTTTCTCGCGCCGGCGGCGCAAGTGGCTGCGCTGTTCGGGTTCTTTGGGACGATCACGGGGATGTGCTTGCCCTTTCACTGCGATTGCTACTGGCGCAACCCCGCTGACTACGCGGAGTGCAGGGCGCGGCTGCTGGCGTGCGCGATCGCGGAGGCGCTCCACTGCACGCACTTCGGGCTGGCGGTGGGGGCCCTCGCGATGGCCGCGGGCTTCGCGCTGCGCGGGCCGACGGCGCGGTGCCTCGCGCGGCTCGACGCGGCCGCGGCGTTGGTGGTGGTGCTCACGCAGGAGCGGCGCGTGCCGCGCAGGCTCGGGCCGGCATATCGGTGAGCGGCCCTTGGGGTACGATCGCGGGATGGCCATCCGTTGCAGGCAGCGTGGTCGATGAGCTCGCGGATCGATCGCATCCGGGCGTTGCGCACCGCGACGCAGGCGCCGCTGGTTCAATGCGTGAAGGCGCTCGACGCCTGCCAGGGCGACGGGCGGGCGGCGGCACGGTGGCTTGCCCAACAGATCACGGGCTTCTTCAACCCGCCTCGCGTGGTGGTGTCCTACGGGGCCGTGGCCGTCGAGCGGACGCCAGACCGGCGCGCTGCGGCGATGGTGTGCGTGGTCACGCCGGAATCGTACCGGGACGACGACGGGCCGTACCTGACCGCGAAGCGCGCGGCGCGGGTGGCGTTGCGCGACGGGGAGGCCGCCGCGCGGGCGTGCGCCGACGGCCCCTGGGCGGTGCACCGCGTGGTGCGGGTGGAGGCCGGGGAGGGCGGCGTGCTTGCGACCTCGACGGGACTCTCGGGCGACCACGCGGTCATTGTCGAAGTGGCGTCGCAGACCGACGATGCACGGGTCGCGCGCTTCGCCGACTCGCTCGCGGTGCGGGCCAATCTCGGCGGGGCGCGGTGGCTGCGGCGAGCGGAGGTTCCCGCGGGGCATCGGCGGCAGGTGGGGGACGTGTTGGAGGCGCAATGGAGCGGGGCGGATGAGGCGATCGTGGCCGACGTGGAGCGGCGCCTCGCGGGTGAGGTGACTGGGCTGCGGGTGGTTCGGCTCGTGCGGATGGACGTACGGGAGGAGGCGCAGGCGGCGTGGCTGGGCGATCGCTCGTTGTGGCGGTAGCCCCCCCTCGCTCGTGGGCCGCGAAGCCCCCGCCCGCGCCGCCCGCGCCGCCCGCCCCGTCCCCCGCCTGAGCGTCCGCTCAATCTCCTCCCCCCCACCCAAGCTCGCCGCGGTACCGTCGGTCTTCTGGCGGCGGCCCATCGCGCCGCGGGAAGGCGCTCACTCTCCCCCCATGCTCCCCCTTCGAAGCCCCGCACCGCTGTTCGCCCTCGCGCTCACCGCCACCCTCTCCGCGTGCAGCCGCGAGAGCACCGTCACCGAGCGCATCCGCGCGTCGAGCTCGCAGATCTCCACGCTCGGCGGGGAGCCGCGGCAGGAAGCCGAGCGCACGGCCCTGCCCGCTGCGACCCCTCCCGTGGCGAGGCCCCAGACGGCCCTCCGCGAGGCGCCGAGCGCGCAGGGCGCCGCGGACGGCTACGACCCACGCGGCGGCGGCGGTGCTCCTCGCATGATGCCCTCCCGCGCACGTCGCCCCGGCTCCCTCGGAGGGGCCCCGCGGTACGCGCGCGCGCCGGCCGAGTCCATCCCCGTGGCCGGCTTTCAGATGCCCGCGGAGCCCGGCACCGTGCCGCCGCCTCCCCCTGTCGCCCCCACGCAGCGTCCCATGCCCGTGGGCGCGGGAGGCTTCGGCGGGCTCAGTGACAGCGTCGGCGCGGCGCTCCCCACCATCGATCCCAACGGACGCTTCGCCACCACGTACCGCCCCGGCCGCGGTCACCTCGCGGGCTTCGAAGCCTCCCTCGCGCGCGGCGAGATCCCCGCCGACGCGCGCCCCCTCGTCGGCGACCTCGGCAGCCGGTACGCCCCCGACATGCCCGCGCCGCCCGCCGCCGCCCTCGCGTGGCGCGTCGACCTCGCCCGCGCGGCGCTCGCTCCCTCGGGTGGGCACACGCACCTGCGCATCGCCCTCCGCTCCACCATGCAGGCCGCCACGGCGCGCCCGCCGATGTCCGTCCACGTGGTGCTCGACGTGAGCAACTCGATGGCGGGCGACTCCATCGTCAACGCCCGCCGCGCGGCGCAGGAGCTGGTCAACCGCCTCGAACCTGGCGACCATTTCTCCCTCGTGGCCTTCGGCGGAACCGCCGCCGTCCGCGTCCCCGAAGGACTCGTCGGCCCGCGGCGTCAGCAGATCCTCGACACCATCGCGGGGCTCCAGCTCGAGGGCGGCACCAACATCTCCGAGGGCCTCACGCTGGGCTACGCCGAGGCCGGTCGCGGCCCGCAGGCGCCCGAGTGGGTGAAGCTCGTGATGCTCCTCTCCGACGGCCGCCCCAACGCGGGGGAGACGCGCGGCGACGCCATCGCCGCGATGGCCGCGCGGGCCTTCCAGACGGGCGTCCAGACGAGCTCGTTCGGCCTCGGCGACGACTACGACGGCAACCTCATGAGCGGCGTCGCCGAGCAGGGAGCGGGCGGGTACTACTACGTCCGCGACCCGCAGGGCATCGCGGCGACGCTCACCACCGAGCTGGAGAGTCGGCTCCAGCCCGTCGCCCAGGGGGTGGAGGTGCGCGTGCGGCTGCGGCCCGACGTCCGCCTCACGCAGACCTACGGCGCGCGGCGGCTCGATGCGTCGGAGTCGGCCGCGGTGCGCGCCCAGGAGGTGGCCGTCGACGAGCAGGTGGCCCGCCGCGACCGCATCGCCCGCGACCGTCACGCCGACGTCGAGGGCGGCATGCGCTTCTTCATCCCGGGCTTCGCGCGCGACGACCGGCACGTCATCCTCCTCGGCATCGACCTCCCCGCGGGCGTCGGCCAGCGCCCCGTGGCCACCGTCGAACTCCGCTACAAAGACCGCCTCACGCGCCGCAACGTGACCGACGAGCTCCCGGTGCGCGTGCGCTACGCCGACTCCGACGCGGCGAGCGCGGCGACCCTCGACCCCTCGGTGCAGCGGACGGTGCAGGGCTTCGACGCGGGCGAGACGCTCGCGCGCGCGTCGCGGCTCGTCGGGGCGGGCGACACCACGGGGGCCTCGGCCCTCCTCGGCGAGCGCGTGACGCTCCTCCGCGCGGCCTCGGACGTCCTCCACGAGCCCCGCCTCGCCGAGGACGCCGCCCGCCTCGATCGCCTGCGCAACCTCGTCGGCGGCACCGGACCGATGAGCCAGTCGCTGGTGCTCGCGATGCTCCTCAACACGTCGGCGCAGGGGATGCTCCATTGAAGCGCCGCACGCTCACGCTCGCCGCGCTCATCGCCGCGCCCGTCGCCTTCGCGCAGGAGCGGTCGCCGCGCACCACCCTCTCGCTCCGTGAGCCCTGCGTTGCGGTGGCGGTCGCTCCCGGCGGCGAGGTCGTCGTCCGCGGCTCCGCCCGCTCGTCCCACGACGGAACCGTCTTCGACGCCCTCACCGCGCGCCCTGGGGCAACGGGCGTGGAGGGCGATGGAGCCCCCGTCCCCGGTGGTCTGTACGACATCGAGCAGGGCGGCTGGCGCGTGGTGGCCCGCGACCTCCGCGCCCACGCGTACCGCCTCGCCGCGACGGGGGAGCCCGGCGCCGCGTGCGTGGCCGCCAACGTCGCCTCGCCCTGCCTCTCGCTTCGCCTCCTCCCGCTCGCCCAGACGCGCCTGCTGGCGGTGTCGGAGTTCGCCGCGACGATGTCGGGCGAGCTCACGCTGGAGGTGATCGACGCCGCCGATGTGCCCGTGCGCGTCCCGTCGTTTGTGAGCCGCTACGGAGCGGCGGCGGGCGTCGCGGCGCTGCTCGCGGCGGGGGCGTGGCTGGCGGCCCGTCGGCTGCGGCAGCGCGCGTCGACGCCCGAGGCGATGCTGCAACGGACGGCCGCGCGCGTACGTCAACGACTAACCCACGCCGACCCCGTGCACCGCGCCCTCGCGCCGTCCATCGACGGGCTGGTGGCGCACGCGCTGGAGCTCGCGGGCCTGCGCGACAGCCTCGCGGCGCGGGTGGCGGCGGGCGATCGCGACGGGCTGGTGAAGCGGCGCGACGCGCTCGCGGCGAAGGAGACCGCGGGTGTGGCCGAGGCCGCGAAGGCGCGGACGCTCGTCGACGAACAGATCGAGCGCGTCGACCGCTGGGCCCGCGAGTCGGAGCGGGCGTCGGCGCGGGTGGCGGAGGTGCATGAGTACCTGCGCGCGCTCGATCAGCGGCTCGACGAGGCGATCGGCGTGACGGCGGCGGCGCGCGAAGACGCCACGAAGGAGGCGCTCGCCGAGCTCGAACGCGACCTCCAGGCGGCGCTCGAAGGGGCCCGCGAGGCCGAGCGGGTGCTCCGCGACGGGTGACGGCGATCGTCGGGACGCCGCCCCGCCCCCGTAGTAGGGTGCGCGCCTCCCATGGACGCATCCACCAACACTGACGCCTTCGCTCCGCGGCACGACGCCTCCGTCCGCGCCGCCCTCACCGTCGCCCTCGAACGCGCCCGCGCCCACGCCCGCTACGCCGACGTGCTCTACGAGCGGGTGTTCAAGTCCGAGTGCAACCTCCTCGCGAGCGGCCAGGTGATCGTGAAGCCCGCATCGCTCAAGGGAGCGGCGCAGGTGCGGCTCCTGGGCGCGGAGGGACGTCACGTCGGCGTGCGGGCGGGTGACGTCTCCCCCGAGCAGCTCGCCGTCGCGGTCGATCGGGCCGCGGCCGCGCTCGTCGAGGAGCCGCCGTCGCCGGGCTACGGGCTCGCGCCGATCCCCAACCCGGGCCGCGTTCGCTACGGCATCGCGCTCGGCGACGACCCGCGCGACGTCCCCACGACGGCGCCCTTCCTCGACCTCGTGGCCGCCGTGCGCGACATCGCCGGGCGAGGGCTCCCCGAGGGGGTGCGCGTGGTGCCCGAGCTGTGGGCCTGGACGCAGGTGGAGGAGAAATGGGTGGCCGACACCGACGGCGTCTTCAAGACCCAGGTGATGCCCGTGTCGTTTCTCCAGGTGGTGTTTCGCGCGCTGCGGGGCGAGCGTCAGGCGAGGACGCGGGTGCGCTTCGGCGAGGCCGCTCCGCTGAGTCACTACGTGCGCGACGGCCGACTCGCCGACGCCGTGGCGCGCTCGCTCGCCGAGTACCGCGACCGCGCCGTCGGTCTCCTCGACGCGCGGCCCCTCACCAGCGACGAGCGCGCGCGGGTGACCCACTACCTCCTGCACCAATCGTCGCTGGTGTTCATCCACGAGGGCCTCGGTCACCCCATCGAGGCTGACATCGCGCGGGCCGACGGGTCGGCCATCGTGGCGCCCGACGGGAAGCCCCGCATCGATCCGCTGGGCTCGCCCGTGGTGCGCATCGTCGACGGCCCCGCGCCCGACGCGCTGGGGCGCCCCGTGGCCGACATGGGCTTCGGCACCGAGCTCATCGACGACGAGGGCGTC
>JBILLV010000201.1:0-16738 GCA_044375895.1 Polyangiales bacterium | reverse complement strand
GACGACCTCCAGGGGAGCACCTTCACCGTCACCTCCCTCGGCGCCCAGGGCGGGCTCTTCGCGACGCCCATCCTCAACTTCCCCGAGGTGGGCATCCTCGGCGTCCACCAGATCAAGCAGAAGCCCGTCGTCCGCGACGGCCAGATCGTCATCGGCGAGGTGATGCTCCTCTCGCTCTCGTTCGATCACCGCGTGGTCGACGGGCACGTCGGCGCGGCCTTCGCGTACGAGGTCATCCGCTACCTCCAGGAGCCCGACGAGCTCCTCATCGAGATCTGACCGTCGCCCCTCGATGGACGCGTACGCCCGCTACCGCGCCGCGCTCCGCGACCACGAGCTCCCCGCCGCCTTCGTCGACCTCGACGCCTTCGACCGCAACCTCGCCCGCGTGACCGACCTCCTCGCGGGGACGGCCGTGAAGCTCCGCGTCGGAAGCAAGTCCATCCGCTGCGTGGCCCTCCTCCAGCGCATCCGCGAGGGCCTCGGGGCGCGCGACGGCGGCGTCCTCGCCTTCACCGCCGCCGAGGCAGAACACCTCGTGGCGAAGGGCTTCGGCGACATCGTGGTGGCCTACCCCACGTGCCAGCGCGCCGACGCCCGTCGCTTCGCGGCCCTCAACCGCAGCGCGCGCGTCGTGGCGATGATCGATGACGTTCGCCAGCTCGGGGTGCTCGCCGAGGCCGCCGCGGGGGAGGGGACGGTGATCCCCGTGGCGATCGACGTCGACATGGCGTGGCGACCGCCCGCATGGAGCGAGCGGGTGGCGCTGGGCGTGCGGCGTTCACCGCTGTACGAGGCCGACGCGGTGGTGGCTCTCGCGAGGACGGTGAGCGCGACGAGCGGGCTCCGCTTCGTCGGGGCGATGGGCTACGAGGCGCAGATCGCGGGCCTCGCCGACCGCGACGCGAAGGGCCAGCGCGACGCGGGCAACGCCGTCGTGAAGGCCCTGTCGCGGACGCAGGTGCGCACGCGGCGGGCGGCCGTGCGGGAGGCGCTCGGGCGCGCGGGTCTCGCGGTGGAGCTGTTCAACGGCGGCGGCACCGGGAGCGCGCAGTGGACGGCCCACGACCCCGCGGTGACGGAGGTGACGGTGGGGTCGGGCTTCGTCGGGGGGACGCTCTTCGACGGCCTCGACGACTTCGCGCCCGAGCCCGCCCTCTTCTTCGCGCTCCAGGTGGTGCGGGTGCCCGCGCCGGGCCTCGTGACCTGCCTTGGCGGCGGGTACATCGCGTCCGGGACGCCGGGCTGGGAGAAGCTCCCGCGCCCGTGTCTCCCGAAGGGCCTCGCGCTGCTGCCGTGGGAGGGCGCGGGCGAGGTGCAGACGCCCTTGCGCGTCCCCGCCGACGTGACGCTCGCGCCGGGCGACCCGGTGGTGTTTCGCCACGCAAAGGCCGGCGAACTGGCCGAGCGCTTCACCGCGTACCACCTCCTGCGCGGCGAGCGCGTGGAGGAGACGGTGCCGACGTACCGAGGCGACGGGCGCTGCTTCCTCTGACGCGCACGTGACGGCCCGATCGTGCAATTTGCACGACGCGTGAGGGCTTGCGCGAGGTCGCTCTTTTGTGGGTACCTCCCGCGGCGATGACTGACGCGAAACCCCACCGCACCGAGCCCCCTTCGCACGACGCCCACGGCCACGGCGCGAGCGTCGCCGCGCTCGCCTTCGCCGCCATCGGGATCGTCTTCGGCGACATCGGCACCTCGCCGCTCTACACGATTCAAGAGTGCTTCGGCGCGCACGGCGTCCCGCCCACGCACGACAACGTCCTCGGCGTCATCTCGCAGATCGTCTGGTCGGTGACGCTCGTGGTCACGGTGAAGTACCTCGCCTTCGTGATGCGCGCCGACAACCGCGGGGAGGGCGGCATCCTCGCGCTCCTCGCCCTGGTCCCCGAACGCATCCGTGCCCCGGGCTCCGGGCGCATCGGCGCCGTCACGCTGCTCGTGCTGGTGGGCGCCGCCCTCCTGTTCGGCGACGGCATCATCACGCCCGCCATCAGCGTGCTCTCCGCGATGGAGGGCCTCGGCGTCGCCACCCACGCGCTCGAACCCGCCATCGTCCCGCTCACCTGCGTCATCCTCGCCGGGCTCTTCCTCATCCAACGCCACGGCACCGCGAAGATCGGCAAGCTCTTCGGTCCGGTGATGGTGCTGTGGTTCAGCGTCATCGGGCTCCTCGGCGCCTCGCACATCGCGCGCGCCCCCGGCATCCTCGCCGCCCTCTCGCCGCACCACGCCGTGCACTTCCTCACGCACCACGGCTTCCACGGCTTCAAGCTGCTCGGGTCGGTGGTGCTCGCGGTGACGGGCGGTGAAGCCCTCTACGCCGACATGGGCCACTTCGGCCGCAAGCCCATCCGTCTCGCGTGGCTGGCGCTGGTGTTCCCATCGCTGCTGCTCTGCTACCTGGGGCAGGGGGCGCTTCTGTTGGCGCACCCCGAGGCCTCGGCGCAGCCCTTCTTCAACATGGTGCCGCGCGGCCCCGCGGTGTACGCCCTCGTGGCCCTCGCCGCGCCCGCCACCGTCATCGCGTCGCAGGCGCTCATCTCGGGGGTGTTCTCGCTCACGCAGCAGGCCATCCAGCTCGGGTACTTCCCGCGGGTGTCGGTGCGCCACACGTCGAGCGACGCCGAGGGGCAGATCTACGTGCCCGCCCTCAACTGGATGCTCGCGGGGGCGTGCATCCTGCTGGTGCTGATGTTCCAGCACTCGTCGCGTCTGGCGGCGGCCTTCGGGCTCGCGGTGAGCGGCACGATGGCCATCACGTCGGTGACGTACTACGTCGTCGCGCGCCACACGTGGGGGTGGGCCCCGTGGAAGAGCGTCGCGCTGCTCGGCGCCTTCCTCGCGCTCGACGTCCCGTTCTTCGCGGCCAACCTGTTGAAGTTCTTCGACGGGGGCTACCTCCCGCTGGCGGTGGGCGCCGGCTTCCTCACGGCGATGGTGGTGTGGCGGGTGGGGCGCGACGCGCTGCGGGCCTACTACGCCGACCGCATCGTCGCGCTCGACGCCTTCATCACCTCGCTCCCCGATCGCGGGGTCGTTCGAACCGAGGGGGCGGCGGTGTTCATGGCGTCGAGCAGCAACGGCGCGCCGCCCGTCCTCACGCACTTCGTCTCCCGCGTCGGCTCGCTCCACCAGACCGTGCTGCTGATGACCATCACCACCGAGCATGTCCCGACGGTGCCCGAGTCCGAGCGCTTCGAACTCACCCCGCTCGCCGGCGGCTTCTTCCGCGTGATCGCGCGCTACGGCTTCATGGACTCGCCCAGCGCCGCCGCGGTGCTCGCGCGCGTCGCGGCCGACCCGCGCGTCGCGCTCGACCCGCAGAAGGCCACCTTCTTCCTGGGCCGCGAGACCTTCGTCGCCGGGGCGCGCGGGCGCATGGGCGTCGTCACCGAAGGGATCTTCGACGCCCTCTCGCGCAACGCGTCGAGCGCGACGGCGTACTTCGACATCCCCCCGCAGCAGGTGGTGGAGATCGGCACGCAGATCGACCTGTAGAGAGCGGAAGGCAGCCGACCGGTCCGCCTTGACAGCGCTACCCCCGCGGTGCGACCACCTTCGCGCCAGGAGGCGATGGACACGGTGGACACCAACAACGACGAGATCGAGCGGGCCGCGGCGCTGGTCGAGGCGATGATCCGCAAGCAGGGAATCGACCCGGAGACCGTCCGCATGGCCCCCCCGGGGCAGGGGCGCGCCTGGTCGCTGATGCGCGGGAGCGCCGCGGTGGCGGTCTTCCTCCGCCCGGCCCATGACGGCGAAGACTCCCCGAAGCTCCGCATCGTCTCGCCGATCGTGAAGATCGACGAGTCGACCCGCCCGGAGATCTACAAGACCCTCCTCGAGCTCAACGCCACCGGCCTCGGCGGCATGGCCTTCGGCGTCCACCAGGAGCGCGTGGTGCTCGTCGCCGAGCGCCGCACCACCGACCTCGAACCCGCCGAGGTCGAGCACCTCATCCAGCGCGTCGGCGTCGTCGCCGACCACTACGACGATCACATCGTGTCGCGCTTCGGCGGCACCAAGGTCAGCGAGTAGCGCGCCCCGCGCCACGCGACGTCCGTTCAGTCCGCGGCTCCTTCCCCCGGAATTTCGCCTTCCCCCGCCCCCTGGTGTAATGCCCTGACCCGTGGAACGCACGGTACACGGCAGGCACGTCGTCGTCGTCGGCATGGGCGCATCGGGTGAGGCCGCGGCGCTCCTCGCGGTGCTCAAGGGGGCCGCCACGGTGGTGCTCAACGACCGCCGGGAGGCCGCCGACCTCGAGGCCGAGCGCCTCCTCGCCCTCGCCAACGCGGGCGTCCGCTTCGACCTCGGGGCCCACCGCGCGGGGACCTTCGCGAAGGCCGACCTCATCGTGATGTCACCGGGCGTCCCGCCGCTCGCCGTCGTCGAGGCCGCGGAGGCGCGCGGCGTCCCCGTCGTGAGCGAGATCGAGCTCGCGACGTGGTTCACCCGCGCCCCCATCGTCGCCATCACGGGGACCAACGGGAAGAGCACCGTCACCACCCTCGTCGGCGAGATCCTCCGCGCGCAGGGCTTTCCCACCTTCGTCGGCGGCAACCTCGGCGACGCGCTCAGCCACGCCGTGGACACGCCCGCTGCAGAGCCCGGCGGCCGCCTCGTCGTCGAGGTGAGCTCGTACCAGCTCGAGAAGATCGCCACCTTCCGCCCCACCGTGGCCGTCCACCTCAACCTCACGCCCGACCACCTCGACCGCTACAAGACCATGGCCGCGTACGGCGCCGCCAAGGCCCGCATCTTCCTCCACCAGACGGCGCGCGACCACGCCGTGGTGCCGGGCGACGACCCGCTGCTCGTCGCGACCGCCCGCGCCTACGCCGGACAGATGCACACCTTCGGCGGCGAGAAGAGCGAGGTGCGGCTCCGCGACGAGTCGATCGTCACCGCGTCGGGGCGCGTCTATCCGCTCGCGCTGCTCAACATCCGCGGGACGCACAACATCTCCAACGCGATGGCCTCCGTGCTCGCCGCCGAGCTCGCGGGAGCGTCGCGCGAGGCCACCACCGTCGCCCTCGCGAGCTTCACGGGCCTGCCCCACCGGATGCAGTTTGTGCTCACCGACGAGGGGGTCGTCTACTACGACGACTCCAAGGCCACCAACGTCGGCGCGGCCGTCAAGGCGCTCGAAGGCATCGACCGCAAGGTGGTCCTCATCGCCGGCGGGCGCGACAAGGGAGGGTCGTACGACCCGCTCGTCCAGCTCCTGCGGGCGAAGGGCCGCGCGGTGGTTCTCCTCGGCGAGGCCGCGCCCATCCTCAAGAGCGCCCTCGGCACCTCCGTGCCGCACCGGGAGGCCGAGGACATGTTCGACGCCGTCCGCATCGCGCGCCTGCTGGCCGAGCCGGGGGACTGCGTGCTCCTCGCGCCGGCGTGCAGCTCGCTCGACATGTTCGAGAGCTACGCCGAGCGGGGCCGGAGCTTCGCCGCCGCCGTCCGCGCCCTCGCCGTCGCGCCGAGCAGTCGCGAACCGCCGCCCCCCGACGGAGGTGACCTGTGAGCGCCGCCGTCGCCGACGGGGCGTCCAACGTCCGCCGTGGCTCGATGCTCCCGCGCTCGGTGAGCGACGTCGAGCCCGCGCGCGCTGCAGCGAAGCCCGGCGCCTTCAAGCTCGACGGCCCCATCGACCACGCGCTCCTCGCCGTGACGATGCTCCTCGTGGCCTTCGGCGTGGTGATGGTCTACTCCGCGAGCGCCGTCTACGCGGGGCACATGCACCACGACGCGCAGTACTACCTCGTGCGTCAGTCCATCTACGCGGTGCTGGGCTTCACGGCCCTCACGGCGGTGTCGCGCCTCGACTACCGCAACCTCCGCAAGCTCACGTACCCGCTCCTCGGGGTCACGGTGCTGCTGCTGGTGGCCGTCGTCGCGGGCGCCGGTCACGCCGCCAACGGGGCCGCCCGCTGGATCCGCCTCGGGCCGATCCGCATCCAGCCCGCGGAGATCGCGAAGGTCACCCTCGTCATCTGGCTCGCCCATTCGCTCTCCAAGAAGAACGAGAAGATCCGCACCTTCTCCGTCGGCTTTCTCCCGCACCTCTTGATGTCGGGCGTGCTGATGCTGCTCTGCCTCAAGCAGCCCGACATGGGCTCGGCGGTGGTGTTGGCGCTCCTCACCTTCATCCTCCTCTTCGTGGCGGGGGCGCGGACGGGCTACATCCTCGGGGCCTTCCTCCTCGCGCTCCCCGCGGCCTGGTACCTCATCATGGGCACCGACTGGCGCCGCCGTCGCTGGGAGGCCTTCATCGACCCGTGGCGCCACCGGCACGGCAGCTCGTACCAGCTCATCGAGTCGCTCCTGTCCTTCGGCAACGGCGGCTTCGGCGGGGTCGGTCTGGGCGACTCGCGGCAGAAGCTCCTCTTCCTCCCCGAGGCGCACACCGACTTCATCGGCGCCATCATCGGCGAGGAGCTCGGCTTCCTCGGGATGTGCGCGGTGGTCGGCGCGTACAGCTTCCTCGTGTGGCGCGGCGTGCGCATCGCCCTCCGCGCCGCCGACGACCACGGCACCTACCTCGCGTTCGGCATCACGTCGCTCTTCTGCCTCCAGGTGCTCATCAACCTCGGCGTGGCGATGGGCGTGCTCCCGACCAAGGGGCTCACGCTCCCGTTCATCTCCTTCGGCGGCAGCTCGCTGCTGGTGAACCTCGCGGCCATCGGCATCCTCCTCAGCGTGTCGCGCGGCGGGCGCGACGTCACCTGAGCGCGGCCGTGTCCGAGGCCCTCCGAGTCCTCATCGCCGGCGGCGGGACGGGCGGCCACGTCTTCCCCGGCATCGCCGTCGCCGACGCGCTCGCCCGACGCACGCGCGACCTCTCCGTCACCTGGGTCGGCACCCTCCGCGGCATCGAAGCGCGCGTGCTCCCCACCACCCCGTGGCGCTTCGAACCCATCGACGTCACCCCGCTCAACGGCGTCCGCGGCGCCGCCCTCGTCCGCTCGCTCGCGAAGCTCGGTCCCGCCAGCGCCCACTGCGTCCGGGTGCTCCGCCGCGATCGACCGCAGGTGGTGCTCGGCGTCGGCGGCTACGCGGGGGGGCCCGTGGTGGCCCTCGCGGCGGCGATGGGCATCCCGACGGCGGTGCTCGAACCCAACGCCGTCCTCGGCCTCGCCAACCGCATCCTCGCCCGCATGGTGAAGAAGGCCTTCCTCACGCACGAGGAGGCCATGGGGTCATTTCCGCCCGGCATCGCGATGGTGACGGGCTCGCCCGTGCGCCGCGCGTTTCTCCAGCGCATGTCCACCGACGCGCCGGAGGAGGGGGCCTTGTCGATCCTCGTGATCGGCGGGAGTCAGGGGGCCCGCGCGATCAACGACGTCGTCCCCGCGGCCGTCGCCCGACTCCGCGAGCGCGGCGTGGCGGTGGCCGTCACGCACCAGACGGGCAACACCACCCGCGACGCCGTCGCCGCGGCGTACGAGAAGCTCGGCGTGGAGGCCCAGGTGGTCGCCTTCATCGACGACGTCGCCTCCGCGATGCAGAAGGCTTCGCTCCTGGTGTGCCGCGCGGGGGCGATGACCGTCGCCGAGCTCGGGGTCATCGGCCGACCTGCCATCTACGTCCCCCTCCCCACCGCGGCCGACGACCACCAGCGCAAGAACGCCGAGGCCATGACGGCGAAGGGAGCCGCCCGCTGGATCGCGCAGTCTGAGCTCACGCCCGAGCGCCTCGCCGACGAGCTCGCGACGCTCCTCGCCGACCGCGAGGCGCTCCAGTTGATGGGGCGGCGCGCGTGGGAGACCGCCCGCCCCGACGCCGCGGGGACGATCGCCGACGAGCTCCTCGCGCTCACCCGGTGAGCGACGACGCTCAGCGCGCGACGCCGCTCCAGCCCACGTTGATGTTCACCGACGCCGTGGTGGCGAGCATCACGCCGAGCACGTCTTGCCCGACGGCGACGTCGACCTGCAACCACCGGATGGGTCGCCACTGCGCGCCCACGTCCACCGCGTAGAGGGCGCCGAGCCCCGTGTAGTCGCGGCGGCGGCGCTCGCCAGCCGTGGCGGTCTCGTCGTGCGTGAGATCGACGAGCAGAGCCCCGACCCGCAAGCCCGCCAGCAGCGTGAAGGGACCGAAGACGAAGCGAGGCCCCGCGGCGATCCAACCGAGCGCGGTCGACTCGATGCGGAAGCCCTCCGTCAGCATCGACGGGTTGGCGTACACGTCGGCGCCCACCCGCACATAGAACCAAGGCCCGTCGACGTGCGCGGACAGCGACGCCCCGCCGAGCCACTCGCGCCCGAGCGACACCTGCTTGCCCGTAAACGACGGCGTCGGCGCCGCGCCCATCCCCGAGGACGAGCGCGTTCGGTCTTGCAGGCGGAAGGTCATCGACTCGAGGTCGAAGCCCGACACCGCCGCCCCCGCGCGCAAGAAGATCCCGGTCGGGCGAGCCTGCGCGGTCTGCGCCTCCGCCACCGTCCCCCACAGCAGCGCGCCGACGCACAGCGTCAAAGCAGGGAGGCGGCGGTGAGGCAGCGGACGCACCACGACGGCGATCCTAACAGCAATCCGCGCGCCGCCGACTCCAGGTGCCAGCGGTCTGTCCATGCGCCACGCAGACGCGGGGAATGCGGGGGTGTGAGGGCAGGCGTCGCGCGGCGCTGGCCAGCCGGGGAGCCACCCCGAGGTGGCGCATCGAGCCGCCAGCGGAAGGTCAGTGCGCCTGGAGGGCCGTCACGAAGGCCTCGCGGCGGGCGTGGGCGGGGTCGTTGCGGTCGACCCGGCGCCCGATGGCGTCGTGCGTGAGGAGCCAGCGCGCGGCGCCCGCGGTGAGGGCCGGGGAGGGCGCGCCGAGGGCTTCGAGGGCCACGCGAAGATTGATCGACACCCGGCGCGCGTCCACCGCGCCGAGGAGCGCCATCGCCTCTGTCGCCTCCGGGCTCGTGCGGATGGCGTCGCGAACGGCCGGGCGGTCGTGCGCGAGCTGGGCGAGGGCGAGGGGGAAGTTGAGCGTCCGCTGGTCGCGCGAGAAGGCGGCGCGGGCGTCGTCGCCGATCGCGTGGGCGACGGCGACGCGGAGGAGCGCGGAGGCGAGATCGACCCGCAGGTCGAGGGCGTTGGGGGCGGCCGTCATCGCGGCGCGGAGGTCGGTGACGACCGCGTCGGCCTGCGCGAAATCGTCCGAGGCGTTGACCACGTCCTGACGGCGCCAGGCGCGCATCGCGTGGGCCGCGGCGATCGTCGGCGCGTGGTGGGTGGCCTCGGCGTCGGTGAGCACCTGGTCGGCCTCGCGCAGACGGATCTCCGCGCTCTGACGGCGCTCGGTGCGCTGCTCGGGGGTGTCGGCGAGGGCGCGGCGGCGGTCGCTGTCCTCCGCCTCGATGCGGGGCGCGCGCGCGAGCCGGGCGGCGAGGGCCTCGACGGCGCTGAGGTCGTCCGCGGTCGACGCGAGCCCCCAGGAGGTGGACCACGTCGAGGAAGCCGACGGCGAGAGCGTCTCGAGCTGGAGGGCGAGCTCGCTCCCGCGGCGAAGGTCGGCGGAGGCCGCCGTGGCCTGCGCGAGGCGCGGTCCGTTGGCGCCGTCACGCAGCGCCATGACGAGCTCGACCAGCTCGCTGGAGCCCGGGCGGAGCGCGCGCAGGCGGAGCTCGGGTTCGACGAGGCGAGCGACCGCGAGGGTGTTGAGGTGGATGGCGAGGTTGTGGACCACCGTAGAGTTCTCGGGGATGCGACGGAGCGCGGTCTCGAGGCCCGCGCGGGCCGACTCGAGGCGGCTCACGTCGCCCGTGCAGGAGAAGCGCTCCAGGTCGAGGATGGCGGCGTTGTTGGCCCCCGCCGACGTGAGGAGCATGTCGGGCGTGTAGAGCGCCCGCGCCTCGAGGAGCAGGCGGTCGGCGTCGGCGAGGTGGCCATCCCGCAGCGCCCGGTGGGCCTCGGACTGCTTGCGCTGGATGCGGATCTCGAGCTGGTGGTCGTCGGCGCGGCTGAGCCAGAGTTCCTCGTCTTCGAGGGTCGCGGGGAAGGTGAGGCGGAAGGCGGCGATCGACTTCTTCTCCTCCGCGTCGGTGCTCGCCTCCCACGCGCGGTCGGCCACCTCCCGGGCGCGCGCGAGGAGCCCGAGGCGCTGGTACACGGCCGCGACCGAGACGCGGTTGGTGACGGTTCCGTCGCGGAGGATGGCGCCGAGGAGGGCCTCTCCCTCCTGCGCGCGACCGAGCTGGTGCTCCACCTGGCCCATGGCGAGCCGGTACTCCGCGCTGTCCTCGCTCTCCGACGACACCGACAGAAACACCGCCCGCGTCCGCTCCAGCATCGCCTGGCGCTCGCTCCCGCTGCGCTCGTTGGCCTCGCGGAGGAGCCAACGCCCGCGGGAGAGCACCGTGCCGACCAGCGGGGCGTAGCGGGCGCCGCGCTCGTCGAGGGCGCGAATCGTCTGGTCCTGCCCGAGGCGCTCGCCGACCCACGCGCGGAAGATCTCCCGCTGCTCGGTCTCCGACGCGTGCTCGAGGCGGTTCTGCAGGTCGCTCGGGAGGGCGCCGGTGCGGGCCTGGGCGATGTAGCGCTGCACCTCCGCGCTGCGCCGCTCGCGGGCCTCGCCGAGCACCCGACGCATCGTGGGGAGCCGCAGGTCAGTGAGCGTCTCCACCAGCCGGTCGGCCTCGGCCCCGCGGCCGGTGGAGAACATCATCCCCGCCCGCGCCGACTGCACATCAGGAACCACCGCGCCGAACGGCCCCAGGGCCTCGAGCTCGGCGAGGCAGCGCTGACGGACGGCGTCGTCTCCCGTCGCGTAGTCGAGGCCCACCAGCGCGAGCGCCACCTCCTGGTCGCTCGGGTCGGCGGTGCGGGCGGCGGCGAGCTGCGCCCGGTCGTTGCTCTGAAGGGCCGCGGCGCGCGCGGGGTTCTCGGCGCGCTCGGCGGCGCGGGCGAGTGCTTCGCTCACGCGCGACTTGTGCCCCTCGTCGTGGGCGCGGGCGACCCATCCGCGGAGCTCCTCCTGCGCGTAGCGGGTCAGCGACGTCGAGCGGAGCAGCGGCTCGACCCATGCCCAGGTGGTGGCCTCGTCGAGCAGGTCGCCCGCGCCGAGCGCGTGCGACACCGCGTCGACGGGCCACGCCGCCCCGGCCTGCCGCGCGATGGTCGCCTCCAGGCGCTCCTCCGCGGCGCGCCAGCGGCCTTCGCCCTCCGGCGGACCGGCGCGACGAAGCGTATGGAGCAGCGTGCCCCGCAGCTCCATCGCCGCCAGTGATCCGTCGCCGAGCTCGGACTCCCAGCGCTCGAGCGCGGCCGCGAGCGTGCGGCGTACGCCCATCCCCTTCGCGTCGTCGGGGAGCGCGTCGTAGGTGCGAATCACCTCGGTGATGCGCGGCTGCTGGGCCAGGGTCGCGGGGCGCTCGACGCGGGCGGCGACGATCGTGATCACGGCCTCGGCCGCCCGCTGCGCCTCGGTGGGCGCGGTGACGGCGTAGGTGCGGACGAGGCTCTGGTAGCGGGCCAGCGACGCCTCCGCGGGGTGCGTCTGCGCGAAGGCGCTGGCCTCGTCGAGGGCGCGGCTCGCCAGGCGGGCGGGCGACGCGTACCAGCTCTGCACGGGCGACGCGACGCCGAGCGCGAGGGCGGCGCCCAGCATGAGGCGCCGGTAGTTGCGAACGAGGCCGCTGAGGGGCTCCTTGGCGAGGAAGTAGTAGCTGTTGCCCTCGCCGGGCCGCACGCGCCACGCGTCGAGGGGGAGCACCGGGACGAACACGAAGGTGAAGAAGCGCGTCGCCACGTACGAGCCGTCGGGGTGGGCGTCGCGTGAGCCGTAGAGCATCGTGCCCACGCCGTTGAGCGTGGCGAGCGTCGGGGCCGACTTCACGGGCCGCGGGCCGTCGAGCAGCCGCGCGATGGCGGCCTTCATCCGCGCGTCGCGAACGCTCCGCTGGGCCTTGCGGAGCACCGCGTCGTGGCCGTCGACGTCCCGGTGCCGCGCCTTCCACTGCGCGTGGACGATCGCGTAGGCGGCGTCGGGGTCGTCCTTCGCGCCGTCAATGAGCTCGCGCACCGGGTGCTCGGAAGGAACCATCGACGCCGCGTGATCGCGCGCCGCGACCGCCCGCTCGCGGAGGGAGGCAGCGGCGAAGAGGGCCGCGAGCTCGAGGAGGAGCCCGGCGAGGTCGCCCGGCGGAATGGCCGCGGTGGATGGTTCGCGGTAGGCCGCGCGGGCGCCGGGGACGAGGTCGTGCTCGACGCGGCGCCAGAGGTCGTCGAGGCGCTCGCGCTCCGCCGTCCAGGTGCGGGTGGGGTCGGGCTCGAGCGCAGGGTTGTCGAGCGCCTCCGCGATGTCGCGGTAGAGGCCAATGGCAGCTTCCGTCGGTTCCATGAAGGGTCCCCCGATGCGTGGAGTGAAGCCGCGATCACACACCACCCGCGCGGCCTTGTCCACCGTCCGCGGCGCGTGACGTCGCGGCGCCACCGCTGGTAGGGTCGCGGCCCGATGACGGCGCTGACCACGCTCGTTCCCCGCAGCGATTGGGACGCTCGCTTCGCCGACGCGCACCCGGCCTTCGCCGCGCTCGCGCCCAACGCCGCCCGCTTCGCATCGTGCGCCGCCTGGCCCGACGTCGACCTCTGGAACGCCCGCCTCGCCGACCTCCCGCTCGTCAGCGCGTCGGGTGTCGCGCTGCGGTTCGTCCCGCAGGCGCCGCGCCGTCGGGGCAAGGCGACCCCGGCGGCGGAGCGTTACGAGTGCCGCGTCCACGACCGGGGCGAGGTGCCGAGCCGCTCTCGCTCGTGGCACGACTTCTTCAACATGCTCTGCTGGGCGACGTTTCCGCGCGCCAAGGCCGCCCTCAACCGACGCCAGCGGTCGGCCGTCGCGCGCCTCGACCTCGACGGCGCCACCCGCCTCCCCCACCCCCCCCCCCCCGAGCAGGACCCCCACGCGCTGCTCGACGAGGGCGGCTGCGGCATCCTCACGACCCGCCCCCTCGACGCGCCCGTCGCGCGCGGCGACGTCGACGCCGTCGAGGCCGCGGTGCGCGACGGCGAGGCCCGCGTCGTGGTGCTCGGTCACGCGGTGTACGAGCACCTCGTGTCGAGCGACGCCGTGGTCCGCGCCCTCGCCGTGGTGGTTCCCGTGCATGAGATCCCCGCGCGCCTCGACGCCGTCGTCGCGCAGATCGACGCCGTCGTCGCCGCCGCCCTCGCCGACGACGCTTTCCTCGCTGCGCCGCCGCCGCACGCCGCCCTGCCCATGCGCCGCTCCCTCTTCGAAGTGCCCTGAAGGTCACACCCCTCCCACATGACCCCCTCCACCTGCCCTTGCACCTCCATCCATCGGCTCCGCCGCGTCGTCCTCACGGGCGGCCCGGGCGCGGGCAAGACGGCCACGCTCGGCATCGTGCGCCGCTACCTCTGCGCGCACGTCGCGGTGCTTCCCGAGTCCGCGAGCATCCTGTTCAGCGGAGGATTTCCCCGCCACCCCGACGCGCCCACCCGCCGGGCCGCCCAGCGCGCCATCTACCGCGTCCAGACCGAGCTGGAGGGCCTCCCCGAGTTTACCGACAACCTCGCGGTGGCCCTCTGCGACCGCGGCACCGTCGACGGCCTCGCCTACTGGCCCGACGCCCCCGACGCCTTCTGGAGCGAGCTCGGCACCACCCACGCCCGCGAGCTCGCCCGCTACGACACGGTGATCCACCTGCGCACGCCGCGGGCCGCCTGGTACCAGCGGACGGGCGTTCGCACGGAGGCGGCGGACGAAGCCCTGCGTCTCGACGGCTGCATCGAGGCCGCCTGGTCGGCCCACCCCAACCGCCACATCATCGACGCCGAGCGGGACTTCCTCTCGAAGGCTGAGCACGTCCTCGACCTGCTGCGCGAGGAGATTCCCCCGTGCTGTCAGGTGGGCGGAGCGCGTGCGCCGTAGCGTCGGCCCCCCGTTTGCACCGATGATGGCGACATGAAGTCCATCGTCATCGCCACCGACCTCACCCAGAACACCGAGCCTGCCATCGTCTTCGGCGTGACGCTCGCCCGTGACCTCCACGTCGAAGCCATCCTCGTCCACGCGTGGGAACCCCCGGCGTTCATGATGCTCGACATCGCCCTCACCACCCCGCCCGCGCAGGTGGCCGAGCAGGTGACGCGCCTCCAGCATCGCCTCGACGAGGTCACCGCGCAGCACCAGTCCGAGGGCGTCCGCGTGAGCTCGCGCCTCCTCGAAGGCCCCGCCGCCGCCACCATCGTCACCGCCGCCCGCGAGCTCGACGCCCGCTTCATCGTCGTGGGCTCGGTGACGCCGCGCACGCTCTCGCGCCTCCTCGGCAGCACCGCCGACGCGATCGTGCGCGAGGCCCAGTGCCCCGTGCTCCTGGTGCACGCCCACCCGCACTGACGCGCGCCGTGCGCCGGGCGACGCGCGCCGTGCGTCAGCCCTTGACGACGATGATGGGTTCGAGCCGACACACGCGCCGCGCGAGCCCGGCGGCCTCCACGATGCCCACGACGTCGGCGACGTCTTTGTACGCCTCGGGCATCTCCTCGACGATGGCGTTGACGCTGGCCGCGCGGAGGGCGATCCCCTTGTCGTTGAGGGCCTTGAGCACGGCGGCGCCGGTGGAGGTCTTGCGCGTGGCGCTCCGTGCGAGGAGCCGTCCGGCGCCGTGGCAGGCGCTGCCGAAGGCCTCGTCGTCGTTGCCGCCGAGGCCGCATAGCACGTAGCTGTAGCGCCCCATGTCGCCCGGGATGATGACGGGTTGCCCCACGTCGCGGAAGCGCGGGGAGAGCTCCTCGCGGCCCGGCCCGAAGGCGCGGGTCGCCCCCTTGCGGTGGACGCACAGCCGTCGCGCGACGCCGTCCACCCGGTGCGTCTCAAACTTCGCGATGTTGTGGCACACGTCGTAGAGCAGCGACGCGCCGAGGGCGGTGCGGTTGAGCCCGACGGCCTTCGCGAGGGCGCCGAGGGCCTTGTACGCAACGAGGGCGCGGTTGACGTAGGCGAAGTTGGCGGCGGCGGCCATCACGCGGAGGTAGCGCTCGGCCTCCGGGCTCCCGAGCGGCGCGCAGGCGAGCTGCTTGTCGGTGAGCTCGATGCCGGCCTTCTTCGCGGCCTTCACCATCACCGGGAGCAGCTCCTCGCAGGCGGCGTGACCGAGGCCGCGCGACCCGGAGTGAACGAGCACGGTCACCATGCCGACGCGCAGGCCGAAGCGCTCGGCGAGGGCCTCGTCGTACACCTCGGCGACGCGGTCGACCTCGAGGAAGTGGTTGCCGCCGCCGAGCGTGCCGATCTGCTGGAGGCCGCGCTCGCGGGCCCGCTTGCTCACGAGGTCGGGCTCCGCGGGGAGCATGCAGCCGCCGTCTTCGATGGCGTCGAGGTCGTCGTCGATCACCACGCCCGAGTCGAGCAGCGAGCGCGCCCCCTCGGCGAGGATGGCGTCGAGGTCGGGGACGCGGGAGTCGCGCTTGGTCGGGGCGGTTCCTGCGGGGACGGCGAGCTGGAGGGCGTCGGCGGCGCGGTCGCGGTGCGGGAGGAGCGCGTCGACGGCGAGGTCGGTGGTGTGGAGGCGGACGCCGCAGTTGATGTCGTACCCGACGCCGCCGGGCGACACGACGCCGCCGAGGTCGGGGTCGAAGGCCGCGACGCCGCCGATGGGGAAGCCGTAGCCCCAGTGGAAATCGGGCATCGCGAGGGCCGCCCCGACGATGCCGGGGAGGGCCGCGACGTTGGCGATCTGCGCGACGCACGGGTCGTCGTGGAGCGAGGCCATCATCGCGGCGTCGGCGTAGATGCGGCCCTCGACGCGCATCGCGCCCTGCATGGGGATGCGCCAGCGGACGTCGTCGATGGGTTCGAGCTTGTAGGAGTGGGCCATTGGGGGATGTGCGGAGCGGTGTGGGGGAGGGGGCGAGAGGCGGAGGGACGCAGGGTATAGCACCGGCGCGGCGAGCGGCCAGTGACGCAGCGAGGGCGACCCAGCGCGCGCCGGACCGCGGAGAACGTCAGTGCGGCGCGGTCGGCGGTGGCGGCCCGAGCCTCGCGCAGATGGCGTGCCCGAGGCCGTCGTTGACGCAGCCGGGGGCGTCGAAGGTGGGGCGCCCCTCGCATTGACTGCATGCGTCGTTGGGGCGGCGGCACACCCGCAGCGGCGGTGCGCAGGTGTTGCCAGGCACGACCACACAACGGCCCCCGCGCGGGCTGCGGCAGTCAGCGTCGGTGCGGCATCCGTCGCAGAGCTCGGTGCGCACGGGCGCGGTCGGTGTGGGCATCGGCGCGCCGTGGCAGGGGTACCCCAGGACGGTGCGCACGAAGCAGCGCCCGCGACGGACGACCGCCGCGTCTTCGATCGCGAGGGCGGGATCGTCGTCGAGCGTGGTCGCGACGGGGTCTGCGTTCGACGCGTCGATCACGGCGGCCGCTGCATCCAGCGGTTGAAGCGGCACGGCCAACGCGGGCGGCGGGACATACGGTGGCGGGACATACGACGGCGGCGGGACATACGACGGCGGCGGCGCGACGACCGCGCTCGGGCGGGCGCAGGCGTCGAAGGCGCCGCAAGCCAGCAGCGGGAGGAGCGTGCGTCGAAGAAGCATGGGCGCGATCATCGCCGCGAACATCGCACGAAGCAAAGCCGACGGGTGGCGCTGGGATTCGGAGTAGGTCTCGAAGCGACGAGGATCAGCAACCGATCGCTTCCGCGATACGGTCCGTCGTCCGTCGCTGGCAGCCTTTCGGTCGCCTTCGTCGAGGGGCGTTGGAAGCGGCGTTCTTCGTCTCGTTGGG